>PBEE01000038.1:0-22693 GCA_002717605.1 Crocinitomicaceae bacterium | reverse complement strand
ACATCATATTCACCTGATGGTTGTGTTCCCCATTATTATTTAAATGATGGGTGGCACGATTGTCAAGACGGCTCAGATGAAGGAGGAGCGATGCCCACATCTGAGTGCTTAAATCCTGAGTGCTCTTTGAACTTTGTGTTTGAAATCATCGATAATATTGTGAACATACAGGCAGTTGAATTTCCTATCGGTGCCGAATTAATATTTACAGTAAACGGAAACGAAATTGAATCGATTGATGATGCAATTGAAGTTGCCTTTCTTGCCTTTTTAGAGCCCGTTTCAATTTGTGTTTTTTATATAAGTGATGATTGTCCCAATGGCATTGAATTTTGTGAGACATTTGATTTATCTGATATAATGACTGAAAACCTTGGTTGTTATGATGATACTGGAGCCTTTTACGATATCGGATCTGAATGGTTTTTCACAGACTGTGAGTATATCTATTGTGAATCTCCAGGCAATTGGTCTTCCATCAATGTTCTTGATGACTGTCTTGGTTGTTTTGCCGAAGATGGAACATTTTATGAATTAGGTAGCGAGCTATTCATTGATGATAATGAATGTGCATTTATATTTTGTGAGACTCCAAATACATGGTCAGATATAATAGTTATCCCAGATTGTGAAGGTGCAGGCTGTTATTCAGAAAATGGCGATTTTTACGCTGTTGGAGAAGAAGTATTTTACAATGATTGTGAATACATATATTGCGAGAGTCCAGGTAATTGGTCAGACTTACAGATTATTCCAGGATGTGGGATCTATTGTGATTTTACGATAGAAGCTTCTATCCAAGACGATGTCCCCTGTGATTTGAATTGGTTATTCCAGTTAAATGGTATTGAAGAAGATACTGATAATATTTTTTGGGATTTTGGAGATGGGACTTCTGGCGAGTCAAATTGGCTAACAGAACATGTATATGCTGAAGAGGGAGTTTATTTAGTTACAGCTTATGTTTATACTCCATTATGTGAATTAGTTACTGTTGTTACTGAGGTGACTATAGAAGGTTGTAATGACGGTGAAGACCTTGGTTGTTATGATGAGGATAATCAATTCTATCTAGCTGGAGAGATTATGGTAGTAAGTGATGACTTCTGTGAAAACTACACGTGTTCTCCACTTGACTTTAATGGATTGCAATATGGATTTATTCCAAATTGGGAAATTTATCCAGATTGCTATCAGGTTGATTGTGTTAATGAAGACCAAATCAACGAAAACATTATTTGTCCTATTGTGTATGCTCCTGTTTGTGGTTGTGATGGAATAACATACAATAATGAGTGTGAAGCATTTTTCTACGGTGGTATTACAGAATGGTCAGATGGAACTTGTGATGATAGTAATGACGAATGTGATATCTTCTTCGACTGGTATATCAATCCAAATGGAGTACTCGTTGCAGAAGCATATGGTTACCCAGAGGGGACGCAATTAAATTGGGTTATAAATGGCAGCCAAATAAACTTAGGTGATAGCGTTATTGAATATAACATGAGCAACATCATCGAGCCAATTGATGTTTGTGTTGTCGGTGAAACTTCAGATTGTGGTGCATTTGAGGAGTGTCAAACAATCTCTCCAATTATTGATGAATTCGGGTGTTACGATGGCGATCAGTTTTTTCCTGTCGGATTTACTCTTTATTTAAATGAATGTGAGTATATATTATGTGAGGGTTTTGAAAATTGGTCTGAAATCATTGAAATAGAGGGTTGTGATGACGAGGATTGTGTTGATCAAAGTGTTATCGATAATCAAATGGCATGCTATGATATTTGGGATCCTGTATGTGGTTGTGATGGTGTAACGTATTCAAATGATTGTTATGCTTATTACTATCATGGTGTTACTGATTGGACAGCTGGCGAATGTGGTGGATCAGATTTAGAATGTGAAATTGCAATAGAAGGATGGAACCAAGGGTCTTATGCAGTATATGAAGCATTCAATTATCCAGAAGGTGTGACATTACAGTGGTGGGTTGATGCAGAATTCTATTCTGAAGGATCCAGTTATCTTGAGTTGGACAACCTTGATTATTATGCTTATAATCAAGATGGTGTAGATATTTGTGTTGGTTACTTTACAGAGGACTGTGGTGAAGTATATACTTGTGAAACCATCACGTTTGATAATAATCCAAATAATCCGTGTTCACTTGAACTTTGGTATGCTGTAGAAGATGGCATAGCAATGTTTGAAGCATATGATTTCCCAGAAGGAGTAAACTTGATTTGGCACATAGATGAAGAGGTCTATATTGACGGGACATCAACTATTGAAATTATTGAAATACCAAGCGACGACTTTACAGTTTGTGTCGGTTATGAAACGGAAGAATGTGGATGGGTAGAAGTTTGTGAAGAATATATTAATAGTGGAGGTGGAGAGGATTGTAATGGTTCAATAGTTGCTATTCCGCCAAATTGGTCATTCTGTGAGTGGACGTTTGAGCTTGTTAATGTGGATCCAAATGCCACAGTTTTCTGGAACTTTGGCGATGATACTGAGGGATATGGTTCAACTTTGGAAGACCATACTTACGCTGAAGACGGCGTTTATGTTGTTACAGCAACATATTATACAGATGCTTGTCCAAATGGAGTTACTCTAGTTGTTACACTTGAAGTTTGGGATTGTGATGACACCTCCGTTGATGAATTAGCTACTGATGTTTGGACTGTTTATCCAATTCCAACGTCAGATAACTTAACAGTTACAGGATTGCCTGATGGATCCTGGTCTGCTAAGCTTTATGACGCTACTGGAAGAGTGGTTTACAATAGCGCTGTAAAGAATGGCTCACAACTTTTCATTAACGAGCTTGGAAGCGGGATGTACACAATGCAAATTTTAGGGCTTACAACTTCTGCTAAAAGAGTTATAGTTCAGAGGTAAGGCAGGGGGAAGTTCATACCTTTGTGGGGCACTAGAATTAGACTACATGAGTTTCAATCGCCTCAACATTTGGACCGGATGGTCTGTATGGCTTATCGCTACGGTAGTGTATTTACTAACAGTAGAACCTACATCGAGCTTTTGGGATTGCGGAGAATTTATCGCATCAGCATATAAACTAGAAGTGGGGCACCCTCCGGGGGCGCCCCTCTTCATGTTATTAGCAAGGTCATTCATGATTTTTGCTTCTCCAGAAACTGCAGCCCTTGCAGCTAATATGCTTTCTGCATTGAGCAGCTCATTTACAATACTGTTTCTGTTTTGGAGCATAACTCACCTTGCAAGAAGGTTTTATGGTGGATTTACAAATGAGCCATCTCAATCTGAAGCAATAGCAATTTTAGGTGCTGGAACAATTGGGGCTCTAGCTTATACATTCTCAGACTCTTTTTGGTTTAGTGCAACAGAAGGAGAGGTATATGCATTATCATCGCTGTTTACTGCAGCTGTGTTTTGGGCTATTTTGAAATGGGAAACTGTTGCAGATGAACCTGGATCTTCAAGATGGCTTATTCTCATTGCTTACCTAATGGGGTTGTCAATTGGAGTACACCTTTTGAATCTATTAGCTATACCTGCAATTGCTTTAGTTTATTTCTTTAGGAAGTACGAGTTCAATATTCAAGGATTAGTTATTACAGGAGTTATTTCTATCCTTTTGTTAGGGATGATTCAGATTGGTGTAATCCAAGGTTTAATTCAGTTAGCTGCAAAATTTGAGTTGTTTTTTGTGAATACTATAGGATGTCAGTTCAATACTGGAATCTTTATTTATTTACTACTTCTTATAGCGATTATTTCAGGAGTAGTCTATTATTCTAGACAGAGAGGATGGTGGGCAGTAAATACACTTGCGCTATCTGTTGCTATGATTTTAATCGGCTATAGTTCTTTCACAACTATTGTGGTAAGGTCTAGCGCGAATCCTCCAATGGATGAAAATGACCCCGAAAATTTTTTCCAGCTGCTGAAGTATTTAAATCGTGAACAGTACGGAGATAGGCCACTGGCAATGGGTCAGTTTTGGGATACGCCTTTAGATTTAGAAAAACAATATAACGATGGCTCAAAGACCTGGGTTAAAAGTTATTCGGTTAAGGAAAACAGAGGCATAAGAGATATTAGAATTAAGTCCTTTAAGAGCGAATTGGCTGCGATAAATTTTTTAGAGCAGGAGGCAAACGACAAGTATAGAATTGTTGAGGAATATGTAAACTCAGGTGAGAAAAAGGGTTCAGTGCCCAACTACGATAGCAGGTTTACAATGTTCTTCCCTAGGATGTATTCTTCAGATTCTAGGCATATTAAAGAATACAAGAGGTGGAGCAATTACAAAGGATTTAATGAGTATTTGAAATACACTAGTCCCCTTTTAGATGGGGAGATGAACAAGCTTCAGTTCATCATGCATATTAAAAATGATATTCTGAGCGGTAAGCTCCCAAAGGACAAACTTGAGCTTTCCCTTAAAAAGCTTTTTAATTCTTATGGCCAAAGATTAAGTGACGATTACCAAGTTCGTTCATCAAATGAAATTGTGGTTAGAGATCCCCAATCTGGTTCGATGAAATTGGCTCCACTTGACGACATTAGATCAAAAGAGGCTTTGACTGATTTGATAGTGCAACAGCTTGAAAGTGGTTTGGACTACGGTAAGCCATTTGTGAAAAGGTTGAACGCCCAAAAGAGGTCTTATGAGCAGCAAGCTAGCCGAGCAAAAGACTACCAAAGCCAACAAGCAGCTCTAGCTGGATTAGATAATACGCTTGAGAAATTGCAACCAACGATGGGAGAAAATCTCAGATACTTTGCAGACTATCAAATGGGGTGGATGTACTTCAGATATTTCATGTGGAATTTTGCCGGAAAGCAAAACGATGTGCAAGGTCATGGAGGGTTTTTGGACGGAAATTGGCTATCTGGAATTAATGCAATCGATGAGTTAAGGCTTGGTAATAGACGCGAGCTAACTACTGAAATGAAGGAAAATAAAGGGCTAAACAAGTTTTTTTACTTGCCTCTAATTCTAGGATTAATTGGACTTGTATTCCAAACGACGAGAGATCCTAGAGGGGCAGGAGTTGTTGCTCTTCTATTCATTATGACTGGAATTGCTATTGTAGTTTACCTAAACCAAACCCCCATGCAACCCCGTGAGAGAGATTACGCTTATGTTGGATCGTTCTATGCATTCGCAATATGGATTGGGTTAAGCGTTTTAGCACTTTTCGAAACATCTCGAAAATGTAATATCGAAGATTTGGTAAAAGGATTTGCTCTACCAGCAGGAGCAGGCATTCTTTTCTTGCTTTTAGAATTCGTAACAGGTGGCCCAAACACACTCTCTTTTAGCGTTCTTTTCATCACCTTGGTTAGCGCTGTACTTTATGCAATAGCTTATGTAATGAAGGAGGTTAAACTCGATGAGAATGCCAAAGCGATAACCTTAGTTTGCTTGCTAATAACTGTTCCTGCTCTGATGGGATTCGAAGGATGGGATGATCATTCTAGAGCTCATAGAAGAACAGGAGTTGATTTCGCTAAGAACTATTTAAACTCTCTTGAGGAAAATGCCATCTTATTTACAAATGGTGATAATGACACCTTCCCACTTTGGTATGCTCAAGAGGTGGAAGGAGTAAGAACGGATGTTAGAGTTTGCAACCTAAGTCTTCTAAATACGGATTGGTACATAGATCAAATGCGTCGAAAAGCCTACGAAAGTGAGCCACTACCAATTGAGATGACCGAAGAGCAGTATAGACAGGGAACTAGAGACGTTGTTCTTCTTAGGCCAAATAATGAATACGCTAACCTTCACACTGCCTTTGAAACTGCTTTAGATGACAATAATGTGGAAACTTTTGGCACTAAGAAATACCAGTACTTCCCTTCAAATAAATTCAGTATTCCGATTGATGCTGAGCATGTAAAAAGTTTGGGCTTCTTAAATGAGGAAGAACAAGGTCAAATCGCAAGCGAATTAAAGTGGGCTGTAAAGGATGGTAAAGGAAAGCCACTACAATATGTCCTAAAGAATCAACTTGCAGTTCTTTCAATTCTTGCAAACAATAATTGGGAGCGTCCTGTTTACTTTGCAGTAACTACTGGTGGCGATGCTTATATAGGCCTTCAGGATTATTTCAGACTTGAAGGCCTAGCTTATAGACTTGTTCCGATTAAGTACCCGACAAATCCAAACCCAAACATAATTGGGGGTATTGCAACAGACCTAATGTTTGAAAACGTAATGGAAAAGTGGGTTTGGGGTGGAATGGATGATTTGGATCACGGAATCTATATGGATGAGAATAATAGGCGCATGGTGACTAATGTTCGCTTACAGATGTCTAACCTAAGTGAGGCATTGGTTGAGGAAAAAGATCCAAAGAGAGCACTTATTATTTTAGATGAAATCCTCAGAGGAACGCCCAAGCAGAATGTTCCATATTCTCGCGTAATTATGCCTGTTGCGGAAACGTATATAAAGATTTCAAATAGCGACACACTTAAAACAGATATTGCTGGAATTCTTAGCGAAGAGGAACAAGCTCATGCCCTTGCAACTGCCAAGCAACTTACAGAGGATCTCTTTACTCAGGCCGAAGAAACAATAGCATATAGCTTGAGTCTTTCGCCAGAGTATTTTGCTGCTACAGAAGAAGAAAGGCAGCTCTCGCTTCAGGTTTGTGACAGGCTGCACAGGGTGCTAAAGTACTACCATCCAGAAGACGCGTTCGTTACGCAATTAGCTTCTCGAAAGGATAGTTTCGAAAAGAATATCAATGAATACCAAGACGTGATTTTGGGCTTATCTGGCATGTCGGGTCAACCATCAGAGACACAACCTCAAAATACAAAGGTTACTTTCGAGTAAGCGAGATCTTTTATGACGGAGCGTTGTAATAACTTAGGCCAAACACTAGTTGATGCAAAAAGCTCAGACGCATACCCAATCAAAACATTCGTCTTCCTCTCAAAGGGCGATAACGGAATGATGTGTATCAGTTTAATTTCAGAAAATGAACTTGAATTGCTTGCTACAGATTGCGGCATCATGGAGGAGAAAATGTCTGAATGGGTTGCTATTAAATAAAATAAGTAGGCCAAATGACACGAGTTGCAATTCTTGCATCTGGAACGGGAAGCAATGCTAAATCCCTAATCGAACATTTTTTAAGAAACTCTGAAATTGAGATCACTGCTGTGGGAACAAACCGCAAAACTGCGGGAGTAATAGAAATTGCTGAAAATTTTGGTGTTGAGATCTTTCATTTCAACAAAGTCCAAATAGCAGAAGGAGCGTTGCTAGCAAAACTGAACTCTTTAAACATTGATTGGATATTGCTTTCTGGCTTCCTGCTGAAAATACCGTTGGATATTATCGAAGCATTTAATAATAGGATTTTGAACATTCACCCATCACTTTTGCCCAAACACGGAGGTAAAGGCATGTACGGGATGAATGTACACAACTCTGTATTTGAATCAGACGACGTTAAATCAGGCATGACCATACACAAAGTATCTGAGGACTACGATGAGGGTGATGTAGTTTTCCAAGTTGAAGTAGACATATCTCAATGTGAGTCTGCTGAAGAAATTGCTTCGAAAGTTCTAGCTTTGGAGCATCACTACTACCCACGCATTGCCGAGGCAATGATTAACGATTAAAAAATGGAGTTAAACGCGACTGAAATAATAAAGAGTACAATGGTTCTCTTTGCTGTGATAGACATCGTTGGTTCCATCCCTGTTTTGATGGATGTTAAAAGCAAGGCGGGAAACATTCATCCTGGCCGAGCAACATTTATTGCTTTGGGTATAATGCTTGCCTTTCTTTTTATAGGTGAGGGCATCATTACATTTTTAGGAGTAGACATAAACAGCTTCGCTGTTGCGGGTTCGTTTGTCCTATTCTTTATGTCATTAGAAATGATCTTAGGAGTTGAACTTTTCAAACAAGATGCTTCATCTATGAAAACTGCGACTATCGTTCCAGTTGCCTTCCCAATTATTGCTGGAGCAGGTAGTATGACATCAATACTATCATTGAGAGCAGAATTCGACCAACTCAATATCACAATTGCCGTTCTGTTGAATATGGCAATGGTTTTCCTAGTTCTAAAATTTCTAGGAAAGTTAGAGAGACTTTTAGGTGAAGGAGGAATTGCTGTGCTTAGGAAAGTGTTTGGGATAATTCTATTGTCAATCGCAGTTAAGCTTTTCACATCAAACGTCCAACACCTAATCTAAATGCCCAAAGTAACCGTATATACTGATGGTGGAGCCAGCGGAAACCCTGGTCCAGGTGGATATGGTATAGTACTGCTTTCTGGTGAGCACAGAAAGGAAATGAGTAGAGGGTTTAGGCTTACCACCAACAACCGCATGGAGCTTTTGGCTGTCATAATTGCTTTAGAGACATTAAAGTTTGATGGTACTGATGTTACTATTTACTCAGACTCGAAGTACGTTGTAGACGCTGTTACTAAGGGCTGGGTTTTTGGTTGGGAGAAGAAGGGATTTGCAAAAAAGAAGAACCCCGATCTTTGGAAGAGGTTTCTAAAGATTTATCCCAAACACAAGGTTGAGTTTGTTTGGGTTAAAGGACATGCAGGAAACGAATTAAACGAAGTCGCAGATAGACTTGCAGTCTCTGCATATCAAGAAGGCATTTTAGAGGCGGATGAAGTCTATGAAGCGACCAATGTAGATTAACTTTACGGCGAATATTTTTTCAAATGCGAACAGATTTATACCAAGGACACGATTACTTCAACATGGATGATCTTCTAACGGAAGAGCACAAGTTGATTCGTGATACAGCCAGAGCATGGGTAAAGCAAGAAGTAAGCCCCATCATTGAGGAAGCTGCAGAAAACTGCAAATTTCCTCAGCACCTCCTCCCAGGACTTGGAGAGATTGGAGCCTTTGGGCCATATATTCCTGAGGAATACGGAGGAGCTGGTCTAGACCAAATCTCCTATGGACTTCTAATGCAAGAATTAGAAAGATGCGACTCGGGCCTACGCTCAACGGCCTCGGTTCAAAGCTCACTTGTTATGTACCCTATTTGGAAATACGGTACTGAGGAACAAAAGAAAAAATACCTTCCTAAGCTTGCAACTGGAGAGTGGATTGGATGCTTTGGGTTAACTGAACCAGACCACGGGTCAAATCCAGGAGGAATGGTAACTAGCTATGTTGAGGACGGTGACGACATCATCCTAAACGGAGCGAAGATGTGGATTTCTAATGCGCCATTCGCACAGGTTGCTGTGGTTTGGGCTAAGAATGAAGAAGGCAGAATCCACGGCTTAATTGTTGAACGTGGAATGGAAGGTTTCTCTACTCCTACAATGAAGGGCAAGTGGAGCCTGAGAGCATCAGATACAGGTGAATTGATTTTTGACAATGTTAGAGTGCCAAAGTCAAACATCCTTCCTGGACGTTCTGGGCTAGGTGGACCGCTAAGCTGTTTAGATTCTGCGAGATTTGGAATTGCATGGGGTGCTATAGGTGCAGCCCTTGATTGTTACGACACAGCATTGCGCTATTCAACAGAGCGCTATCAGTTCGGAAAGCCAATTGCAGGATTTCAACTTCAGCAAAAGAAATTAGCCGAAATGATTACTGAAATCACTAAAGCTCAACTTCTAACTTTCCGCCTAGGTCAACTACGCAACGAAGCCCGTGCAACAAGTGCGCAAATCTCTATGGCTAAGCGTAATAACGTAGACATGGCTCTTAACATCGCACGTGAAGCACGCCAAATTCTAGGGGCAATGGGTATCATGAACGAATACCCCATCATGCGTCATATAATGAACCTAGAATCGGTAATTACTTATGAGGGAACTCACGATATTCACTTATTGATTACAGGATTGGATGTTACTGGAGTTAGCGCTTTTAAGTAAGCAACCAACAAAAAGCAAACCCAAAAAATAACCATACTAGTTACTAGTTCGATTGTTTTTTGAATTAAAAAAAGTGTAGGATGATTTAATGAAAAACGGCGCTCTAGGACATAAATCATTTCCTAAAATCAAGTGAATAAAAAGTGATCATCTTAAGTTAATACCTCCAAACCCTCACCGACCAGCGTAGAGGAGAGGTAACATTTCGGGTAAATCACTCTCCGTCCCACAAAAAGGGGTACTTTCCCCTATACCCATCTAGTTGACTTCTCACACAGCTTAGTTCAACCACGGGTCCCTCACTCAAAACCGACCCCAGGTAATCTGAACCTAAACTATCACCAGTGTACATATTGCCAGAAGGATCTACTCCACATCTATTTACCCCCATAACATAACACTGATTTTCTATCGCCCTAGCTTGTAGCAAGGTCCTCCATGCGTGAATGCGAGGCTCAGGCCAATTAGCTACGTAAATAATAACATCGTACAAACTTTCTGGAATATTCCTTGCAAAACCAGGAAATCTTAGGTCATAGCAAATCTGTAGTAGAATCTTCCAGCCCTTGTACTCTACAACAACCTTTTGACCACCTTTCACGTAATTATCACCTTCACCGCCGAGGGTAAATAAATGTTTTTTGTCGTAGACGTTATATTCTCCGTTTGGCCTAACAAACAACCCTCTATTTCGAGCTGAACCATCTTTCATTTTAAATGCAACGCTACCAAATAGAGCGATATTCAATTCGGCACAAAGCCCCTTCATCCACGATAACGTTTCACCACTTTCCCAGGAATCGATACATTCAGTATTCATAGAAAATCCAGTGGTAAAATTTTCGGGAAGGGCTACAATTTCGCAACCTCGACCAGCTGCTTCGCGAATCCTTTGCTCAAAAGCCAATCGGTTCGCAGCAGGGTCTTCCCATGAAATCTCCGCCTCTATCCCTATGATTTTTAAATCAGACATAGCCCAAAGTTACCTCGTAATAGCAAACTTTGTCATGGCAGAATTTGAGCCGTCATCGTCAACGGCAAAAACCATGTAAACGCCGTAAGGTGCAGGAGTACCATCATCAAGGAGACCATCCCAAGTTGCACGACCTCCAAGCGACTCTTCAACAGCGATTACTCGGCCAGAAGCGTCAGTAATATGTAATGTAGTTTGGTATGCTAGGCCATCAATTGTGATTGGGCCAATGTGGAATTGGTCAACTGGGTTTGGGAATACATAAATGTCGCCCATTTCAGGGTCCCAGTTTGTTGCTTCACTTAAATATGAGACGGTTCCGTTTTCAGTTGCTATGAAAACTTCTCCATTTCTGTGATTTATAGCCATGTCAAGGACATTGTTATCTGGAAGAGGACTATTACTGGTTGTGAAGTGGTGCGTTATCTCTTGACCGTCTTCACTAAGGACATAAACACCTGACCCGTTCGTGCCAACCCACTTTCTATTTCCTCCGTCAATTTTAATTGTTGTAATTACTTCAGTTTCTAAGAGATATTGGTAGTTGCCGTCTTGTTGGATTAAAATCTGAGATGCTGTTGTGTTTTCGTCATTATTAAATAGACTTTCTGAACTATAAAAAATTGCAGGCCCTGATGCAGTGCCAAGCCAAATCTCTCCGTCAAGATCTTCTTCTATACAGTAAACATAATTCGATGGAAGAGCTCCCGACTCATCGCCTGTGTTCAAAAACCTCCAATTATCATCTGATAAACTTTCTATGGTTCCACCATTGTCGTATACTACTATTCCTCCACCACGGGGTAGGAGAGCCCAAATATATCTTCCGTCGTATGTACACTTAAGCCCGCCGATGTTTTGGTCGATATTTAAATCCTCACCTAAATCCATGGGGATGAAATCACCACTTGTAAGCATAACTTGAAGGGGAGTGTCGGTAAATGAGTTTGTGAACCAAAGATTTCCATTGATGTCGTAATCAAGCCCTCCAATACCAGTTCTAGGCCCACCACCAAAATTAGCTTCTTGAATAGTAGAATTTGATTTGTTATAGATTTCAATCATTTCGCCATTAAGTACTTCAATAATTCCTTCTTCCCAAGAGGCAAACATTACGTGGTTGGTATTTAATGGGTCAATACTTACATCAATCATATCTCTAATCCCACTTACTTCGTTTTCACTCTCAAGTGAATTAACATCTATCCATTCTTGATTGACAAGTCCGTGAACACCTTCAGAATTGTATAGGCCATCCCAGATTACATCGACTCCACCTGTTGCAAACCAGAGGTTATCATTCCAACAATCAATCTTCCTAGCACTTGCATTTTCTGGGCCTTTTGGGTAGAAAAGAGCATTGTCTAAACCATTTGTATTAGGGTTTGGGACAAATCTTAAGAGTCCACCATATTCACTTGCTATCCAAATAGTTGTCTCTTCCTCTAGACCAAACTCAACATCATTCACTTTTATCCAAGATCCTAACTCATTGGTTTCTTCAATTAGATTCAAATTTTCATCGTATCGAGCTACACTGTGTTTCAAACCGATAAGTAGAGTGTCGTTTCTAGAATCCATTCCGTTGAGTCTATCACCTTCTTCAGGCCAACCATCTAAAAGCGACCATTGTGAGTTTTCTTTGTACCAAAGTCTTCCATTAAATTGATTGCCTAAGTGTGCAAAAATTCTATTAGAAGTAAAGTTTAATTCGCTTACTTGTGTACTTGGATCCTCTGGCAAATCATCCCACTTATTCCAAGCTTCTGAGCTGGTTAAAAACGGGTGGTTTAAATCAGCTTCGTATACACCGTTATCGGTTGCAACCACCCATTTGTTATTATGCTTATAAACTCCACTAACGCCTAGTAAATTTTGTTGGCCTTCAATGTACCATGTTTCACTTACTTCTATATCACTAGCATTTATTACTACCACTCCAAAAGAAGTTGCTAAATATGCGTTGGGGGGATCGACAAAAATATTTTTAACTGCTTTGTTGCCTATTAGATTACTGTTTTTAATATCTGGCATGTTAAATATTTGACCGTCAATCATTAGATCCACATTTCCGTCTTCATAACCGATAACAATTACGTTATCGTTGGTTTCACTACTTGGAATAACAGCTATAGCAGATGGATTAGCCGCACTTAATCCTTGTACTGTACTATGTCTTATTAATTGGTTTATTTCACTGTGATAACTAAAAACAGCGTATTTAGTCCTAGCGTAAACGACTCCATCGGTAGGCTGAACTTCTTCAACTTTCTCGTATGGGAAGAAGTCTTTCCAAATTCCTAAAGGCCTGAATTCTTGAGAATTACAATCATTTTTGAAGCAAAAAAAGGCAATAGCTAAACTTGTAAAACATCTTAATATATTATTTAATTGTGTATTCACTGGTTCTTCTACGAAAGTAAAGTTCGGAATATTGTGTTATGCTTTTGCATATAGTTACATAAAGATTGTGTACTTTTATGCCTGAAATAGTGAGGAGAATAAATTACGAGGGGCACATGCCCCCTTTTTATGCTCAAAACTTTTTAAAATGATAGACGTAAAAACCATAAGTGCATTAGCCGAGGATTTCCTTGATGGAACATCTGGTTTTTTAGTGGATGTTCAAGTTGCTGTTGGAAACGTAATTCGTATCTCTCTTGACAACGATAATAGAACGTCTATTGAAGATTGTATGGCATTAAGTCGTCATATCGAAGGATTATTAAATAGAGATGAGGAGGATTTTTCGCTTGACGTAGGCTCACCTGGTTTAGATCAGCCAATAAAGGTTCTGCGTCAATATAGAAAATTAATTGGCAAGCAAGTTATGGTTCTTCCAAATGTTGGAAAGAAGTTAGAAGGAGAGCTTGTCAGTATTGAGGAAAAAGAAGGAGAGGTTAAGTCCTTAGTCTTAAAGACGCGTGAAAAAAAACGCATAGAAGGACGAAAGGCAAAGCAATGGGTTGAAGAAAAGCACTTTTTCAACAACTGTGATTTAGAATGGACAAAAGTTATAATATCGTTTAAATAAGGTACAATGGAACTGAACCTAATTGATTCGTTTCGCGAGTTCAAAGAATTCAAAAATTTCGATAAGGAGACTATGATGGTAATCCTTGAAGATGTTTTTAGAAACATGATTATTAAGAAGTACGGCTCTGACGAAAACTTCGATTTGATTATCAACCCAGAAAAGGGAGACCTCGAAATTTGGCGTAATCGTGAGATTGTAGAAAATGGACAAGTTGAAGATGATAACATTCAAATTTCTCTTGACGATGCACTAAAAATTGAGGATGACTTTGAGGTGGGAGAGGAAGTGTCTGAAGAAATTAAATTAGAGTCGTTTGGACGTCGCTCGGTGCTCTCTCTTCGCCAAAACTTAGTTGGGCGCATCATGGATATTGAGAAGGATAAAATTTACCAGAAGTATAAGGACAGAATTGGAGAAGTTGTTACTTCTGAGGTTTATCAAATATGGAAGCGCGAAATTCTTCTTGTTGACGACGACGATAACGAAGTTGTTATGCCTCGAGAACACCAAATTCCAGGCGATTACTTTAAGAAGGGGGATACCGTTAGAGCCGTTGTAGCAGCAGTTGAACTTCGCAATAACACGCCAAGAATTATTTTGAGCAGGACAGCCCCTGAATTCCTTGAGCGTCTATTTGAACAAGAAGTGCCTGAGATTTACGACGGATTAATTACAGTTAAGAAAATTGTTCGCTCTCCAGGTGAGCGAGCAAAAGTTGCTGTTGAGTCTTATGACGATAGAGTTGATCCAGTGGGAGCTTGTGTTGGAATGAAGGGATCTCGAATCCATTCAATTGTAAGAGAGCTACGCAACGAAAATATTGACGTAATTAACTGGACTGAAAACGAGGAACTACTCATGCAGAGAGCTCTAAGCCCAGCAAAAATTTCATCGATTACTCTCAATTTAGAGAATGAAAGAGCAGAAGTATATCTCAAACCAGATCAGGTAAGCCTGGCTATTGGCAAAGGAGGGAACAATATCAAACTTGCCGGTTTGTTAACTGGATACGAAATTGATGTTTTCCGTGAGGAAGACGAAACAGAGGACGATGTAGAACTAATGGAATTCAGTGATGAAATAGATACTTGGATTCTTGAGGAATTTATAAAAATAGGTTGCGACACTGCTCGCTCTGTTCTTGAAATTGATGAAGAAAGTCTTATTGTAAGAACGGACTTAGAATCAGAAACCGTAAAAGAAGTTATAAGGATTTTAAAGAAGGAGTTAGAATAATCAATCATCTCACCTGATTAATGCCTACCTTCCCCAACGATAAAAAAGTACATGGCTGACGCAAATAAACCAGTAAGATTAAGTAAAGCTGCTAGAGAGTTCAATTTAGGCATAGGCACAATTGTAGATTTCCTTGATACTCAGGGCATTCAAGTTGAGGCTAAACCAAATACAAAGTTGAGCCCTGAGGTTTATGCTCTCGTGCGTAACAACTTCCAAGGTGATAAAGACGCTAAGGAAGCAGCGCAACGTTCAACAGTTAATATTGATAGAGAAAACATCAGCCTAGAAAGTACAAAAAATAAAGAGTTAGAAGAGACTAAGTCTTCAGTTGAAAAAATAGACCTTAACTTTACAAAGAAAGAAAAGGTAAAGGAAGAGAATGAGCACGAAAGCCCAGTCTCAAAAGTGCCAAAGCCAAAAGTAAGCTCACTAAAGGTAGTTGGCAAGCTAGACTTCGAGGCTAAAAAAAAGGAAGATGCAGAGAAGAGGGCTGCTGCTAAAGACGCAAGAATTAAGGCGAAATTAGAGGCAGAGAAAATTGTTGTAAAGTCGGCTATAAAGCCGATCGAAAAGAATGAAGATGTTCCGACTGAGAATTCCCCTGATGTAGTCAAGGCAAAAGTAGAACAACTTTCAGGACCTAAAGTCGTTGGTAAAATAGAACTTCCAGTTGAGAAGCCGAAATCTTCTGATGATGGTAAAAGAAAGAGAGTAAGAGTAAAGAAGATAGACGTCAAAAAGCAAGCAAAAGAAGCGCGCCAAAAAAACAAGAATAAAAAGAAACAAAAAGTTGGATACGTTAAGAAAGAAGTAAGTCAAGAAGATATACAGAAGGAAATTAGAGAAACACTTGCTCGACTTAGCGGGGGTAAGAAGTCTAAATCTTCTAAGCTTCGAAGAGAAAAGAGAAAAAACATCCGCGAGCGTACTGAAGATGAATTAGTACAACAACAGCTAGAAGAAAGCATCTTGAAAATGACGGAATTTGTTACTGTAGCAGAGTTAGCTACGATGATGGATAAGTCGCCAAACGATGTTATTTCTTCATGTATGATGTTAGGGATTATGGTATCGATCAATCAACGTTTAGACTCAGAAACAATTTCTATGATTGCTGAGGACTTTGGTTATGAAGTTGAATTTGTTAGTTCAGACCTTGAAGACTCAATTGAAGTTGAGGAAGATAATGCGGAAGATCTAGTTGAAAGACCACCAATCGTTACAGTAATGGGTCACGTAGACCACGGCAAAACTTCTTTACTCGACTATATTAGAAATGCTAATGTTATTGAAGGCGAGGCAGGAGGGATTACTCAACATATTGGGTCTTACTCTGTTAAAATGGATGATGGAAAGAACATTACTTTTTTAGATACCCCAGGTCACGAGGCATTTACAGCCATGCGTGCTCGGGGGGCTCAAGTGACGGATCTTGCAATTATTGTAATTGCATCTGACGATGCTGTAATGCCACAAACAAAAGAAGCGATCCACCATGCTCAGGCAGCAGAAATTCCCATGATTTTTGCTCTTAATAAGATGGATAGAGAGACTGCAAATCCAGATAAAATTAAGACTGAGCTTAGTGAGATGAATATCCTTGTTGAGGAATGGGGAGGGAAATACCAATGTCAAGAGATATCAGCAAAAAATGGCACTAACATTGATCAGCTGTTAGAGAAAGTGCTTTTAGAATCAGAGCTACTTGAACTCAAAGCTAACCCAAATAAGAAAGCAGCTGGAACAGTTGTAGAAAGTTCGCTTGACAAGGGAAGAGGTTATGTTACAAACATTCTTGTTCAAGGTGGCACTTTGAGAATAGGTGATGCGGTATTAGCGGGTCAGTATTCAGGTAAGATTAAAGCTATGTTTGACGAACGAGGAACTAGAATTGATTTGGCAGGTCCTTCAACTCCTGTTTCTGTTCTCGGCTTTGATGGAGCACCAAGTGCGGGGGATAAATTCAATGTATTTGAAGACGAGAAAGAAGCACGATCAATTGCTACAAAACGTCAACAACTTCAACGTGAACAGGGAGTTAGAACTCAAAAAACTGTAACTCTTGAGGAAATTGGTCGCCGTATTGCGGTAGGTGAGTTTAAGGAGTTAAATCTAATTGTAAAAGGTGATGTTGATGGTTCTATCGAGGCATTGAGCGATTCCCTTCAGAAGCTATCTACTGAAAAAGTTCAGGTTAATATTATTCATAAAGCTGTTGGACAAATTTCTGAGTCAGATGTGCTTCTAGCATCAGCATCTAGCGCTTATATTATTGGATTCCAGGTTCGGCCTTCCTCTACTGCTAGAAAGCTTGCAGAGAAAGAAGAAATCCAAATCAGACTTTACTCTATTATATATAAGGCAATTGAAGAAATGCGTGATGCGATGGAGGGCCTTCTTTCAGCTAAAATCGAAGAAAATATTGTTGGTACAGCAGAAATTCGTGAAACCTTCAAAATTTCAAAAATTGGTACAATTGCCGGTTGCTTCGTTACTGAAGGTAAGATTTTTAGGTCGAGCAAGGTAAGAATTCTACGTGAAGGTATTGTAGTATATACTGGATTACTGGGATCTTTGAAACGTTTTAAGGATGATACTAAAGAAGTCGCCAAGGGTTTTGAATGTGGTCTCAATATTGAGAAATTCAATGACATCAAAGTTGGCGATATAGTTGAAGCTTTTGAAGACGTAGAAGTTAAACAAACCTTAGAGGACGCTTGATATTTAATCTAGTTCTGGCAACTTGATTTCACAAGGAATGATTAAAGCATCTTTGTACTTTTTAGAGTATTCTGATAGAGCAATTTCAGCTTCCCAACGATCTCGATAATTTCCAACAGCTACACTGTAATTTGGAGTGATTGACTCTAGGTATATGTTGTCGTGGCTAAGATTTTTTCTGCATTTAGCCCTGACGGCCCTTGCTGATTCCAAGTCGCCAAAATAGATTTGTATTCTAAATCCATTTATTACTGGATCTTGATCTAATACCCTTAGGTATAGAGAAGTGATAGCAGAATCCATATTTAAAACAAAATTCCCACTTCCATTTTTTTCAGGAAGTGGAATTAAAGAGCATGTTGTAGAGTTGATAGTTGTGGAATCTGCAATAATTGCATCTGTTTTATGAACCTTTCTGATTTTATCTCTTTGGGCGTTAGCCTCAAAGGCAAAAAGTAGACAAACTAAAAAAGGAATCACTTTAATCAAATATGTAAAAACTCTGTCTTTCATCTATGGCAAATCTACTTACGTCAGTGAGTTAAATGCCAAATATCGAGCCATCATTTTTTTACCCTTATTTCAACTGATTCTAAATAAGGTTTTGTATAACTTATTCTATGCATTTGAGTACCTCAAAAACATCTTTTAAAGCCTATTTTTGCAGCAGAATTGTGTCTATTGATTTACATGTACAAACCGGCGGCTAGAAGGAAATACAAAATGCGATTTTTCGTAATTACTGCCTTTTCCTTGATAACACTACAGTTTTCGGCTGTTTCTGCTCAAAGCATATGGGAAGGAGGAAACATCGAAAACGGTCAATCTCTTTTTAACGCAAACTGTGCTTCATGTCACAAAGTAACTGACGAAGTTTTAGCAGCACCAGGTCTAGCTGGTATTGCTGACCGTTGGGGCGCCTCGGACGAGCTTCTTGTGAAGTGGATACAAAACCCACAGGAAGCTGCAGAATCTGGTGATGCCTACATCAAATCTATTGTTGACAGATATGTTGGCACTTACGGATGGATGACAGCTCAAGCAGTAAGTGCTGATGATGTTAAAGACATCATGGCTTACGTTGCAAATCCACCGAACGTTGAGGCAACAGTTGACACAAGCGATGCGTGTCCAACAATCGATGAGTCTGCATCAGAAGACGGAGATAGCTCAAGCATGCTTTGGTTTGTTCTGCTTTCAGTACTCTTTTCAATAATTGCACTTAGTGCTTCAGGAGTAAGACGCTCACTTTCAGACATTATTTCAGAAAAAGCAGGAGAGGAATTACTACCTGACTCACCGTATATCGATAGATTTAAGAGTTGGGCTTGGAGAAACATGGTGTTTGTTTCACTTGTGGGCTTATTTATAACAGCTTTTGGAATAACAAAAGGGTATCAAGCATTGATGGGAATTGGTGTTTACGAGGGATATAGTCCGAGCCAACCAATTGATTTTATTCACAGTGTACACGCCTGTGAAAACGAAGTTGATTGTAAATATTGTCACCATAGTGCATATGAGTCTAAACATGCGGGCATCCCTTCAACTAATGTCTGCATGAACTGTCATAAAGCTATTAAAAAAGGTAAGATATCAGGTGAAGATGAAATTTCTAAGATCTACGCTGCAATCGGTTTTGATCCAGCAACAGGGACATATATTGATGGTGATGGAAATAATGGATATACAATACCACAAAATAGTTATGAAGGTGAACCTGTAAAATGGAATAAGGTGCATAACCTCCCAGATCACGTATTCTTTAGTCATCAACAACACGTTGTTGTTGGAGGCCTGCAATGTCAAAACTGCCATGGAGATGTAGCAACCTACTCAGTTGGCAGAATCGCTCCAGTTGAAGAGATCAATGAACTTAGAGACAAATTCCCGGGCATTATCGAGCTGTCTAAGCCAACACTAACAATGGGTTGGTGTATTGAGTGTCACAACAAAGCTGAGATTGATTTGGCTTCAAATGGATACTACACCGAAATGCACGATAGACTCAAGACAACACTTAGAGGTAACGAAGAACTTCGTCGCTTCCTAGAAGATGATAAAATCACTGTAAAAGAGCTTGGTGGATGGGAATGCTCAAAGTGTCACTACTAAACTGATTCTGACAAGACATGGCTAATTTGAAAAGATACTGGTCCGGATTGGACGAACTAGACCAAACAGAAGCTTACACAAGCGCTGAGGGTCAAGAGTTCCCGGCAGCGCAGTCAGTTGAAGAGTTCGTCTCAGACGAGCGCCTCAATACTTCGACTACAGGTCGTCGTGATTTCTTGAAGTTTATGGGCTTCTCATTAACTGCAGCAACACTAGCGGCATGTGAGACTCCTGTTATCAAGTCAATACCTTACGTTAATAAGCCTGAGGATGTAACTCCTGGTGTAGCTAATTACTACGCTTCGACATACTACGACGGGTTGGACTACTGCAACGTTCTTGTTAAGACAAGAGAAGGTCGTCCAATTTTCGTTCAAGGAAACAAGCATTCAGAACTAGGGCACGCAAATGCACGTGTAATTGGTTCTGTAATGAGCATATACGATAGTGCTCGTCTTCAAGGTCCTCTTAAGGATGGTAAGCCAACAACTTGGGCTGATATAGATTCTGCAGTAAAATCTTCTTTAGGATCGGGTCGTTCAGTTGTTCTTTCAAACACTGTTCTAAGCCCTTCATTGAAAAAGGCAATTTATTCTCTTGGAGCTGAACACGTTCAATACGATGCGATTTCATACAACGCTCTAAGAAATATTCATGCAAACAACTTCGGTGTTGACGCAGTTCCTTCATACGACTTCTCAAAAGCAGAAGTAATTGTAAGTATAGGTGCTGACTTCTTAAATAACTGGTTAACTAATACTAAGATCGAATCACAGTATTCTGATCTTAGAAGACCTGAGAGAGGAACACTTTCTAAGCACTACCAGTTCGAGTCAGCTATGACTATGACTGGAACAAATGCTGACGTTAGAACTCCAATTACACCTTCAGACGAAGGAAATGTTGCAGCAGGATTGCTTTCAGCAATTAACGGTTCATCTGTTTCTAATCTTGATGAAGCTACAGCAGCAAGAGTTCAAGAAGCTGCAAATTCACTTAATGGAGCTCGCGGAAAGTCAATCGTACTTGCAGCCGCAAACGACGAAGCAACACAAACTTTAGTTGCTGCAGTAAACCAAGCACTTGGTAACTACGGTTCAACTCTTGATCTAGAAAATCCATCTCTTGCATTCCGTGGAGATGACGCTGCTACAGCACAACTAGTTACTGATATGAATGCAGGAAAGGTTAGCACTCTAATAACACTAGATTGTAACCCATCTTACGACTTGCCAAATGCGGACGATTTCAACGCTGGTCTTGCTAAGGTTAAGACATCAGTTAGCATGAGCGGTATCTCAGATGAGACTGCTTCTCGTTCGACTTATGTTGCACCTAACCACCATTATCTAGAGAGCTGGAATGATCTAAGCTTAAACTCTGGAAGAGTTGATTTGGTTCAACCTTCTATCGCACCATTATTTGATACGAGAGCAGCGGGTGAGTCAATGTTGGTTTGGGCTGGAGCATCTAATTCAGATTGGTACACCTATATAAGGACAAACTATAATGTAGAGTATAAAGCCGACGCATTGTACAATGATGCAAATTGGAACTCAGCAGTTCACGATGGATATATGTCTGTTGATGCTGTGTCATCTGCACCTATTTACTCTGCAGCTATAAGCACTGCAGCTGCTGCAAGCGAAGTTGCCTCGAGGAAGGGAGGCGCAATGCAGCTTAGCACTTATGTAAAGCCAACTATTGGTGTGGGTAATCACGCAGCAAACCCAATGCTTCAGGAGACTCCTGATCCCGTTACTAAGATCACTTGGGATAACTACCTGACTATGTCTTGTAAGGACATGGAGGCAATGGGCCTTAACATATACATAGCCCAAGAGAACTTTGCATCTCTTGTAAAGCTTACTTCTAATGGTAAGTCTATCGAACTTCCTGCGTTTATGCAGCCAGGTCAAAAGCCGGGCACCGTATCTGTTGCACTTGGCTACGGTCGTGGAGCTAGCGGAGAAAACATCGGTAAGGCAGGATACCAAACTGGAGAAAATGGCGATCACCTTGTTGATGCAAACGGTAACCCAGTTCCAATTGGAGTTAACGCATTCCCATTTACTTCAGGTAGCAACTACGATGTAACAATTGAAGCTACCGGAGAAGAATACCCACTTGCTAGTACACAGATTCACAGTACAGCAATGGGTCGTGATTCAGTAGTGAAGGAAACTACTATAGCTGAATACCTTCACGAAGCAGATGCTATAAAAGGTGAGGCATCATGGAATAGGGTGATTGGTCTTAATGTACATGAAGACATTAACCACGATGGTGTAATTGATGCAAGAGATAAGAAGCCCACAAGTGCATTTGACCTTTGGCACAGTCATGCTGTAGAAGAAGTTGGTCACCGTTGGGGAATGACAATTGACCTTAGCACTTGTACTGGATGTAGTGCGTGTGTTACTGCATGTCATATAGAGAACAATGTAAGTGTTGTTGGTAAGGACGAAGTACGTCGTCACAGAGATATGCACTGGTTGAGAATCGACCGTTACTACTCTTCTGATTACAGCCTTGAAAAGGGAGCTGAAGAAGGAGTTGGCGTAATTTCAAGCTACGGAAAGATGGAGGATCCATCTGAGAATCCGCAGACGGTACACATGCCGATGATGTGTCAGCACTGTAACCACGCTCCTTGTGAGACAGTTTGTCCAGTTGCTGCAACTACCCATAGTAATGAGGGGCTAAACCAAA
>PBEE01000037.1:0-35641 GCA_002717605.1 Crocinitomicaceae bacterium | reverse complement strand
TGTGATCTATGCATGGCGCAAAGTTAGAATTTATCTGCCGTAGATTCGCATTATGCAAAACCAGTTTAATAGTCCGTCAGAACGCCTTGAAAAGATGCGCGAAGAAGCGCTAAAAGGAGGCGGAGAAAAACGCATTGAAGCACAGCATTCTAAGGGTAAACTAACTGCGCGTGAGCGAATTAGCCTTTTGTTAGATCCAGGTACTTTTGAGGAACTTGGGATGCTTGTGACTCATAGGTCGACTAATTTTGGCCTAGACAAGCAAAAATTTTTGGGAGACGGGGTTGTAACTGGTTACGGAAAAGTGAATGGAAGGCTTGTTTATGTTTTCTCTCAGGACTTTACAGTACTCGGCGGATCACTTGCCGAAGCACACGCTGAGAAGATATGTAAAATAATGGAGCTTGCTCTAGAAAATGGAGTCCCAATAGTTGGATTAAACGACTCAGGTGGAGCTAGAATTCAAGAAGGAGTAGTAAGTCTAGGGGGATATGCAGATATTTTTTATCGGAATGTTCAAGCTAGTGGAGTTGTACCTCAACTTTCATTGATTTTAGGCCCATGCGCAGGCGGCGCAGTTTACTCTCCTGCCCTAACCGATTTCACCTTCATGGTGGAGGGTTCTTCATACATGTTTGTTACAGGACCAAATGTTGTAAAAACTGTAACACATGAAGAGGTAACTTCAGAAGAACTGGGCGGAGCAAAAACACACGCAACTAAATCGGGAGTAACACATTTTACAGCCCCTCACGAAGCGGCTGCTATCGAACAAGCAAAAGCTATTCTGAGTTTCCTTCCACAAAACTGTGAAGAGGATCCCTTAGCATTAGAGTATACTTCTGGTAATGAAAAGCGTCCTGCATTAGATAGTCTAATTCCTGAAAATGCTCAACAACCGTATGATATTCGCGAAGCGATTAATGAGATTGTAGATTCAGATACCTTCTTCGAAGTACAAAAAGATTACGCAGAAAATATTGTAGTTGGTTTCGCTAGACTAGCAGGAAAGTCTGTTGGTGTAATTGCTAATCAGCCAGCTTTCTTAGCAGGGGTGTTAGACATCCACGCATCTATTAAAGCGGCTCGCTTTGTAAGAACATGTGACGCTTTCAATGTGCCACTTTTAGTATTAGAGGATGTTCCTGGATTCTTACCTGGAACAGACCAAGAGTGGAATGGTATAATCACTCACGGAGCAAAACTCCTGTATGCCTTCTCTGAAGCAACAGTTCCTCGCGTTACTGTAATTACGAGAAAAGCATATAGAGGAGCATACGATGTTATGAATAGCCGCAACATTGGAGCAGACATGGTTTATAGTTGGCCTACGGCAGAGATTGCCGTAATGGGAGCAAAGGGTGCAGCAGAAATTATTTTCAGAAAGGAGATTAAAGATTCTTCTGATCCAGTTGCAAAACTTGCAGAAAAGGAGGCTGAATATGCTGAGCTATTTGCACACCCTTATAATGCAGCATCACGAGGATATGTTGACGAGGTGATTAACCCAAGCGATACTCGCGAGAAGTTAATTGTAGCATTTGATATGCTTAAGAATAAGGTTAGAAATAACCCGCGCAAAAAGCACGGGAACTTACCGCTTTAATTAAGGTTTTTCTTTTCTCTCTTAATTGAGCAGCCAAGAGGAGCAGTAACGCTTTTGCGAATTTTTTTACCGGATCCATGACGCTCTATAGCGTCTCTAAGATAATGCTTTTCAACGTCCTTTGCGCTATCCACATTGTCGTCAATAGCACCTTTGTATATAAGGCTTAGATCTGAGTCAAAAAGGAAAACGTGTGGAGTTGTTTTAGCATAAAACGCATTGGCTAACTGACTCATTTCATCAACAACATATGGAGCGGCGTAGTTCATATCACGCGCTCGGTTTTTCATTGCGCTGATATTGTCATGATTTCTTCTGTATGCTGAATTTGAATTTACCAGTATAGACCCAATGCCATTTAACTCGGCAAATTCAATAATTCCATTGTATCTACCTTCCCATCCTTCAGTATCACCGCGCCCGACAACAAATGGGCAAGTATTGCAAGTAAAAATTACTAAAGCACCATTCTCTCCTTTGATATCATCTAATGCAAAAGTACGACCATCACAATTCCTCATCTGTTCATCAGAAAGAGGGGCTTTATCGCCTATTTCTAGGGTTTGGGCTAAAGCAACAGTAACAGCAAAAAACGCAATTAATGTTAGAGCAAAATTTTTCATGGTTTACTTTATTAAAAGTGCATCTCCGTATACATAGAAGCGATAACCCTCCTTGATTGCTTCGTTGTATGCATCCATTATTAACTCGTGGCCAGCGAATGCAGATTGAAGCATCAAGAGAGTTGATTGCGGAGTGTGGAAGTTTGTAAGAAGACTATCAGCGACTCTAAAGTCATATTTTGGAAAGATAAATTTGTTAGTCCAACCGCTAAACGGCTTTAGGGTATTTGTAGTGCTTACAGAAGTTTCCATTGCACGCATTGCAGTAGTGCCAATAGCGCAAATTCTCTTCTCCTCTTGTTTAGCTCTATTAACTCTATCCACACAATTCTGAGGAATGATTAATTGCTCACTATCCACTTTGTGCTTTGTGATATCCTCAACAACAACTTCACGGAAAGTTCCAAGCCCAATGTGTAGAGTGAGGAAGCTCATATCGATTCCCTTAATCTCAAGGCGTTTAAGAATTTGCTTCGAAAAGTGAAGGCCAGCAGCTGGGGCACCAACGGCACCTTCTTTATTTCCATAAATAGTTTGGAATCTTTCACTATCGATATCTTCAGTACCTCTATCTAAATATCGAGGCAATGGAATTTCGCCTAAATCTGCAATTTTTTCTAAGAATGCAGCTTTATTCCCATCAAAAAGGAATCTAAGAGTACGACCTCTAGAGGTTGTATTATCAATTACCTCAGCTACTAATTCGTCATTTTCTCCGAAGTAAAGCTTGTTTCCGATACGGATTTTTCTAGCAGGATCAACAAGAACATCCCAAAGCATGTTATCTTCATTTAACTCACGTAGAAGAAATACCTCAATTACTGCACCTGTCTTTTCTTTGTTTCCGTATAGACGAGCAGGAAAAACCTTAGTGTTGTTTGCTACAAAGACATCGCCTTCGTTGAAAATATTGATTATGTCCTTGAACATCTTGTGCTCGAATTTGCCCGTCTTTCTATCGACAACCATCATACGGCTATCTTCTCTATTATCCAAGGGGTATCTCGCAATTTGTTCTTCCGGAAGGTCGAACCTAAAGTGCGATAATTTCATTCTTTGAGCTGACATATATGTGCAGTTTTTAGGGTGCGAAAATTGAGCGTGCGAAAGTAATCAAAAACACCATGTATGTCAAGTACTTTGGGCTATAAAATTCAGTCTATGCTAAAGACTTGACAGTTGCGATAAACTCCTGTAAATCATAGGCGTTTTCCACTGCAAAATTTCCGCTCTTAGTTCGCCTTAATTCGGTCAATGTTCCTCCAACTTTTAAGCCCAAACCCAAATCCCTCGCAAGTGCTCTGATATAAGTTCCCTTTGAACACTTTATCTCAAAGCTCACATCAACAACGGGGTGTTCCCCAACAGTTGCCGAAGTCATCCCTGTAATATCGAAGCTATAAACTTGAACAGCTTTGGGTTTAAGGTTTACCGTTTTGCCCTTTCTAGCCGCATTGTAAGCGACAACACCATCTACTTTTTTGGCACTGAATTGGGGTGGCATTTGGTCTAAATCTCCTGTTAGATGATTAGCTGAATCAACGATAGAATCGAGCTCTAAAGTTCCAATTCGCGAAGCATCACCCCAACGATCTATCTCGGTTTCTGCATCGAATGAAGGAGTAGTTACGCCCAAACGAATTACACCAGTATAAGTTTTTTCCTCAGCCTGAAGAGCCTCTATTGTTTTTGTCTTTCTACCTGTACAAATAATGAGCACTCCAGTAGCGAGCGGGTCTAAGGTCCCTGCGTGTCCAACCTTAACCTTGCGCAAATTAAAAGTGTGCTTAAGCGTTCCACGCACCTTATTTACTACGTCGAAACTAGTCCAAGTCAATGGCTTGTCAAACACGAGAACTTGCCCCTCGAGCACTTCGTCTACAGTTGAAAAGGGAAGCTTAATCGACATTTTGGTTTTCTTTTTTGAGTGACCTGCCACTGGTCATTTCAGTTGCATCAGACGCAGTCATACCAGCCATGTCTTCAAAGATACCAAGCGCATGCTTTACTGATTGCACTCCTGTAATTTTCAATCTTAAAGCACCATTGCGTTGATACATACTCGTATCCTTAGTGTTCTCTTTTAAATAATTTAAAACTCTCGCAAACATGGGCCCCTGGAAGTATGGGCTTTCCTCTTCTGACACAAAGGCTGCAATCAGAACCTCGCTCTTAAGAATGACTTTTTCCATACCCAAAACCCTCGACAGCCACCTGAGTCGAATAGTTTGAAGTAGCTCTTCAGTTTCTTTTGGTACTAGCCCAAACCGATCTTCTAACATAACTTTAAATCCCTCCAGCTCATGCTCGGAATCTATTCCATCTAGTTTGCGATAAAGAGCAATCCTCTCGGGGATATCGCTTACATATGAATCGGGGATAAGCAATGCAAGATCAGTTTCCAGTACAGTTTCTTCCACATAATTCCCTGTCTCGCACCTTTCTTCCTCGAACAGTTCTTTGAAGTGTTGTTCTTTGAGTTCTTTAACGGCATCAGCAAGAATCCTTTGATACATCTCAAACCCTATATCCGAAATAAAACCACTTTGTTCCGCACCAAGCAAATCTCCAGCACCTCTTATATCGAGGTCCCTCATTGCAATTTGAACTCCGCTGCCCAAATCGCTAAACTGCTCCAACGCCTGTAACCTCTTTCTAGATTCTGATGGCAAAGCACTCAACGGAGGTGCCATCAAATAGCAAAACGCCTTTCTGTTCGATCGCCCAACCCTTCCCCTTAGTTGGTGCAAATCACTTAGCCCAAACTTCTGCGCCTCATTAATCAATATCGTATTCGCATTACTGATATCAATTCCGCTTTCAATAATCGTAGTTGCAACGAGCACATCATAACCACCCTCAATAAATCTCGCCATAACATCTTCGAGCTCCTTTCCCTCCATTTGGCCATGCCCAATTCCTATCCTCACATCTGGACAAAGCCGTTGTATCATCCCAGCCACATCTTTAATATTTCCAACCCTGTTGTGAACGAAATAGACTTGCCCTCCGCGACTAACTTCATACGTAATTGCGTCGCGAATAGTCTCTTCGCTGAACCCAGTCAAAATTGTATCAACAGGATGGCGATTCGGAGGAGGAGTTCTAATGATACTCAAATCACGAGCGCCCATCAGAGAAAACTGAAGCGTACGAGGAATCGGAGTAGCAGTCAATGTAAGAGTATCAACATTCTCTTTGAGAGTCTTCAATTTATCCTTTACCCCAACCCCAAATTTTTGTTCCTCGTCAATAATAAGCAAGCCCAAATCCTTAAACTTCACTCTCTTCCCCACAAGTGCATGTGTGCCAATAAGGATATCTATTTCTCCTTTCTCAACCTTAGCTAAGGTCTCAGTCAACTTCTTTCCAGTTTTAAATCTGTTGATGTAATCAACTGTAACTGGGAATTCTTTAAGTCTTCTCGAAAAACTACGTGAGTGTTGCATGCTGAGAATTGTTGTTGGAACTAGTACTGCAACTTGTTTGCCATCAGTAGCAGCTTTAAAAGCCGCTCTTATTGCAATTTCAGTTTTCCCAAACCCAACGTCCCCACAAATGAGCCTATCCATGGGCATTGCCTTTTCCATATCCTCTTTTACCGCCTTTGTCGCTTCGTGTTGATCTGGAGTATCATCGAACATAAAGCTAGCCTCAAGCTCGTGTTGTAGGTAGCTATCGGGAGTATATGCAAATCCTTCTGAGGCTTTTCTCTTAGCGTACAATTGAAGGAGGTCATAGGCAATCTGCTTAACCTTCGATTTGGTTTTGGCCTTAGTCTTTGCCCAAGTAGCGGTGCCAAGCTTATTTATTTTGGGTTGAGTTCCTTCTTTAGAAGTGAATTTAGAAATCCGGTGCAAAGAATGAATGCTCACATATAGAACATCGCCACCCTTGTAAGACAACCTTATCGCTTCTTGCTCTTTTCCGTTTACCTCAATTTTATGCAGCCCAGAGAACTGGCCAATTCCATGGTCTATGTGTACCACATAATCTCCAACTTCAAGAGCCATAAGCTCTTTGATTGTTAAGGCCTCCTTACTCTTCTTGTATCCTTCTTTGAGACGGAATCTGTGGTATCTATCGAAGAGTTGATGGTCAGTGTAGACCAAAATCTTTAATGCCTTGTCAACGAATCCCTGACTCAACTCCATAACAATTGGATTGTATGGAGCATCATCCTCTCTGTCTGTGAAAATGTCGTGCAGTCTTTCGAGCTGTGTTGCTTGACCAGACACAATTACGTTTACATATCCATTCTTGCCATTAGCGATTAGATTGGAAGTAATCATGTCGAAATTCTTATTGAACGCAGGCTGTTCAGTCATTTCATAATCGACAGTAATCCTATCAGGGAAGGTAGTGCCGCCTCCAAACTCAACAACCCTAAACTCCTCAATCATTGATTTAAAAACCGAGGGATCTAAATACAGCTCTTCAGGAGGTGTTTGCTCTAATTCTCCATCTAACCTATGGTAATGAGAACGTGCTTTTTCTAGCTCCTTATTTAGGCCCTTTTCACAGCTCACAACATCGTGCATCCATATTACTGTTTCGTTTGGGATGAAACTGAAGAAGCTTTCCTTCGATTCGTGAAGCATTTTCTTTCCCACGTTAGGTACTACTGTTGCCCGAGTAAGCTTGCCGACACTCAACTGACTTACTGGGTCAAACTTTCTGATGGAGTCTATTTCGTCACCAAAGAATTCTATCCTGTAAGGATAGTCCAGAGAGAAACTAAAGACATCTACAATTCCTCCTCTGATTGCATATTGTCCTGGCTCGTAAACGAAGTCGACTTTTTCAAAACCGTATTCCATGAAAACCTCATCGAGAAAATCCAATGTGTAGTTTTCGCCTAAGCTCAAAGTAAATGTCTGGGAGCTCAATTTCTTCTTAGTCACCACAAGCTCAGAAAGCGCACCAGGGTAACTAACAATTATGCATCCATCTCGCCCTCCATTAATTTCATTGAGCACCTGAGCTCTCATTCCAATGTTGGTATTTTCCACTACCTCTTCCTGATATGGCACTCTGGCTGATCTCGGAAAAAGGAAAACGGGACGAGGATTTTTGACTAGAATTTGCTCGACATCATTCATGAAATATGCAGCACTTTCCTTGTCTTCAAAAACGAATAAGTGATGCCTAGGCTTAGAACTAGATTCTAACTCTCTCTCAAGCATACCACAAACTGAAAGTGAAAGTGCAGATCCTACGACATTGCGTAATTCGACCTTTGTCCCTTCGTTTTCAAGGGAGTTGAGAACCGTAGTTGCTCTATTATCGCGTCTATAAAATTCTAATAGATCGTCTGGGCGCATCTATTTTTATGATGTATGGCATTTTTGCATAACCTCAACGAGGTTTTTGCTACCAACGTAGTATGGTATTCTTTGATGTAATTCTGTTGGTTGAACATCGAGTATTCTCCCGTTATCGTGAATTGCAACACCTCCAGCTTCCTCAGCGATAAATGAGAGTGGTGAGCATTCGTAAAGTAATCTTAGTTTGCCGTTTGGCTTATTCTCTAGAGATGGGTAAATGTAGATTCCACCGTGAATCAAATTGCGGTGGAAATCGGCAACAAGTGACCCAATATATCGAGCTCTGTATTCTAGGCTAGTGTCATCATGACAAGCTTGAACAAACTTTTTAGTTGGTTCAGTACACGTGTCGAGAAGAGCACCATTTACAGAATAAGTTTTCCCAATTTCTGGAAATTGCATCTGGGGATGAGAAAGGAAAAACTCACCTACAGCCGGGTCAAGAGTAAATCCGTTTACCCCAGTTCCAGTTGTGTAGACTAACATAGTTGATGAGCCGTAAAGGACATATCCAGCCGCTACTTGCTCTGTTCCTTTTTGTAAATAATCTGCTTCGCAGATAGGTTCGCCAATTGGAGTAACTCTTCGGTAAATACTGAAAATTGTTCCAATGCTTACGTTAACATCAATGTTTGATGAGCCGTCAAGTGGATCAATTAAAACGATGTATTTTCCAGTGCGTCCTTCGTCACCACAGATAAAAGCTTCTTCTTGTTCCTCAGAACCAATTCCAGCAACAGATTTTCCAGCAGATAGAATTCTCATAAAAGCGTCATTAGCAATTACATCAAGTTTTTGCTGAGATTCGTCTTGGACATTTGTAGACCCTGTGTCGCCAAGGATGCCAGCGAGACCAGCTCTGTTTACCTGATGGCTTACAATTTTTGAAGCTACAGAAATGTCCGTTAGCAACCTAGTCAATTGTCCAGACACAAAAGGGAATGCCGCTTGGCGGTCCATTATGAATTCTCCTAGAGTTTTGGTCTTGCTCATGCTACAAAGGTACGTCTAGAGAAATGGCTAAAGAGTGAAAATCTTTAACGCTTAACTGCTCGGCTCTTTTGGCAGCGAATTCCTCCGGAATTAATTCTTTAGGGAAGCCTGCGCTGCTAAGAGAATTGCGAAGTGTTTTACGCCTTTGATTAAACGCGCCTTTGACCACTCTTTTGAAATGAGAGAATGAACATCCTATATCTAGAGTTTCATTTCTGTGCAATCTGATTACTCCGCTTTTCACTTTGGGAGGAGGGTCAAATGCATCTTCGTGAACAGTGAAAAGGTATTCAATGTCGTAATACGATTGAAGGAGGACGCTAAGGATTCCATATGTTTTTGACCCTGGTCCTTCTGCCACTCTTTCTGCCACTTCTTTTTGAAACATGCCCACAACTTCTGGCACTCTGTTTCTCTTATCTAAAACCCAAAACAGAATTTGAGAAGAGATATTATAAGGGAAATTTCCAGTCACGATAAATGGCGCTCCATTTGGAAAGGCCAAATTTGGATTCCATTTTAATAGATCAACACCATGAACTTGTTCGGACTTTAATACCTCTTCAGTAATCAAGTAATCGACACTTTCTTTGTCTAATTCAATTACGTGTAAGTCTAAATCTCCTCTCGCAATTAAGGGTTTAGTTAGAGCTCCAGTTCCAGGTCCAACCTCGAGGACTGTATTGCATCCATTGTGAAGAGTAATTGATTCTGCTATGCGTTGGGCAATTCCGGGGCCAGTGAGAAAATGTTGGCCTAAGTGTTTTTTTGCCCTAACGTCCATTAAGCTTTTCCTTCAGAAATAATTGGGAGAACAGTTCTAAATGCCGCAGCTTTTGACCCCCATCTTTCTACAAATTCTTGTTGCAATGCTGGGGCGCATTCCTTTTTGTAAGTGTTGAAAGCTTCAACAGAATGAGCTGTGTACTGCACGGCAAAGGTTAGGCCTCCTTGCTCATCTCCTTCAACTCTACAAAGTTTGAAATCTCTAAAATGGCCCGTGTTTAATACTGCAGGTATATGCTCTTTGTGCATGTAGTCCACCCACGCTTTTGCAAGAGAGGCGTCAACACTTATGGTTATGTTGTACAGTATCATCTATTCTTCTAATTCTCCAGTTAATTCTCTATACCGCTTACGCGCTTCAACAGTGTAAAGCGAACCACTGAATTCAAACAGCAATCGCGAATACATTTCTTCAGCTTTTTCAAAATCCTTCAGCTGCTCGTCATAGATTTTAGCTAAGTTATACAAAGCATCGTCACCTGTGATGTCATCAAAATGTAAGTCAACTACTTCTTCATAAAAGCCAATTGCATCCTCAATATTCCCCTCTTGCAATGCCAAATCCCCGAGCACAATTAATATTTCATCTTCTAAAGAGTGCCCAGGATATTCAGCCGTAAGAGTATCTAGTGTTTGTCTTGCAAGCCCAAACCTTCTCTGCATTATCAACAAGTCCGCTCGAGCAAAAATCTCCATAGGCTCAAAGATTGTATCCAAATTAAAGTTGTCAGTTATGAGAAGACTCAAGTCAATAGCATCATTTGAAATAAGCTTAGACGTTGATGCCTTTAATGCATCTAGCTGAGTTTGAGCCCAAGCAAAATCACCAGTGTAATAGCTAATTCTTGCGTTTCTGAATTTAGCCTCATGGCCTAATGGATCATCTTTAAAGTCTAGGACTATTTGGGAAAAAATCAAGGAAGCATCCCAAACCAAATCTGCAAAAACATACACATCTCCCAACTCTAATTTGCATGCAGCTGCAACTCTCTCATTTAAGTCTGGCAATTCTAAAACTGCCTCTAGGTTGTCCATTGCCTCTTCGGACCTGTCTAGATAAAACGCTAAAATGTGAGCTTGGTCTTTAACCATGATCCCAGTTTCTGATCTTAAACCCAAGTCTCTTAAACTTGCAGCGTAATCCCCTTCAAGGGCTGCCATACCCTCGTAATCTAAAGGCACTTCTTTTTTAAGCGCCTCAAACCTCACCTGAAGTATTTCGTTTCTTGCTGTAAAGAAATACGGGTTTCTTGAGCCAAGTCCTGCGACATACTCAAAGCAATCCCTTGCCGTATCAAGATCGCCATTTAGCGCTGCGGTATTACCAAGTTCCATCAATCCCGCTCCACGTTCACCTAATCTTACATCTAAGGATTTAGCGTGAATGAAAGCAGATGAAAAGTCTTTTTCCTGAGTAAAAAACCAAACTAACATTTGGGGATAAACGTCCTCACCTGGATATTTTTTAGCAGCCCTCAGAAGCTCGCCCTTCACCATCTTTACGTTAGACCTTTCAGACTCCAACCTAAGGTTTCTATTAAGTGAATTTTGAATAGTTTCTATATAGGTTGGCTTAGTATGTAGCAACTCCATGAAGCTAGCAATCATACCAGGGTAATCCCCCATCATGCCCTTGAGGTTGGCAAGTTCAAAATGGAAATCGTCCGTTCCCATTTCTATAGCTTTCATATAGGTGTTGTAGGCAAGATCCAGTTCATCAAGTCCGATGAAAGCATTGGCCAATCTTACTGCATGACTCTTGCCAGGCTGCATATATGAGAGAGCATTGTCAAATGCTGTAAGAGCCTTATCTCTCATTTCAAATCTTACATACAGCGCGCCTAGGTCGACATATGCAGTCGATTTGCTGTTTTTATGTCTACGCTTTATCCTTCCTTTTACAAGTTTTTCTGCTTCAATAAAATTGTCCATTGCAAGCAGGGACTCGTAGTACATCTGATAGACTTTGTTAGTCTTATTTTTTTTGTATATGTCGCCAAGGTAGAGTAGGGCTTGTTCGTAGCTGCCGTTGTTGTAATAGTATTCAGCTAGCTCAAGATCAGTTTGGGCTGAGGCATTTTGTGAAAAACAGAGCATGAGGAAAAGGGCAGTAAATAATCCCAAAACCTTTTGCATCACCTTCATTATTCTTCCGCTATTGATCTAGCCCAAACCCCTTTCTTTGCCGTTATCAAGCTATCTATCGACGTCCAATTCTTTTCATCAGTTTCAAGCCCAAGGTTGAAGTAGTGTTCTGATAAGTCATACACTTCTTGCAATTTCTCAACCGCTTTAATTTCTCTAGAAGCATTTTCATTGATGTACTCTTGAGTGATAGGATCACCCTTTGCATCGATTGTTGCTCCAGAGTCTATGACATTTAAAAGTCCTTCGATTTGACTAATGCATCTAGAACTTTCTTTAGTCAAGCTATTGAATCTTTGTGGGGCGTCTTTTAAATAGCGACTAGCTTCAGACAATTTTCCAATAATTGGAGCATCTGATCTAACGAATTCTACAGATGTTTCCACTCCAAGCCACCTAACATCTTCTTTCGCTGCATTGAGCCTTTCTCGCACCGAAATAATTGAATCCATATCAAACGCATCAACAGATTGCTGAACTTCTTTTGCATGAGTTAGCGCAGCTTGAAGAGGCTGTTTGTTTGGGTTTTCAGAGACACACCCAACAAGCAAAAACAATGCGATTATATGGGCAAAAAATCTCATATTAAATTCTATCGAATCCTACGAATGGTACAAGTGCTGATGGGATAATAACATCTCCATCGCTTTGGTGGTTTTCGAGTAAGGCTGCAACAATTCTTGGGAGAGCTAAGGCAGAACCATTTAGTGTATGTACTAGTTGGTTTTTGCCACTTTCATCCTTGTAACGGCACTTTAATCTATTTGCTTGGAATGTTTCAAAATTTGAAACAGAGCTTACCTCTAGCCACCTTCCTTGGGCTGCGCTCCAAACTTCAAAATCATAAGTGATTGCAGCTGTGAATCCCATATCGCCCGCACAAAGTCTTAGAATTCTGTAAGGAAGTTCTAGTCCTTCTAGTAGCGTTTGAACATGGGCTACCATGCCGTCAAGCGCAGCGTCTGATGAGCTTGGGTCTGAGATTTGGACTATTTCAACTTTATCAAATTGATGCAACCTATTTAAACCTCTTACATCCTTTCCATAAGATCCTGCTTCACGACGGAAGCAAGGAGTGTAGCCACAAAGCTTAATAGGGAGATCAGCCGAAGAGAGTAAAGTGTCTCTATAGATATTAGTTAGAGGAACTTCAGCAGTTGGAATCATATATAGATCGTCATTCTGCATATGGTACATTTGGCCTTCTTTGTCTGGAAGTTGCCCAGTGCCAAACCCACTATCAGAATTGATCATTAATGGCGGGATGTATTCAGTGTACCCTGCTTCTTCTGCTTTTTCTAAAAAGAATCTGATAAGACCCCTTTGGAGTTTGGCCCCCTTTCCTTTGTAAAACGGGAATCCTGCGCCAGTCACTTTTGCGCCTAGGTCAAAATCAATTATCCCTTTCTCTTTAGCTAAATCCCAATGTGGTTTACACGTATCGCTTAAATCAACTTGTTCGCCATGGGTGCTAACTATCTCGTTATCTTCTTCAGACTTTCCAGCGGCAACAAATTCTGAAGGAGTGTTGGGGATGTTGTAAAGCAATTCATTCATTGAATTTTCATGACCTTGCATCTGGTCTTTTAAATCCGATGACTTTTGCTTGAGACCAAACGTGGCAGCTTTGACCCCTTCGGCCTCATCTCTTTTACCAGCCTTCATTAATTCGCCAATCTGACGGCTTAGAGAATTTGATTCTGCAAGAGTATCGTCTAGCTCTTTTGGAAGAGAACGTCTCTCCTTATCTAGCTCAATAATCTTATCGATAGAATCGGTTACATCTATCCCTCTCTTAGAAAGCGCCTCAATTATTTGGTCGCGCTCTTCTCTTATTTGTGTCAGTGTTAGCATTTGATTTGGTGAATTTCGGGTGAATTCCTCTAAATCCCCACCTTTAGAAAATAAAAAACTCCCGTCCCCTTCGGGGCGGGAGTCTAAATTCATTTAGTATAAATCTTACGCTTCGCCGCCTCCAGCAAATGGGACTACGCTTACGTAGGAACGGTTGTTGCGCTTCTTGCGGAACTCAACAACACCGTCAGTTAGTGCGTAAAGAGTGTGATCTTTACCTATACCAACGTTTGTGCCTGGGTGGTGAGCAGTACCTCTCTGGCGAACAATAATGTTACCAGCAAGACAAGCTTGATCACCGAATATCTTTACTCCTAATCGTTTCGAGTGTGACTCGCGTCCGTTCTTCGAACTACCTACACCTTTTTTATGTGCCATGATCTAAGGGTATTATGCTTTAGTTGATTTAGTCGCTTTCTTAGCCGCTGGCTTCTTTGCTGCTGCCTTCTTAGGAGCTGCTTTCTTAGCTGCTGGCTTCTTTGCTGCTGCTTTCTTAGCTGCTGGCTTCTTTGCTGCTGCTTTCTTAGCTGCTGCTTTCTTAGCTGCTGGCTTTTCTTCTGCTACTTCTTCCTTCTTAGGAGCTGCTTTCTTAGCTGCACCCTTTTTGATGTCCGTGATGCGGATTTCAGTTAAGTAAGGACGGAAACCATTAAGTTTCTGGTAGCCTTTACGACGTTTCTTTTTGAAGACAAGAACCTTATCTCCCTTTAAGTGCCTCTCTACAGTGGCATGAACGGCTAGGCCGCTTATAGCTGGGGCGCCAACTGTTACGTCACCACCTTTGTCCATAAGAAGAACCTTGTCGAACTTAATCTTCGCTCCTTCTTTTGCATCAAGGCGGTTAACGAAAACCTGCTGGTCTTTCTGTACCTTGTACTGGTGCCCTGCTATCTCTACGATTGCATACATTGGAAATATATTTTTTAAATAGTCCAAACGGATTTACTCCGTAAGGGGGCGCAAAGATAGGAATAACTGTCGTATTGCCCAAGTTTTCAGCCCTTTCTCTACTTTTTTCCACTACCGCCCCTTTTTACAAGGGCTACACCAAGTAGAATAACCATCCCTCCCACAAGGTGCCAAATCGTTAAGCTTTCTCCGTCGACAAATCCCCACATTGCAGCAAATACAGGGATTATATACGTTACTGAGCTTGCGGTAAGCGCATCAGTCCACTTTATTAAAGCGTTGAAAACGGCGAGTGCAGCAGCAGTGCCAATTACTGCCAAAACAATCACTGCCATCATGCTTTTTACTCCAGACTCATTTTCAGCTAATACAGTTAGCACGTCAGAGCCAAGTAAAGCGCAAAGAGAAACTGGCATAACCATAGCAAGGGCAATTGCTGCAATGGTTGTGGCACCAACATCAAGCAATTTGTTTTTAAGAATGTTCACACTAAACCCATAAAACAGAGTAGCGAGCGCAACTTTACCACATGCCACTATACTTATACTACCACTTCCGCTAAAAATCTCTGAAATATTCCCTCCATCGCTAATAAGAATGACCGCACCAATAAATCCAATAATTAGTCCTACTAGTTGAGATTTAGAAATTACTGTTCTAAATAACAGGATGGCAATAATCATTGTAAACAGAGGCGTCAATGAGTTTAGCATTCCTGCAATAGCGCTTGGAAGCTCGGTTTGGGCTGAAGTAAAGAGATAGGCAGGGAAAAGATTCCCGAATGTCCCAACTCCTAAAACCCATCCCAACTTATTGCTCGGCACTTTCTTGAAATTGACAATTGTAACAGGCAAAAGGGCTAGAGCGGCGATTGTAATTCTCAACGCAGCTACATTCATAGCGGAGTAAACGGGTTTTCCAGTTGAGTCAAAAAGTGCAATCTTCATTAAAATGAATGAACTACCCCAAATAAATGCGAGGATTATTATTACCCACCAAATCGACCATTTTGATTTTTTATTTTGCACAGTTTGGCAAATTTAACCTGACTTTGCTAACTAAATTTACCACATGAGAATTCACGTTTTTTCCCTTTTAATTTTTTCTATACTTGGATGTGCCGAGACCTTAAATGTTGACACAGTAATTACTTCTTTTGAAGCTGTGGGCCCAGAAGGAAAGACTAGTGCTAGACTAGAAGTGCAAGGCATGATGTGCGAAGTCGGGTGCGCCGCTAAGGTTAAAAAAGAGCTTCTCGAGCTAGATGGAGTTGCGAGTGTAATTATAGATTTTGACTCAAAACGAGAAAATGATTTTGCAATCATAGAATATGACAAAAATTTAATAAAGCCTGAACTCCTAGCATTAACTGTAAGCGGAATAGCTGATGGTAAACTATACGGAGTACCGTCATTGGAAATCACAAATTTTTCTCCAGAGACTAAATGAAGTGTGTAACACACATAGCATTCGTTCTAGTTTTCCTTGTTGTTTTAGCTGGATCTGTTGTTAGGATGACGGGTTCAGGCATGGGTTGTCCGGATTGGCCAAAATGTTTTGGGCTATTGATTCCCCCTACTATAGAAGACCAAATAACTTGGGCTCCAGGCAAGCTTTATAAAGAAGGCCAAATGGTAATCGAAGGCGAGGCACTATGGCAAGCTAAAGTTGAACACAAATCTTCAGGCGATAATTTTTCGCCCGATAATTGGGAAAGGTATACGAAGCACGACTACGCAACTTTCAACGCATTCCACACTTGGGTTGAATACATAAACAGATTGTTAGGAGCTCTTTCGGGGATTCCCATCCTCGTGCTATTCATTCTTTCTTTTACTACTAAAAGAGTGGTCCCAATATTTCTTGCATTAGGGACACTTCTTTCTGTCCTCTTTGTTTCTTGGCTAGGTAAATTGGTCGTTGATGGAAATCTCATTCCATTTTCTGTGACTATTCATGCATTAGGCGCACTTGTAATACTGGCGTTTTTAGTTGCGATGACGCAGTATCTTTCTGGCTATAGATATACAGTTAATAAGACTGTAAGAGGATTGTTGTTTTTTGCTTTAGCACTTTCCTTTTTGCAATTTGTGATTGGCACACAAGTCCGTGAGCAGATCGATATTCTTCTTGACAGTGGAATAGCCAGATCCGATCTTATAGACCAACTTCCTTCATGGTGGAAATTTCATAGATCTGCAGTTTGGCCTTTGATTTTATTGCATTTATTGTGGGCGTTTCCTGCGATGAAAATCAAGGGTTTGCGCAATTTTGCTTTTGTCGCAGTTGCTATTCTCCTAGCCCAAACCCTATCAGGGTTCTTATTCGTAAACGTTGGACTGCCAGCCTTAGCTCAACCTGCTCACATTATGTTGGCCTTTGGGTTAATTCTAGTCGATTTACGAGCCCTTCTTGCTTCAAAATTATAGGCATGAAAAACCCCCGGCTCTGCCGAGGGTTCTAAATATATTTTTATTCTAACGTCACTGGGATGTTTTATTGTCCACATAGTGGACAATTAGATGTGTGGTTGATTATCCACTACACATCTCACAATCTGAGCCGTTTTCGATGCTGCACATAGCAACTTGCTCTTCGTGCGTTAGTTCAGGAGCAGCATCTTCTTTGATTTCATCCTTATACTTCTTGTCAATTGTAAACTTAATAGCATCTGCGGCTGCTTTAGTTCTCAAGTAGTACATACCAGTCTTAAGGCCAAGTTTCCAAGCGTGGAAGTGCATAGACGTTAGCTTAGCATTGTTCACATTCTCCATAAACACGTTTAGAGATTGAGATTGACAGATGTAAGCACCACGGTCAGCAGCCATATCAAGGATAGCCCTCTGGCTGATTTCCCAAGCTGTACGGTAAAGAAGCTTAAGGTTGTCAGGTATCTCCTTGATGTTTTGGATTGAGCCGTTAGCAGCAATCAAGCGATTCTTCATATCCTCATCCCAAAGGCCCAGTTTGGTTAGGTCTCGAAGTAGGTGCTTGTTTACCACGATGAATTCTCCAGAAAGTACACGACGAGTATAAATGTTCGAAGTATATGGCTCGAAACACTCATTATTTCCTAGGATTTGGGCTGTTGAAGCAGTTGGCATAGGAGCCATCAATAGAGAATTACGCATGCCATGCTTCTTAATCTCGCTCTTTAGAACATCCCACTCCCATCTTGCAGTAGGAGTCACGCCCCAAAGATCAAACTGAAGTTTTCCCTTAGAAGCAGGAGATCCTTTGAATGTTTCATAAGGGCCTTCCTCCTTTGCAAGATCTTTAGAAGCAGTACATGCAGCATAGTAAATAGTCTCAAATACTTCTCTGTTTAATGCCTTAGCTTCTTCAGAGTCAAATGGGTAACGCATTAAGATGAAAGCATCAGCAAGACCTTGAACACCAATTCCTATTGGACGGTGACGTAAGTTTGAATTTCTAGCTTCAACTACCGGGTAGTAGTTGCGGTCGATAATTTTATTTAGGTTTTTAGTAACCTGGTAAGAAATCTTGAACAGCTTGTCGTGGTCGAAAGTACCATCCTCTTTAACAAACTTAGGAATAGCGATTGAAGCTAAGTTACAAACAGCAATCTCGTCTGGAGAAGTGTACTCGATAATTTCAGTACAAAGGTTTGAAGAGCGGATAGTTCCAAGATTCTGCTGATTAGACTTTGCATTTGCTGCGTCTTTGTATAGCATATAAGGAGTCCCAGTTTCGATTTGGGATTCTAAAATTTTAAACCAAAGTTCTTGCGCTTTGATAGTCTTTCTTCCTTTTCCTTCAGACTCGTACTTAAGGTATAGTTTCTCAAATTCTTTTGAGTGAGTGTCTGGTAGGCCTGGGCACTCATTTGGACACATCAAAGTCCAATCACCATTTTCCTCAACACGCTTCATAAAGAGATCTGGAATCCAAAGAGCGTAGAATAAATCACGAGCTCTTTGCTCTTCTTTACCGTGGTTTTTCCTCATATCGAGGAAATCAAAAATGTCAGCGTGCCACGGTTCGATGTACATTGCAAAAGACCCTTTACGGCGTCCTCCACCTTGATCTACATAACGAGCAGTGTCATTAAACACGCGAAGCATAGGAACGATTCCGTTTGACGTTCCGTTTGTTCCCTTGATGTATGAGCCAGTAGCTCTGATATCGTGCATAGCTAGTCCTATACCACCAGCACTTTGAGAAATCTTAGCACATTGCTTAAGCGTATCATAGATTCCAGAAATACTATCTTCTTTCATAGTAAGAAGGAAACATGATGACATCTGTGGCTTAGGAGTGCCAGAGTTGAATAGGGTTGGAGTTGCATGAGTGAACCACCCTTCACTCAGCATGTTGTAAGTATTTACAACTGACTCCAAGTCGTCTTTGTGAATGCCCACAGATACTCTCATGAGCATTTGTTGTGGTCGTTCAGCAATATTTCCATTGAGCTTCATTAAGTATGAACGCTCAAGTGTTTTAAATCCGAAATAATCGTATCTAAAATCTCTATCATAGATAATCTGCGAGTCGAGATACTCAGCGTTAGCTTGAATGATTTCATGTACGTCGTCTGCAAGTAAGCTTGCAGGATCTCCAGTTTTTGGATCGACATAGTTGTACAGGTCATTCATAGTGTCGGCGAAAGATTTTTTCGTCGACTTATGAAGGTTACTTACAGCAATACGACTCGCTAGGTGAGCATAGTCAGGGTGGCTAACTGCATTTGTAGCAGCAACCTCAGCAGCAAGATTATCTAATTCGGTTGTTGTTACTCCATCATAAACACCTTCAATTACCCTCATCGCAATGCGAACTGGATCTACATTTTCATGAAGGCTGTAACACATCTTTTTGATGCGGGCTGTGATTTTGTCGAATTGTACTAATTCTTTTCGTCCGTCTCTCTTTATTACGTGCATGGCAATTATCTTAGTGTGTGGTTCAGATTATTTAGAAGTCGGCGTCTAGGTTGAATCCTTTATCAGAGTCATTGCCATGGTTCATAACCCCAGCCTTTTGGTAATCACCAACTCTCTTCTCGAAGAAGTTAGTTTTACCCTGAAGTGAAATCATATCCATAAAGTCGAATGGGTTCGACGTGTTGTATAGTTTTTCGTTACCAAGTTCAACAAGAAGTCTGTCTGCTACGAACTCTATGTACTGTTGCATTAGGTCAGCGTTCATTCCAATAAGTCGAACTGGAAGAGCGTTAGTAACGAAGTCTTTTTCCATTTCTACAGCAGAACTTATGATAGTTTCTACTGTTTTCTTAGGAAGCTTATTAATTAGGTGTTTATTATAAAGTAGGCAGGCGAAATCACAGTGCATTCCTTCATCACGAGAGATTAACTCGTTAGAGAAAGTAAGCCCTGGCATTAGGCCACGTTTTTTCAACCAAAATATCGAACAAAAGCTACCGCTAAAAAAGATCCCCTCTACAGCAGCGAACGCAATTAGTCTTTCTGCGTAAGATCCGTTTTCAATCCAACGTAGAGCCCAGTCAGCTTTTGTTTTAACAAATGGCACAGTATCAATTGCGTTTAACAAGTGATCTTTCTCTTCAGAATCTTTAATGTATGTATCGATAAGAAGAGAGTAAGTTTCAGAGTGGATGTTTTCCATCATAATCTGGAAACCATAGAAAAATTTAGCTTCTGTATATTGCACTTCTTGAACGAAGTTTTCAGCAAGGTTTTCGTTTACTATGCCGTCAGATGCTGCGAAGAATGCAAGAACGTTCTTAATGAAGAATCTTTCGTCATCGTTAAGTTTTTCGTTCCAATCGACTAGATCCGATGAAAGGTCGATTTCTTCAGCTGTCCAAATACATGCTTCTTGTTTTTTGTACTCTGCCCATATATCATCGTGCTGGATTGGAAAAAGAACAAAACGGTTTGGGTTCTCTACAAGGATAGGCTCCATGACTTCCGTATTCTCAGGAAGCACATCTTCAATTGAAGTTTGATTCGCCATTTCTACTTCTACGATTGGCTCCTTATTTTCAGCGTCGTTAACTTTTGAAGATGGTTGTTGCATGTCTCAATGACTTTAGTAGGGTGGTTAAAGAAAAATTTTGGGTGGCTGTGGTTTGCAAAATCGAGTCGCAACCAATCAACGCATCAAAGTAAGTTTACCAATTGCGCTATTTCAAGCCTTCTGACAGTGGAGTTGTTAACATTCAATATTGATAACAGCTTAACCAGCTGACAAACAGTAAAATAAATTCTAAAAATACCAGATTTATGTGAGAACTACATATAGTATAGTTATATCTATATTTCAATTAAAATCACTGTATTTTTGCCAACATGCTTAAAGGCCTTTTAAAATTTTTTCTAGGGGATAAATCCTCTACAGACATAAAAGAAATCCAGCCTGTAGTAGACGCTATTCACAATGAGGAAACAGCTCTTTTGTCACTCAGTGCTGATCAGTTAAGAGAGAAAAGTACGGAGTTGAAATCGAGAATTGATAAGCATGTAAAACCTTATCAAAATGAGATTGATCAATTAAAAGCTCAGGCTGCAACAATGTCGGAAGCTGATCTAGATGCCAAAGAGGCAGTTTTTGATCAGATTGACAATCTAGAGTTAAAGATTAATGAAGAGTTAGAAGTCGTACTAGATGAGATATTACCAGAGGCTTTTGCTCTTGTTAAAGAGACGGCAAAAAGATTCGCTGCTGATGAGGATGTAGAGGTGATTGCTCAACAGTACGACAAAGACATTGCTGCTGTTAGGGACGTTGTTAGGATAGAGGGAGATAAGGCATATTGGGCAAAGACTTGGACTGCCGCAGGTTCTGAGTTGAAGTGGGAAATGGTACACTATGATGTGCAGCTTATTGGTGGTGTTGCTCTTCACAGGGGAAGTGTAGCAGAGATGCAAACGGGTGAGGGTAAGACTCTGGTTGCGACACTTCCTGTTTTCTTGAACGCTTTAACAGGAAGGGGGGTTCACGTAGTAACGGTTAACGATTATTTGGCAAGGCGTGATGCCGAGTGGATGGGTCCTATATATGAGTTTCATGGACTTTCTGTTGATTGTATTGACAAGCATCAGCCAAATAGTGAATCGAGGAGGGAGGCATATAAATGTGATATCACATTCGGAACGAATAACGAGTTTGGATTTGATTACCTAAGAGACAATATGTCTCAAAGGCCGAGCTCTTTGGTGCAGCGCAGACATCATTATGCAATTGTCGATGAGGTTGATTCAGTTTTAATTGACGAGGCAAGAACACCTCTTATTATAAGTGGTCCAACGCCCAAAGGTGATGAGCAGGAATTCGATTCGCTCAAGCCTATGGTGGTAAAGTTGATTCAAGTTCAACAGAAGGCGGTGCAAGGATTTATGTCAGAAGCTAGGAAGCTTTTAGACGATGGCATTTCAAAACAGGAAAGAGAAAATGCAGGCCTTGCTCTTTATAGAGCCTTCAGAGGTCTTCCAAAATCAAAGCCACTTATTAAGTTTTTGAGTAATGAGGGCATGCGACAAACATTACTTGGAGTAGAGGGTTATTACTTGGCCGACAACCAACGCGAGATGCATAAGGCGGATGCTGAACTGTATTTTGTTATTGACGAGAAGAACAATCAGATTGAGTTAAGTGAAAAGGGGATCGCATTTTTGACAGAAGGAATGGAGAACGATGCATTCTTTACGATGCCTGATCTCGCAACAGAGCTTGTTTCTGTTGATAATTCTAATTTATCTGATGATGAAAAGCTTGAAAAGAAGCAAGAGATTATGAGGGACTACGGAGTTAAGTCTTCAAGAATTCACTCTATGAACCAACTTCTTAAAGCGTACACACTTTTCGAAAAAGATGTTGAGTACGTAATTATGGACAACAAGGTTAAGATTGTTGATGAACAGACGGGTCGTATCATGGATGGCAGAAGATACAGCGATGGTCTTCACCAAGCAATTGAGGCAAAGGAAAATGTGAAGATTGAGGCTGCAACCCAAACTTATGCTACAGTTACTCTTCAGAATTACTTTAGGATGTATCACAAGCTTAGTGGTATGACAGGTACCGCGGAAACCGAGGCGGGGGAGTTTTGGGATATATACAACTTAGATGTAAAAGTTATTCCTACAAATAGACCAATTACAAGAGAGGATAAGGAAGATTTGGTATACAAGACTAAAAGGGAGAAATACAATGCGGTAATTGAGGATGTTGAGAAACTCAGTAAGCAGGGTAGGCCAGTGCTCGTTGGTACGACGACGGTTGAGGTGAGTGAGCTACTTTCTAGGATGCTTGATATGCGAGGTCTCAAGCATCAGGTACTTAATGCAAAACGTCATCAGCAAGAAGCTGAGGTTGTTACAAAAGCAGGAGAACCAGGGACTATTACTATTGCAACAAACATGGCGGGTCGTGGTACTGATATAAAGTTGAGTGATGAGGTAAAGGCTGCAGGGGGACTTGCAATTATTGGTACAGAACGTCACGACTCACGTCGAGTTGATAGACAGTTGAGGGGTCGTTCAGGTCGTCAAGGAGATCCAGGATCATCACAATTCTATGCTTCTTTAGAAGATGATTTGATGAGACTATTTGGCTCGGATAGAGTTGCCAAGATGATGGACCGCATGGGGCACCAAGAAGGCGAAGTGATTCAGCATAAAATGATTACTAAGTCTATTGAAAGAGCCCAAACCAAAGTAGAGGAAAACAACTTTGGTATAAGAAAAAGACTTCTCGAATACGATGATGTAATGAACGCTCAGCGTGAGGTGATTTATAAGAAGAGACGTCACGCATTATACGGTGATAGAATTCGTACAGATATAGCAAATATGTTCTTTGAACTTACTGAATCGCATGTCGATGCATATCACGAGTTGAAGGATTATGAGAACTATAAGCGCGGTGTTATTGCTCACATGGGATTAGAATCTCCAATAAGTGAGGATGATTTTTTAACGGGTAAGGCGGATGATTTAATTTATAAAATATACTTATCTGCAGAAGCAAACTACAGAGCAAAACTAGACGAGCTTGCAACTAGAGCTAATCCTGTAATTAAGAGAGTTTACGACGACAAGAAAAATGATTTCAAGAGCATCTTGGTTCCATTTACAGATGGTATAAAGACAATTCAAGTAAGCACTGATATTGAAGAAAGTGTAGCTACAGAAGCCAAGAGCGTGATGAAGTCATTAGAAAAACAGGTTGTTCTAGCAGTAATAGATCAACACTGGAAGGAGCACCTTAGATCTATGGATGACTTGCGTTCTAATGTTCAACACGCAAGACACGAGCAGAAAGATCCGCTACTTATTTACAAGTTTGAATCTTATGAGCTTTTCAAAAAGATGATAAGTAAGGTCAATGCAGAAGTAGCATCTTTTCTTATGAAGTGTACGATTCCATCAAACCCAAATGAGCAAAAGATCAGCCAAGCGCGACATTCTGACTCTTCTCCACAGGGGACGACTTCGAAAGCTGGAATAGAGAACTTAGCTCAACAAACTTCAAGAGCTGTTAGGCAGGGGGCTGGCACAGAAAGGGCACCAGCTAGACCTCAAAAAGTTGCTCCGATTAGAACGGGAAAGAAAATAGGTAGAAATCAAATCGTTACAATAAAGCGAGGTCCTGAAACCAGGAGGATAAAATACAAAAAAGCCGAAGATTTTTTGAATCAAGGATGGTCTATAGAAGATGTTTCATCTTGACACAAAACAGGTGACTTTACTTTTATTTTAAGAGTTTGCATACATTTTTCAGCAAAATCAATACAGGTTTGGGGCGTGCGAACGCTGTTAGTTTGGTGTACTAAAAAGTGGAATGATTGAATTGAATTCTTGTTTTCATCAATCCAATTGCACCAATTTTCCAGTCTTGTTTTATCGCTATTATGGCCGTCATATCCTCCAAAGCGAACTATGATAAAAGGAGATGTAAGCCGCATGTGTAGCGCATCTCTTCTAAGAGCTGTATCACTTATCACAGCACCTATTCCCAGTTCTGACATTAGGGACCAAACCCTTTCTGCATCCCTCCCACCATCAAACCAAAGCGGATGTCGAAACTCAACGGACATCTTTAATTCTCTTGGCCAAGCTTCGATATATTCTATGAGTTTTTCACTTTGTTTTGGAGAATAATGAGGCGGTAATTGTAAAAATGTTGGACCTAATTTTTCCCTTAGAGCAAGTATTCCCTTAATGTAATCATCGGTAGGTCCTTCGCAATTATTGAACCTTCTATAATGTGATATTATTGCTGGAAATTTTGGACAGAATTCAAAACCCTCTGGCATGGTATTGGCCCATTCAGCCATTTTTTCAGGAGAGTATATTTTGTAATGTGTTGCATTGAATTCTATAGTGCCAAACTGTTTTCCGTAGTGCTTAGGCCAAGTGCGAATAGGATCATTTATAGGATAGACACTCCCCCTCCATGGTTTAATAGTCCACATTGTTCCACCAGTAAAAATTTTCAGATTAGAAAATTGCGATGGTGGAAAATCTAATCGAGTTTTTGGAAGAGCCCAATCCAGCCCTTTTAGTTCTTTAATGCTATCTGCCTTCCCAAACTTCACTCTACAAACCTAAGGCCCACGAGAGTAAATTTTATGTATTGAGTTTTATTCCCTTCAAAAATTTGGGCGTCAGTATGGCTAAAAATGAAGGAGGGTTCAATAGCTAAATTAATTTACTTGTGAAAGCATTAAGTTAGGCCTAAACTCTTTTACAAACTTCTCTAGTGGTTTGCCCAAAACAACCCATTTCCTCACGAAGGATCGGAACTTATACAAATTCTACATAACTGGTGAAGGTAGCTTTCTATAGGATATAATCGGGAAGAATTATTGGTTCGAGGTATGGTTTGTTTTTGGGGTGTAGAGGCAGATACTTGGTTATTAAAAAGAGGAATGCATAAAAAATCGCTGACGGGTTTCGGAAGAAAGATTAGAACCCAACTTGTACAAGAAGTGTTTTACTAAGAGGATGAGTTTTGTGACATTCAAATGCTAGTCATATTGACTGATGACATGTTGCCCACCGGTGCTACTTTGAGATCTTGCAGAAATATTCTCGAAGATATAGGAATAACTGTACTTGGTGCTGCAGTTCTTGCTTTAGCCTGTATATAGAATCTATCTTTGGTCTCAATGCCTATTTCATCAAATATCATAAACCAAATCGAAGCACTTATTTCAAATGAAAGAAATAACACTGCTAACATGGCAAATATTAGTGCGCACCTAATTGCTGAGAGCGGATGGCATTGGGTTGGGTTCTATACTGTAGATAAGGAATCTGATCAGCTTGTACTGGGGCCATTTCAAGGGCCAGTAGCATGCACTCGATTAAATAGAGGAATGGGCGTGTGCGCAAAATCTTGGGACACAAATACAACGGTTGTTGTGCCCAATGTTCATGAGTTCAAGGGCCATGTTGCTTGTAGTTCATTGAGTAATTCTGAAGTTGTAATTCCAGTAAGGCATAACGAAAGTATTGTTGCACTTCTAGATATTGATAGTGTAGATTTTGATGGGTTTACCAAAGAAGAAGTGAAACTGCTTGAAAGAATTGTAAACAAATTAGAGGAGAGATGGATAGAATAGTTTCTCTTTTTTCAATTTTAATTCTTGCGAGCTCCTGTGCTAAAGTTGGTGTTCCAACGGGAGGGGAAAAGGACTCAACTCCACCAATTGTCGTAAATGCTTCACCCAAGCTTGGAGCGACAAATGTCAATCCCACATCGGGGGGAATTCTTGAATTTGAATTTGATGAATACGTTAATGTCAGTCAGTTAAGTGCTCAGCTTTTAGTTTCTCCACCACTTGCAAAACCTTTGGAATGGAAAATGAAAGGAAGGAAGGTTCAATTTATATGGAATGAAGAGCTCAAACAAAATAGGACTTATATTTTTCAATTTGGTGATGCCATAGAGGATTTAAATGAGAAAAATCCAGCGAGTGATTTAACTCATGCATTTTCGACTGGACCGGACTTAGACACATTGAGTATTACTGGAACTGTTGTGGATGTTTTTTCAGGAGAACCGCAAAGCCAAAGAAGAATTTTTGTCTACGATTGGGAGTTGCCAGTTGATTCAATTCTAAGTGGGTCACAACCCCTTTTTGTGACTTCAACTGATAGCTTTGGGTCTTTTACCGTTAGGTATATGCCAGAAGGTAAGTACAGGCTATTAGCTATTGAAGATGTAGATAGAAATTACGTTTGGACTGACGGGGAGTCTCTTGCAATTCATAAGGAGCCGATTCAACTGAATTCAGCTGACACATTATCAGTTGAATTGTTGATGCAGAAGACAGATGATATTGATGTGAAATATTTTATGAATGTTGAAAGGGATAGTTTGGGCTTATTGGAAATTGAACTGAGTGGAGAGTTGGATAATATCGATGAGATTGAGGCAAATAGTCTCAACAAGTTTGGTTCTGAAAACTCATTGCTATTATGGTCCGACCCCCATACAGTAGAAAATAGTACTGTGATTTGGTCTGGTGCAGACACTTTGATTGTTAAAGAGGAGAAAATGAATAGTCCTCTAGAATTTTCACTCATAAAATCCCCAGAAGGCAAACAGGTTTCTTCAAAAGAGGCAGCATTTACTTTTTCTAGACCCATTACCTTTCTCAATCCTCACCTTTTTAAACTAACTAAGGCGGACTCGACAGAAATTGAAATTAAGTCTATTCAGGTTTCTGAAGAAAACCCATTACAGTTAATTGTTGAAGCACCTTTTGGAAGAGGTGATATTGTTGAACTATCAATGCTCCCCAAATCAATTGAGGGTCATGGCAAAAAAATCTTAGCAGACACATTAATTATAAAGTGGTCTACATTTAAGTTGGATGAATTGTCTGAATTAATTGTAGATGTGGATGCAACGGGTTGGATTGAATTAATTTCCGCGAATGGTACTATCGTAAAAAAGGTTGCTATCGAAAAAGGAATACCGCCCCTGAAATTCAAAAACCTCACTCCTGGATCTTATTCGTTAAGATGGTTGGGCGATTCCAATTCTAATGGAGTTTGGGATGGTGTGAGTCTCAAAGAATGGAGACTGCCAGAGCCCGCGAGCGAAATGGCAACTACCATCAAGTTAAAGGCTGATTGGATCCACGAAATAAGTTGGGATACCTATGAATAATTATTCGTTAATCTCCAAGAACTTTTTAACAGATTTAAGCAATCCAAACACAACTAACGTGTCAGTTTCTCTAATATTTGTGTCTGGTTGAGGGACACCTATTATGTGTTCAGTAATCTTGGATTCTCCATTTTGACCCTCTTCAAATTCCCTTCTGATTGTAATGAGTCTAAGTTCATACTTAGCTCCAAGAGATATATCGCGAAGAGATCTACCCCAACAATTTTTTGGGGCTTTAATCTCTGCGATTTCGTATTCGTCAGGTAGCTGAAGAAAGCCCATGATGCTGGGGTTAATAAGCCTTTCAGACACTACCGCGGCAACCTCACTCTCTGGACTTAGAATTTCCTTCACGCCGATTGAGCTTAAGATGCGATGCTGATTTCTGTCATTTGCCCTTACTATTATTCTTGGTACACCCAAGTCCAATAGATTTAGAGTCGTCAATACTGTTGCCTCGAAATTTTCGCCAATTGCAACTACTGCTGCATCTAAGTCTTGGACGTTTTGGCCTTCTAGCGCTTTTTTATCAGTAGCGTCTAATGTTACAGCAAGTAAAACATCATCTTTAATTTTTTCTACCCTCTCAGCTTTCGAATCGAAGGTGAATACTTCTGCACCTCGTTTTGCTAATGATAAAGCGATTTGGGTTCCATATCTCCCAATCCCAAATACTGCGAATCTTGACTTTGCCATGGTGTTAATTTAGAGCGTCATGAAGAATAAGACCAAACTTAGCTATGTCTTCAAAACTATTGTAAAGTGGTACGGGCGCCATTCTAATTACTGCAGGCTCACGCCAATCGACAATAACACCATTTGATGATAATTTATCAAAGAGTTCGCGCCCCTGTCCGTGTGCAACAATGCTCAACTGACAACCTCTTTCGTTTTGGTTTTTTGGTGTGAGAATTTCTAGATTTTTTGCAGTAGATGCAGCAACTTTTTCTATTGTGCGTTCTAAGTAATTAGTAAGCCTTAGTGACCGTTCACGTAAAACTTCCATGCCACCAGCTTCGACAAAAATCTCTAGGGACGCCTTGTGAATTGCCATGTTAAATACGGGGGCATTACTCATCTGCCAAGATTCAGCTGTTCCCATGCTAATGTATTCTGGTTCCATCTTAAACCTGGTTTCTTTGTCATGGCCCCACCAACCTTCAAGTCTTGGCAGTTCTCCGTTATGGTGCTTCTCGTGAATGAAAATGCCACCAACAGAACCTGGGCCAGAGTTTAAATATTTATAGGTACACCAACATGCAAAATCAATATCCAAATCGTGCAATTTTAAAGGCACATTTCCAGCCGCATGTGCAAGGTCAAAACCACACATAGCCCCAACATTATGAGCTGCTTTGGTTATCGCTTCGAGGTTGTGGAGTTGGCCAGTGTAATAATTAACACCACCCATCATAACCGTTGCTAGTTCTTCTCCTGCATCTTCAATTGCTATGAGAACATCATCTAGATCTATTAAGTTCTCACCATTTCTTGGTGTAATTTCAATAAGGTCTGTTGCTGGGTCACCCCCGTGAAATTCTATTTGGCTTATCAAAGCATATCTATCAGAGGGGAATGCTTTTTTTTCGCAAATGATTTTTTTTCGCGAAGCCTTTGGGTTATAAAAACTAATTAATAAGATGTGCAGATTTACGGTTAGGGCATTCATTGCAACAACCTCTGAAGGCTTTGCCCCCACAATTGAAGCGAGATGGTCAGAGAATAACTCGTGATAATGCATCCACGGATTTCTCGCTCTAAAGTGACCTTCAACCCCGTGATCAGCCCAATCTTCTAGCTCGGTTTGAAGAGCATTCAAAGCAGATTTGGGCTGCAATCCCAAACTGTTACCAGTAAAATAAAGCGCGTCCTCACCGTGGTGTTGAGGAAAAATAAAGCGTTCTCTAAACTTGCTTAGCGGATCTGTAGCATCTAGTTCGCGGGCCTCTGCAAGAGAAATTATTTGGCTTTGCATAGAGTAAAATTATTGGGGCAAATTTAGGTTAGGAGAAAAGAACAAATACTTGTAATAAGAGCATTCCGTTTAATAAAATGCTGTAGTACCATTCTCCTCTGTAAGGCCTGTGCACTTTAGGGCAGACAAAAACTGCTGTTAAGAGAGAGTGGATGAATAGAGGGTATTCTTCTAAAAAAGCCCAAATCCAGCCAGACAAAACCACAAGGCCACATGCAATCCACAGCGAATTTTCTACCCCCCTTACCATAGGTACAGTTTTCATGTCCAACGTGTCCACATTCAAATCCCTTACATCAAATGGAACAGTAAGGCCTGCGATATATAGAACTCTAGAAACAAAGACAATGGCCAAATGAATAGTGCAGACCTCTACACCCATTATATAAATAGGGAGCACGACTGTTGCACATCCCCAAACAAAACTTAACATAGGAAGTTTCATATGAGGAACTTCTCTGAGGGATCTGGCTTTTTTAATTGACCAAGGAAGAATTGCATAAGCAAGCCCTGCTCCCCCTATAACCATTATTAGGCCCCAAGCGATCAGTCCTAAATCATTTAATATCCACCAAAATCCAGCAAGCCATGCGATTGCCCAAATCGTCACTAGAAACTTTCCATATTTTTCTAAAAATACTAATCTATCGATGGGTACAGCCTTGGGAAAGAGGTTGGCCTTTATCACTCTTTGAATAGAGTATCCTAGCCCTGTACATGCAGAAATAAAGGTGGCAGAAGGTTCAAATCCCTCTTCAATTCCGAGGACTTTTAGCGTGACAATTACACAAGCTCCAGATCCCAGCGCAATCAATAAATGAGAGAAGCCTAAGAATCTAACAATCAAGCTAGAGTTGTGTGAGGAAAAAGTCATGTTACAAAGGTGAGAAATTCATGTCTGAAGATATCTTTGTTCTTTCTTTTTGTATACTATGAAAATTGGAAGTTTTGCCTCAAGGCATATGGGCCCTCGCATAGAAGACCAAAGCTCAATGCTATCTACCATCGGTTGTAACTCTTTAGATGAGTTAATCAATAAGACAGTTCCGCCTGCTATAAGGCTAAGGGAGCCTCTTGATTTGCCCGGTGCAATGATGGAAAGTGAGTACCTAGAACACCTGGATGAACTCGCCTCTAAGAATGTGGTTTATAGGAACTATATTGGGATGGGATATTATCCAACCGAAGTTCCTTCTGTGATAAGAAGAAATATTTTGGAAAATCCAGGCTGGTATACAGCGTACACTCCATATCAAGCAGAGATTTCTCAAGGTAGACTTGAAGCCCTTTTGAACTTCCAAACAATGGTTATTGATCTTACTGGAAAGGATATTGCAAATGCTTCTCTTCTAGACGAAGCTACAGCAGCAGCGGAGGCAATGGCGATGCTCTATTCTGCTAGGCCGAGAAGCCAAGCAAAAGCAGGAGCAACCACCTTCTTAGTAGACACAGCAGTTTATCCTCAGACTTTTGCTGTGATGCAGACAAGGGCCAAATCTCTTGGAATTAATATCATTGAAAAGTCTAGGGTAGATTGGGATTTTACTGAAGACATTTACGGATGTCTTATTCAATATCCCGACGGAAATGGCGAGGCGGCAGATCATACAGCATTAATTCAAAAGGCCCACGAAGCTGATGTGAAAGTTGTTTTTGCAACAGATCTTATGGCTCTTCTAATGCTCAAGAGCCCAGGAGAAATGGGAGCAGATGTTGTAGTGGGATCAACACAAAGGTTTGGTGTACCTATGGGATATGGAGGACCTCACGCTGCGTTTTTTGCTGCAGACGAATCATATAAGAGAAATTTCCCTGGCCGAATTATAGGAGTTAGCGTTGACCGCCATGGAAACACTGCTATCAGAATGGCCTTACAAACTAGGGAGCAACATATTAGAAGGGATAAGGCGACTTCAAACATATGTACAGCCCAAGCACTCCTTGCTGTCATGGCATCTATGTATGCAGTGTATCATGGACCAAAAGGGCTAAGAAATATCGCAGAAAGAATACACCAGAGGGCCAAATCTTTTGCCACTGCTCTAGGCTCAAACGACAGGTTTGAAGTCGTAAACACATGTTATTTCGATACTCTTAAAATAGTTGTTAAAGGAGGCCCTGACGAAATTAAAGCTCTAATTGCTAGAGCACGAGCAAAAAAAATCAACATACGTTATTATAACGATGGCGAACACGTTGGAGTTAGCCTTAACGAAAGAACTAATCTTGAGGATTTGCAGAATCTGTGTAATGCGTTTGGAGTACCCATTATAAGAGGCGTAGAAATCAACAGAGAATTTTTCAGTACCATTTACAGAGAGTTAGATTACTTGGATCATCCGGTTTTCAATAGCCACACATCAGAGACTGCGATGATGAGATATATCAAGCATCTCGAAAACAGAGATTTCTCATTAGTACACGGAATGATTCCACTTGGCTCGTGTACGATGAAGCTTAATGCTGCTACTGAACTTCTGCCTATTGCATGGTACAAATTTGCGGAACTTCACCCGTTTTGTCCTCCAGAGCAAGCCACTGGAATGATTGAGATTCTTCAAAGCTTAGAAAGTGACTTAGCAGAAATTACAGGATTCGATAGGGTTACTCTTCAGCCAAATTCGGGAGCTAATGGAGAATATACTGGCATGCTAGTTATTCAAGCTTACCACGAAAGTAGAGATGAGGGGCATAGAAACATTTGTCTAATTCCTGAATCTGCCCACGGAACAAATCCAGCCAGTGCTGTAATGGCAGGCCTCAAGGTTGTTGTAGTTAAGTGCATGGAAAACGGTGATATTGATCTTGAGGATCTTAAGGTCAAAGCAAAAGAGCACAGTGCCAACCTCAGCTCATTAATGATTACTTACCCGTCTACTCATGGTGTTTACGAGGAGGGAATTCTAGAGATCACCGCAACCATTCACAAACATGGTGGCCAAGTTTACATGGATGGTGCTAATATGAATGCTCAAGTTGGGATTACTAGTCCTGGAAACATCGGAGCAGATGTATGCCACCTAAACTTACACAAAACATTCTCCATTCCTCACGGTGGAGGCGGCCCAGGAATTGGACCAATTGGCGTAGCTGCTCATTTGAGTAAATTCCTGCCAGGCCACCCCATTGTTCACCAGGGTGGAGATGACAGCATTTCTCCAGTAAGCGCTGCTCCATATGGTTCTGCATTAATAGGACTTATTCCTTATGGATATATAAAAATGCTAGGTGGTAAGGGGGCCAAACAAGCAACAGAAGTCGCTATACTCAACGCGAACTACCTCAAGGCGAAACTTGAAGGAGAATACGACATTCTTTATCAAGGAGCAAACAATACAGTTGCTCATGAAATGATAGTGGACTGTAGAGAATTTAAATCTTGCGGAGTAGAAGTAGCAGATATTGCAAAACGCCTTATTGATTATGGGTTTCACGCCCCAACAGTTTCATTCCCTGTAGCAGGTACTCTAATGATTGAGCCAACAGAAAGCGAATCACTTGATGAGTTAAATAGGTTTGCTGAAGCAATGCTTTCTATTCGCGAGGAAATCCGAGAGATACAAGAAAACAAAGTGGATCCCGAGGATAACGTGATAAAGATGGCGCCACATACTGCAAAGGAGGCAACTGCATCGGAATGGAACCACAGTTATACTCGTGAAAAAGCAGTATATCCTGTTAAAGGGTTGTATATAGACAAGTTTTGGGTTCCTGTTGCAAGAGTGAACGATACCCATGGAGATAGGAATTTAATCTGTTCTTGCCCCTCGATTACTGACTTTATAGAAGATTTAAGTGCAATTGAATCATAATCACGTCTATATTTGTAATTCAATTCTGAAACAATAAACATAAATAGCTTAATATGAAGCAAGTATACTTTTTTCTATTTGCAATGTTAGTAGGGACATTTGCAAGCGCACAAGAACTAATGCCTGTGCAAGCTGCGAAAGAGAAATTATCTTTCAAAAAAGCCTCAATTACACCTGCACAAATTGATCGCGATGCCTTTTGGAGTAACGATTGCAATGTAGATAACTGCTCAACTGATTGGGTTTTTGATAATGGATCTGACATTGCTGGATCGCCATGGTATGAGATTGACATTAATTTCGAATGTTCAACTGACGGACCCTCTGGACCATATAATCAATGGGCAGGAGGAACTGGTGATGGATCTGCAGCAGGTTCAATGAACTCTACTACTTCTGCTAACGGCACATTAATGATTGATTCAGATTTATTTGGTGCGGACGCAAACTATGATGCTGCTTGGATAGAAAATAGCTGGGTGCAAACAGCAAATCCTATCGATTGTTCTTCTGAGCAATACGTCAGCATTTCAATCGAAACTCGTTACCGTTGTTGGGATAATGGAGCTTCTGACGATAGTGAGAAGTGTTTAATTGAAATTTCACGTGACGGAACAACTTGGCCAGATATTGCAACATTCTCAGAAGCAGAAGGAACAGTTGATTACGGCGATGGCCCAATCCAAAGCCGTTGGGAGGTATTCACCGGATTTGGAACAGGTGACCAGAGCGACAACCCGTCAATCAAAGAGTTTGATATTACATCAGCAGCTGGAGGCCAAGAAACAGTTTACATTCGCTTCCGTTGGTCAGGTACTTGGGGTTACAACTGGGAGATTGATGACATACAATTATATCAAACTCCAGAAAATGACACTCGTATTGATAATTATTTAAGTTATACAGATTACGAAAGAACGTTGAATTATGAATACGGAGCTTGGGCGCAATCTCAAATTCCAGATAATCTTCAAGCAGCAGCTAAAGTTTACAATGTAGGATTTGCAGAGCAAACCGGGGTTACTTTAGAGCTTGATGTAAATGGCGCTGCTAATGGTTCAGATGCGATCACTCTACAAAACCAACAAAATGACACTCTTTCTGTTTTATATCAACCAGCCGGTTTAGGAGAGGTTAATCTGTCTTACACTCTTTTCGCTGACGTAGAGGATGAAAATCCAGGTAATAACACAGCACAGCAATCGTTTACAGTTACTGATTATTCATTTGGAAGAGATGATGGATTTATTAATTATGCATCACCAGCTGGCGATGAGGAAGGCACAATAGATTATATTGCACTTAGTCTTTATGATATAGTTGCAGATGTAGAGATTTACGGTATTGACGTTGCAATTATGGAAGGCTCTGAAGAGTATAGTCCTGTAACTGTTCATCTATTTGATGGACTTGACTCTGATTTCTTGGTATCTCAATACGGAGGTATTTTAGTAAGTTCTGATGAAGTTGATTTGAATGCGAATTTCTTAAATACACCAGGAGAAGAAATACAAAACTGGTATCGCTTCATTTTCGATGAGCCCTACTCGGCTGCCCCAGGGGACTTTATTGGCGCTGGATTTGAGCACTATGGTGGTTCAAATGTTCAGTATGGAGAGTCAAAATACACTCAAGACCAGACTGCTTTTGTATTTGGTCCATTTGGTTCTGGCACATACGATTGGTACTACACAAATGATGTTCCAATGATTCGTTTGAATCTAGACCCAAATTCAACTGCTACTCCTCCAGTAGATCCTCAATCTAATGTAAGTGAGGTAATAACAAACACTAGTTTTCAATTATACCCGAGCTACCCTAACCCAACAAACGGTGTTACTAATGTGAAGTATAGTCTTGATTTCGCTTCAAAAGTAACTTTTGAAATGCGAGATATCACAGGAAAAGTTGTTTACAGTATTGATATGGGAACACAAGCTGCAGGAATGAACAAAATAGCAGTTAATGCTATTGATTTTGCTGCTGGGGCATACACCTACACTATCACTGTAAACGGGGAGCGAGCAACAGATCGACTATTAGTAAAATAATTATATAATCAAATCTTTTAAAAGGGGGAAGCCAAATTGGTTATCCTCCTTTTTTTTTACGTAATTTGCTAGCCTAAATATTTTAGAGATGAAACATTTGACTTTAACACTAGGAGCACTATGCATTTTTGCTTTTGCTTCTGCTCAGAAAGATGGCCAAGAGAACACTTTTGAGCAAACACTATCTAACGCTTCCGTAGGCGAGCTTATTAGCTCTAAACTCGCAGGAGTGGAAGCATTAGCAAATCAACGCGGCGGCGGTGATGTTTTATTTTCTGAGGACTTTTCAAACGGTTTTGACGGATCAAATGGAAATGGTCCTTGGACAATTTTAGACAATGCAGAAAACAATGCATGGGTATATGTGGCATCTAACGGTTCGGGAACGTATTTCGACGGCACTGCTACCGGAGCTAATCATCCGGCTGGTGA
>PBEE01000036.1:0-15883 GCA_002717605.1 Crocinitomicaceae bacterium | reverse complement strand
CTTATCAACTTATGGGCAAATTGCCCGTTTCTGCTTCACGATTGCGGGGCAGAAAATGTACATTTGAGTATGGGTCTTTTTAATTTCTTCGTACAGGACATTGCCATCGATTTAGGAACGGCAAATACCATCATCTACTACCAGGATAAAGTAGTGGTTGACCAACCATCAATAGTTGCAAAGGATATTAAAACTGGTAAGGCTGTTGCCATTGGTAGACTAGCCCAACAGATGCAGGGTAAGACCCATAAAAACATCGAAACTATCCGACCATTGAGAGATGGTGTAATTGCCGATTTCGAATCTGCAGAGCAGATGATCAAAGGCATGATTGCGATGATCAACGAAAATAAAAAGTCATTATTTACTCCTTCTCATAGAATGGTGATTTGCATTCCATCGGGAATTACAGATGTAGAAAAAAGAGCAGTTAAAGACAGTGCAGAACACGCTGGAGGAAAGGAAGTTTATCTGATACACGAACCTATGGCGGCTGCAATTGGTATTGGGATTGATGTTGAAGAACCTATGGGCAATATGATTGTAGACATAGGAGGTGGAACTTCAGAAATTGCAGTTATTGCTCTTGGTGGAATTGTGACAGATACAAACATTAGAATAGCTGGAGACGAATTCACAAGAGACATTATTGATTACATGAGGCGTCAGCACAATATGCTCATAGGTGAGCGCACTGCCGAAAACGTAAAAATCAATGTGGGGTCTGCTATGACAAAGCTTGATAATCCGCCTGAGGACTATTCTGTTTTGGGAAGGGATCTTCTAACTGGCCACCCAAAAGAAATCATCGTTAGCTACTCCGAAATAGCCCAAGCCCTTGACAAGAGCATTAGCAAAATTGAGGATTCAATTCACACTGCTCTAAACCAAACTCCACCAGAACTCAGCGCCGATATTTTCCGAACTGGAATCTACTTGGCAGGTGGTGGCGCGCTACTAAGAGGGCTTGATAAAAGAATTTCGGCCAGGACTAAATTGCCAGTACACATTGCAGAAGATCCACTTCACGCAGTAGCGAAGGGGACGGCTATTGCTCTGAAAAACATAGACAGGTTCCCGTTCTTAATGAGCGAGTAAATTGCGTAACCTCTTCAATCTCATAATTAGAAATCACCGTTTGGTGCTCTTCTTCCTGTTTGAGATTATTGCATTCAATTGGCTCATTAACACGCATTCAATCCACAACAGTCGCATGTCTTCAGTGGGCATAAAATGCGCAAATAGTTGGACTGATATGTTAGGTCAAATCCAAACATACAATAGTGTTAAAGACCAAAACATAGCTCTGAATAGAGAAAACTCCAGATTGAGAACAGAGCTACATAGGCTCAAAAAGTACGTTCCAATCAAGCGCAGATCATCAATTATCAAAGAGTTAGATACGAGCGTTTGGTTTAGCAGAGCAGCAGAAATTGTTAGAACATCAACTCACACTTCAAAAAATTTACTTATAGCAAATAAAGGGTTTCTAGATGGTGTTATCCGCGGATCAGGCATGCTTGACAAAGGTCATCTAGCAGGAAAAGTAATTGAGGTTACAGATCACGAAGCGCTAGTATTTCCGGTAACTCATAAAAACATAGAGTGGAGTGTGAGAATTGGAGAAGAAGGTGCCGTTGGAAGATTAGTGTGGGGTGGTGGTGATTTGACTACTGCTAATGTAATTGACATTGCTAAATCCTCTCTTGTGCTCCCAGGAGATAAAGTATACACAACTGGTTTTCAAGGTGTATTTCCATCAGATATTTTAGTAGGAAAAGTAGTTAAAGTTGCAGTAACTGAAGCTGACGACTTTAAAACAGTTATCGTTAAGTTGGGAGTAGATTATAGTAGTATTCGCTTTGTCGAATTCCTAACTGACAAAAGAATATTGAAATCTGATTCACTAATTAATTCTGTAAGATGAACGGTACAGTGAAATCCATATCCGTGCTCATAATCACAATTTTACTACAAATTTTGATATTCAGGTTTGGGATATTTGCTGGAGGAAAGGCAATCATTTTCTTCCACCTATATGGCCTTGTTCTTTTGCCTATAGGTTGGCATAAAACAACTTATTTATTCTTTGGAACTATTACAGGAGCAATTGTTGACCTTGTTCTATTAGGCGGAGGGTTGCACATGGCTTCCGGAGCGATTTTAGGGCTAACGCTTCCCCATATATCAGTAGCAATTGCACCAAGAGACGGGTTTCAAAAAGGCCATGTTATTTGTGCACTCAAAGACGGGTGGATGAGATTTTTAAGCTATTGTTTTTTAGTCTCAACTTTGTATTCATTCGGGCTATTTGCTATTGAAGGAGGAAGGCTTGGGATAATATTAGTTGCACTGTGGAAGGCAATCCTATCAGGTAGTTTGACTGTGATATTGATGGGACTTTCGCAAGGGCTTTTTGGCCTAAAGAGAAAGAATAAGAAGTCTAAAGTAAGTGCTTATCCTTGGTCATGAGAAATTCAGATTTAAAAAGAAGATCTCTTGTTGTTAGCGGCATAATTATAGTCATTGCTTGCATTTTCATACCAAAGCTTACTCACCTTCAACTCATAAGCTCGGAGTGGTCAAATTACGCGGGAAGACTCACAGAGGATAGAGAGAGTTTGGATCCTGTGAGGGGTCAATTTCTTGATAGAAATGGCGAATTGTTAGTAACGAATATCGCGTCCTACGATTTATTAATAACTCCTAGGAAAGCTACCAATTTAGACACGCTAGCATTGGCTGAGCTTTTGAGTTGGGATTTGGAAAGGTTGGTAGAGCAATTGGATAAGGCGTCTAGTTATTCAAGATATGTGGCATCAGTTTTAGTCAAACAGCTCAACTACAAAGAATACGCAGCAATATCAAAAGAGCTGTATAGATTTCCAGGCATCAAGGCTCGCACAAGATCTATCAGATCGAATGTAGCTGGAGTAGCTGGGCATTTAATTGGCGAGTACAGAGAAGCTGACAAGGATGATTTGATGAAGGATAAATTCTACAATCTTGGAGATTACAAGGGTAAGTCAGGATTGGAGTCAAGACATGAAGAAGAACTTAGGGGAATTCCTGGTGCTCGGTACCACATAGTTGATGTAAGGAATAACAAAAGAGAAGTACTAGCAGATCTCGATACAATGCCAGTTTCGGGTAGTGATATCACGTTAACTATTGACCTTGACCTTCAAAGATTTGCTGAAAAGCTGATGGAGGGAAAGCGAGGTTCTGTTGTTGCAATCGAGCCAAACACAGGAGAAGTTCTCGCAATTGTGTCATCCCCATTTTACAACGCAGATGACCTTACTGGCTCACGTCGTGGAGAAGTTTACGACAGTCTGAGGACTCACCCACACAAACCACTTTACAACAGAGCTCTAAGAGGAACTTATAGGCCAGGATCAATTTTCAAAATGCTACAGGGGTTGATTGCGCTTGACGAAGGGTTGATTTATCCTTATAGTGTAATCGAATGCAATAGGGAAATCATTGGATGTCACGGAGCCCACACTGCTGATAACCTAACCCAAGCAATTACCCACTCTTGCAATCCTTATTTTAGAGAAGTAATGCGTAGAGTTGTACTCAGGGGTAAAAATGAAAATCATCTAATTGATGCTTCTATTGGGTTGGATTATTGGAGTTCGAGGATAGAGGATTTTGGGTTTGGCACAGATCTAGGAGGAAATCTTACAGGTGCGCGTAAAGGTCAAATCCCAACTTCAGAGTATTACGATAGTATTTATGGTAAAACTCATTGGGGTTATTCGACCATTTATTCAATCTCAATTGGAGAGGGTGAGCTATTAACCACNCCTCTTCAAATGGCGAATCTTGCATGCGTNATTGCGAANCGAGGGACTTATAGAGAGCCACATGCAATCAGAGATATAGGTGGAACAGGAAAGCCCAAAGGTGAGGATGATTTACATAATACTAGCGTTGACCCAAAACATTTTGAACCTGTAATAGACGCAATGCAAAGGGTGATTGAAGACGAGTCAGGAACGGCTAGAAGAGCAATGGTTGAAGGACTTACTATTTGTGGTAAAACTGGAACAGTCCAAAACAATGGCGACCTCGACCACAGNGNGTTCATGGCTTTTGCACCTAGAGAAAATCCTCAAATTGCATTGAGTGTTTATGTGGAATATTCGGGTCATGGAGGCACTTGGGCTGCACCAATAGCTGGGTTATTGATTGAACAGTATTTGACAGATACAGTAAAATACAAACACCGTTTAAACAGGGTTTTAGAATTTGATGTGGAATGAGTTATAGGAAAGTATCCATACTAAAAAATCTTGACTGGGTGCTTGTTATCCTCCTAACCTTACTTGTCTTTTTTGGTTGGGTTAATATTATAAGTGCAACATCCAACATTGAGCTAATTGATTGGTTTGATTGGAATGGAAAAGCCGGAAAGCAATTGTTATGGATAGGAATTTGCGCAGTCTTTGCATTTACGATAGTAAATATTGAGTCAGAGTTTTTCATTAGAACTTCTATGATTCAATATGTTTTGACTCTGCTCCTTTTAGTGGCTGTTTTAATCATTGGTAAAAAAGTAGGTGGTGCTAGGTCATGGTTTAGCTTGGGAGGATTTAGTCTTCAGCCAAGCGAATTTGCAAAGCCCACCACAGCATTGGCATTAGCCTATTATCTGTCCAGGGATTCATCGCGCTGGAAGAGCCTTAAATCTAGAATCTTATCAGTAATTATAGTGGGGCTCCCCGCAGGGTTAATCCTCTTGCAGCCAGATGCAGGGACAGTTATTGTCTTTGGAGGATTTGTTTTTGTGCTGTACAGAGAAGGCCTATCTGGTAACGTATTGATTTTGGGTTTTGCTTCTTTAATAATGGCTATTGCTACAATTTTAATTGGTTCATGGGGAGGCATAGAATGGTTTTGGAGTGGATGGATTGTTTTGGGCTCTACTGTACTTTACGTAATAAGAGAAGCAACAGTCCCAAGGAAGAGAAAAAGCTTAACAGTTTGGGGAAGCATCTTATTGATAGCTGGATTATTTATAAGCATAAGCCTCAACACTGGAATGGAGGAAGTATTGAAGCCTCACCAAAAAGATAGAATACACGTTTTGTTTGGAATCAATGTTGACAACCCAGATGCAGATTACAATATCAGACATGCAAAAGCAGCTATTGGGTCAGGTGGTTTTTTAGGAAAAGGATGGATGAATGGTCCAATGACAGCATATAGCTTTGTGCCAGAACAAGAGACAGATTTTATATTCTGTACCATTGGAGAGGAATGGGGGTTCATGGGAAGCTTAAGTATTGTTTTCCTTTTTTGCCTATTAATAATCCGAGTAATTTATTTAGCAGAAAGGCAACGATCAAAATTCACAAGAGTTTATGCTTACGGTGTCGCAAGTATATTATTCATGCACTTCCTTGTAAACATAGGTATGGTTTTAGGTCTTGCTCCTGTTATTGGAATTCCATTACCATTCTTTAGTTATGGAGGATCATCACTTCTAGGTTTTACATTCCTAATTTCTGTTCTTCTTAGACTTGATGGCGAAAGGTTTAAAATACTTAGATAATAAGCGTTTATCTAAAAAAATAAGTGATTAGTAGAGGTTTTTTACACTTTCGTTTGGAAAACTTAAAAAATAATTCCATATTTGAATATGAGAAACGCAGAAAAATTCTCTGTTTTTACCTACCCTAAACAGGCTAGAAACTTTGACATGTAAATGCGTTAATAATTTTTTTGAACCGTATCCAACTAAAGTCTCCAAGAAATTGGAGACTTTTATTATTCTAAAAATATAACAGCTTCAAGAGTAAATACAAGACTCAAAGCTCTTGAATAATAATGATACCATCTATGAAAACTACTTTTCATTTCATACCTAGATGCTCTCCTAAAAGAGGAAGCAGAAATATATTCCAAATTAGATAAGACGTAATTTGGGAGTATTTAAATGCATTCCAAATCATTTATATAGGAGTTATTATCAAGATTCTACCTGATGATCCAAGAAGATAGAAAGCAGGGAAACCTAGAGGCCTAGAAGAACTTCTGTTGGATGTTTACCCCCAAATATCATTCTTTCAGGATTCTCAAGTAATTCCTTAACCATGTAAAGGAATCCAACGCTATCCTTACCATCTATTATTCTGTGGTCATAACTAAGAGCAACGTACATTACTGGTCTTACTTCAACCTTTCCAGCTATTGCAATTGGCCTCTCAACAATGTTGTGCATTCCTAAGATTGCACTTTGAGGTGGGTTGATAATTGGAGTAGANAGCATAGANCCAAACACACCACCATTTGTAATTGTAAAGGTTCCTCCTTGCATCTCATCAACGGTAAGTTGACCNTCTCTAGCCCTGATTGCAAGACGCTTTATCTCACNTTCAATTTCTGNAATTGACATNGATTCAGCATTTCTTACTACTGGAACCATAAGNCCCNTTGGNGAGCTTACTGCAATACAAATGTCNGCGTAATCGTGGNAGATAATNTCCTTANCATCGATCATNGCNTTTACACCTGGGAATTCTGCNAGGGNAGTAGTNACAGCCTTAGTAAAGAATCCCATAAANCCTAANCCNACACCTTTTNCTTCTTTGAACTTNTTCTTGTACTTAGCTCGAAGATCCATAATNGNNTTCATATCCACCTCGTTAAAGGTTGTNAGCATAGCNGTATCATTCTTGACACCAACNAATCTATCGGCAACCTTTCTTCTAAGCATNGACATCTTCTCNCGTCTTGTTTCNCGAGAACCAGTCCATCCTCCTTGNGCCATNGCTGANGAAGGATCAAATCCAGCAGCTANAGCTTCAAGTANATCTTGTTTTAGNACTCTTCCTCCTCTNCCAGTGCCAGNAANTGNNCCNTCTGAAATGCCCTTATCAGACATCATCTTCTTAGCAGCTGGTGAAGGGTGACCGGAGGAATAGTCAGATCCTTTTGAAACAGGAGCTAGTGTGGATTTCTCTTCTGTTTTTGTAGCGGGTGCTTCTTCCTTTACTGGTTTAGGTGCTTCTTCTTTCTTTGCTGTAGCTGTCTTTTTAGTTCCTTTTGGCGGCTTTGCATTTGTATCAATTAAACAACAAATATCACCAACTGCTACAACATCTCCCTCCTCTACCTTTAGTGTAATTACACCAGCGGCTTCAGCAGGAAGCTCAAGAGTAGCTTTATCAGAATCTACTTCTGCAATTGCTTGATCTTTCTCAACGTAATCTCCATCGCTAACTAACCACGTTGCGATTTCCACTTCTGAGATGCTTTCCCCTGGACTAGGGACTTTCATTTCAAGGATTAGCATAATTTATTTTTAGTTGAGATAAAATTAATCAATTGAGTAGTTCAAAACAGCATCTATGATAGCTTCATGCCTTCTAGCTGAAATAATAGGAGACCCAGTAGCAGTTGTGCCACAAGCTGGCCTAGCGATTGTGTGTGAGATTTGGCCTTTGTAATTAAGAGAAATGAAAGGCCATGCTCCCATGTTTTCTGGCTCTTCTTGAAGCCAAATTAATTTTAATTTCTTTCCATAACGCGCAACAATAGAATCAATCGCATCTTGTGGAAGAGGGCTTATTTGCTCAACTCTTACAAGAGCAATATTTGACCCTTTGCCCTCCTTTTTTATGCGCTCAAGCACTTCGTAATATATCTTGCCAGAGCAAAGCATCACTGTATCCACCTTCTTTGCCGCTGCAGGTTTAGACATTCTAGGATCGTCAATAACTTCATTAAACTTTCCCTTAACCAAATCGGCAACAGTTGAGACTGCTTTGGGATATCTAAGAAGTTTCTTTGGAGTTAAAACTACTAGCGGTTTTCTGAAAGAGCGAACTACTTGCCTTCTAAGTAGGTGAAACATTTGTGCTGGGGTCGTGCAATTTGCAACTATCATATTTCCACCAGCGCAAAGCGAAAGGAATCTTTCCATTCTTCCTGAACTGTGCTCTGCTCCCATTCCCTCGTATCCGTGAGGAAGAAAAACTGTAAGACCGTTCATTGCATTCCACTTGTCTTCTGTTGCACAGAGGAACTGATCCCAAATTATTTGGGCTCCATTATTAAAGTCTCCAAACTGAGCTTCCCAAATAGTTAAACCCTGAGGTCTTGCGTAGGCGTAGCCAAAATCAAACCCAGATACAGCGTACTCTGAAAGCAACGAGTTGTAGATGCTAAGTTGAGCTTGATCCTTGCTAAGGTTATTAAGAAGGATTACCTCATCTTCGCTGTCCTCAGTTTTAAGTACAGCGTGTCTGTGAGAGAAGATTCCTCTTTCTACATCTTGGCCACTAATTCTAACTGGGTGACCGTCTGAAAGAAGTGTTGCATAGGCAAGAGTCTCACCCATACCCCAATCCAACTTGTCAGACTCTAGCATTTTTGCTCTNTCNTTAATAAGTTTAGCAACNTTGCGNAAGAATTTTTTATCCTNAGGAAGTGTNCTAATCTTCTTNCCAAGATCGAGAAGTTTCTTTTGNGGATAGCNTGTNTCNGGAGAAGTAGTTAGTTCTTCTTCTTTAGCAGGTCTATANTCTTTCCAAAGNTCTTCTAGGAAATTNGGTATTGAGTTTGTCTCTTGNTCTTTTGCAGTTGCAAATCCATTTTCCATCAACTCAAGCTGCTCAGATTTTAAAGTCTCACCAACATCAGCCGTTATCACTCCGCTCTCAGTAAGCTTTTTCAAGTAAATTTCATACGGTGAAGGATGGGCAGCAATTGCCTTGTATAGCTTTGGCTGTGTGAACTTAGGTTCGTCACCCTCGTTATGGCCGTACTTTCTATACCCTAGAAGGTCGATAAATACATCCCTGCTAAATTCTTGTCTGTATTTTATGGCAATCCCCATAACCTGTACAACAGCTTCTGTGTCGTCAGCGTTAACATGGAAAATTAAACTTTGAGTTGCCTTTCCAACGTCAGTACAGTATGTCGACGTTCTAGCGTCTAAATAGTTTGTTGTAAATCCTACCTGGTTGTTTACAATAACGTGGACTGTACCACCAGTGCGGTAACCTTCAAGACCTGCCATTTGGGCTACCTCGTATACAACACCCTGACCTGCTACTGCAGAGTCTCCGTGAACTAAAATTGGAAGAACTGCTTTTTCGTCTCCACCCTTTTCATCAATACGAGCCCTTGCGATACCTAAGACAACTGGGTCGACAGCTTCAAGATGTGAAGGGTTTGGAGCAAGTGTGATAGACACTTCTTTTCCTGTATCTGCTACTTGGGTTTTTGAGTAGCCAAGGTGGTACTTTACATCGCCTTCGAATTCATCCTCACAGTCGTACTCCTTACCAATAAACTCGCTAAAGATGTCTGAATACTCTTTGCCTAAAATATGAGCAAGCGTACTTAGGCGACCTCTGTGAGCCATGCCTATAACGACTTCGCTTACTCCTACATCTGTACCGTACTCGATTATCGCATCAAGAGCTGGGATTAAAGATTCTCCACCTTCTAGTGAGAAGCGCTTTTGGCCTACAAACTTTTTTTGAAGGAATTCCTCAAAAAGAGTCGCCTGGCTAATTTTCTTTAGGATGTGAAGCTTATCGTCAGCAGTAAATTTCTTTCTATTGTCGAGCTCAATATGCTCTCGAATCCAATCCACTCTTTCTGGCTCACGGATATACATATACTCAACACTTATGCTGCTACAATACGTCGCCTCCAAATGGTCAATAATGTCCTTGAGCTTAGCAGGCCCAATTCCAACTTGGGTCCCCGCCTCAAAAATTGTTTCTAGATCTTCTTTTCCTAGGCCAAAATTCTCCAGCTCCAAAGTGGGACTATAAGTCCTCCTCTCTCTTACTGGGTTTGTAGCTGTGAATAGATGTCCTCTAGTTCTGTAACCGTGAATGAGATCAAGAACTTTAAATTCTTTGAGCGTTACAGACGAAACCCCTTCCCCACCGTAGTGAGCAGTGGCTAAATCGAAACCAGCAAAAAAAAGCCGCCAAGAGCGGTCAACAGATTCTGGGTTGTTGAGATATTGGGTGTACAATGCATCCAAAGTCTTAGGCTCAACGTTGCTTAAAAACGATAGTGGGTCCACGGGGTCAAATTTACATTAACTCACTCTTTCCGTAACTGAAAAAAGTAACTCTTCGAACCAAGTTTTTGTTGATGAATTAAGTGCGAGTTTATCAAGGGCTATTGAGGCCATATCCGAATAACTCTGCATTAAATTTTTTGCAGCAATATCAGAGCCTGAAGTCCTCATTATATCACTAACTTTTTTAATTTTTTCTTCATCTGACAATCCTTCAGATACAGGCAATTCAAAATGCGTCGAAGCATGTATGAATAAAAAAGTCTTTTTATCTGCCATAATATCACCCCCAACCTGCTTTCCAGTATCTCTTCCCGAGCCAAAGGTATCTAAGTAATNATCCTGAATTTGAAAGGCCAAACCAAGCTTTTCTCCAAACTCATACCATAGCTCAACCCTGTCATCTGCTACTCCTGCACTAATGGCNCCCATAGCACAGGATGCAGCAAGTAAAACAGAGGTTTTAAGTCTAATCATTTCCAAATACATCTCCTCACTTACTTGATCTAAACTTTCAAAGTCCAAATCCTGTTGTTGCCCTTCACACACCTCCATTGAAGTTTTGTTGAAGAGCTTGAGAAGTTGGGGCATTACTTTGGGTGATGCTGATTCAATAGCTTGATAGGCTGCGGTAAATAAAGCGTCTCCGCTTAATATTGCTGAGTTTTCACTGTATTTCTCATGGACAGTTTGGCGACCCCTTCTAAGTGGAGCATTATCCATGATATCATCGTGCATTAGAGTGAAATTGTGAAATAATTCGACTGCAATTGAAGCGAAAATTGCATCATTAGAACTGCCTCCCTCTGCGTTGCAAACTGAGAGAGCTAGAATGGGGCGAATCCTCTTCCCACCCAAACTTAACAAATAACGAATAGGACCAAATAAATTTGACTCAGGATAGCTGTCTAAAAACTTATTGAGTCCAGAAGTGAAGTCATTCTGGAGTTGTTGAGTTGTGATCATATTTGGTCTAGCAAGTAGTTTCCATAACCACTCTTACAAAGCGGTTCAGCTAAGGCTTTTAACTGTTCAGCGTCAATATATCCCATACGCCACGCCACCTCTTCAATACTTCCCACCTTCATACCTTGACGTTGTTCAATCATTTGAACATATTGAGATGCTTGTATCAAACTTTCGTGAGTACCTGTATCAAGCCATGCCATACCTCTATGCATAATGCTCACTTTAAGCTTTCTAGCTTTTAAATATACTCTGTTTACGTCAGTGATTTCGTATTCACCCCTAGCACTTGGCTCCAATCCTTTTGCAATTTCAACCACATCATTGTCGTAGAAATATAGGCCTGGTATAGCAAATTTGGATTTAGGATTTTCTGGCTTCTCTTCAATGCTCAATGCATTGCCTTCATCATCAAATTCAACTACACCATATCTCTCTGGATCTCGCACTTGATATGCATAAATCAATGCTCCTTCTATTTCTTTATCCTCTCTAAGTTGTCGACCAAAATGCTTTCCATGGAAGATGTTATCTCCAAGAATCAGTGCAACACTATCATTTGCAATAAAATCTTCTCCTATTATAAATGCTTGGGCCAAGCCGTTTGGAACCTCCTGAACTGCATATGTAAAAGAACAACCCAGTTGAGATCCATCACATAATAAGTTCTTAAATGCAGAAGCGTCCTCAGGAGTCGTAATAATCAAAATGTCTCTAATCCCTGCCAACATTAAGGTTGATATTGGGTAATAAATCATTGGCTTATCGAACACTGGCATAAGCTGTTTACTAACTGCTTTAGAGAGGGGCCAAAGCCTAGTACCACTACCACCTGCTAGAATTATTCCTTTCATTTCGAATGCAATCTATTAATTTTCTTTCTTGTATTCCACTCTTAGCGCATCAAGATCAATATCCTCCTCTTCATCAATAATATGAAGAAACGGCTCCTGAAAGGTTTTTGTTGTAACGTAATTGTTTAGGTTCATTAACAAAGACGGTAATAAAAGAAGGTTAGCAAACATGGCAACAAATAAAGTAACGCTTACAAGAATTCCCAGCGACCTTGTCCCATCAAAATCACTAATTGAGAACATCATAAACCCACAGAATAAAACTATGGAAGTGTACATCATGCTAACGCCAGTTTCTTCAACTGCTAGTACTACTGCCCGCTTTATGTTCCAGTTTAGTTTAGATAACTCTTGTCTGTATTTGGCTAAAAAGTGGATCGTGTCATCCACGGAAATGCCAAATGCAATTGAGAAAACTAAAATAGTAGATGGCTTAATTGGTATCCCCGTCCAACCCATAACACCTGCAGTAAAAAGCAATGGCATAATATTCGGAATAAGTGCGATAAATACCATTCTTACAGAAGAAAACAGAATTGCCATAATTAAAGCAATAACAATTATGGCAAGAGTTATACTAATTGCCAAATTATTCACCATATAGTGAGTCCCTTCAAGAAAAACAATACTTGTACCTGTAAGAGTTACCTTATACTTATCTGGTGAGAAGAGAGAATCTATCTTTGGCCTTAAATCAGCCATTAAATAGTCCATGTCGAAAGTGCCAATATCTGCCATCTGTGCAGATACTCGAGTTATAGATTTTGTAGAATCGACAAAATTTCTTGTGACACTAACCGCATTTTTATGATTTTTTGACCTCTTTTCTGTATTGCGCATGTAAGATCTTAAAGCAAGCTTTTCCTTTTTTCCAAGAGGCAGCCTGTATGCTGATGGATCTCCATCGTAAAAAGCCATTAGGGCAAATTTAGTAGCATCAACAGCTGACATACTTCTTGAAAACTCAGGATATTCTCCAAGAATTTCCTGGAACTTCTCCATCTTCTTAAGGTTTTTAAAGCTAAGAGCTTTACCCTCTTCGCCACAATCTATCAGTGCTTCGAAAGGCATAACACCATTGAAGTTTTCCTCTACCCAAGCCAAATCCGTTAGTACCCTATCATTTTTAGGTAGGTCGTCGACTATATTTCCTGTCACTTTCATTTTGACTATCCCTGCAATAGAAAAGATCAGAATTAATAAACTAAACAGGTACACCTTGGATCTTTCATATTGAACTGTGTCAACAAAACCTTGAACTAGGTTGAAAACCCACTTCCTTTTTAAGTGGATTAATTGCTTCTCATTTGGGTCAGGAAGAAAAAACAAGATTGTTGGTATAATTGATAGACTGATAAAGAATACTGCCATAATATTTACAGCAGCTATAGTGCCAAAATGTTGTAATACATCTGTTCTTGTGAACATAAATGTTGCAAACCCAAATGCTGTTGTCAGGTTAGTTAGCAAAGTCGCATTCCCAACTTTTGTTATCATTCGTTGTAATGCTTTAACCTTATTCCCATGCTTCTTATAATCAGCATGGTATTTATTCACTAGATATATACAGTTTGGTACTCCTATAACAATTATCAAAGGAGGAATCAAAGACATTAGTAGAGTAATTGGATAGTCAAACGCAGCTATAGATCCTGTTGAAATAATTACTCCTACAAATACAACACTCAAGCAAACAACAGCAGTAGTGAAGTTTCTGAAAAAAAGGAGAAGGAGAATAAATGTTACGAGAAGTGCGGCGCCAATAAAATAGCCCAGTTCACCCTTGACCTTATTCGTCATTTGTACTCGGATAAAAGGCAATCCACTCAAGTATACGCGAATCCCTTTTTCTTCACTCCACTTATCTGAAAGTGTTGTTATGTCTTCAATAATGGTGCCTCTGTCTTTAGAATTAAAAAGTTTGGGCTTTAGAAATACCATCATAATTGTGGCATCAGATCCTTCATTATGAAGGATACCCTCAAAAAATTTGAGAGACTTTACTTTTTCAATGATTTCGCTGGTGCGCTCTGGACTAAGGTTAGACCCACCTCTTTTTATTTCATGGGCAATAGGCTTAGCAAAAAAAGACCTGTCTGATGTATCTTTTTCTACCGTAAAAGCTTGTGAGATGCAAAATACCGAATCAATTATTTCTGTTTCAACTCCTTTTACATCAACTCTTAAATCTCTTATTTCCTCAGCTAAATTATGCCAAGATTGAAAGCCTTCTGGTGAATATATTGATTTATCATTTACACCCAGGACCATTAAATTACCCTCAGCACCAAAATGGGTTACAAAATCTTCAAACTCTAACCTTGTTGGATGATCTTTGGGTAAAAGGCCGCCGAATTCATAGACTAATCTTAGGTCTGGAATTTTCAATCCCATTAATACAGTGATAACTAAAACAGCAAGAATGACTGCTAATCTGTAGCGCAATAAAATGGATACAATTCTAGACCACATTGAGTTTTTTAATATGCAACAAAGTAACAACAGGGAGGCGAAGACTTGGCTACCTTTGTGGCTTATTCTTCAATCATTAACAAGAAATGTCTAACTACGACGTAATTGTAATCGGATCTGGCCCTGGAGGCTATGTTGCTGCTATAAGATCAGCACAGTTGGGAAATAAAACTGCACTAGTAGAAAAGTATTCTACTTTGGGTGGTACTTGGTTGAATGTTGGGTGCATCCCTTCAAAAGCCATGCTTGATAGTTCAGAACACTATCATCAAGCAATGAACCAATTTTCTGCACATGGAATTGGAGTGGGTTCTCTGTCTTTAGACTTCCCTCAAATGGTTTCAAGAAAAGCAGAAGTTGTTTCTGCTACTACAACCGGTATCGATTTCCTCATGAAGAAGAACTCTATAGATGTTCATCACGGTTTGGGCTCATTTTTAGACGCACACACAATTCAATTAACTCCAGAAAAAGGAGATACAACCCAAATCAGCGGAAAGAATATCATTATCGCTACAGGTTCAAAACCAAACTCTCTTCCATTTATTAAAATCGATAAAAAGAGAGTAATTACATCGACTGAAGCATTGAGTTTAACTAAGCTCCCAAAATCTATGATTGTTATTGGAGGTGGGGTGATAGGTCTAGAGCTTGGCTCTGTATACGCAAGACTTGGAACAGAAGTAACTGTCATTGAGTACCAAGATTCACTTATCCCAACAATGGATAGAATGCTAGGGAAAGAATTACTTCGTTCATTAAAAAAGCTTGGAATTAAGTTCCAACTTTCTACTTCGGTTAAAGAGGTGAAGGCAGCTGGCAGAAGTGTTACTGTGAAAGCTGATAACAAAAAAGGCGAAGAACAAACCTTCAAGGCAGAATACTGTTTAGTTAGTGTTGGAAGAAGACCCTTTACCGATGGATTAAATCTTGAAGCTGTCGGAATCGAAACTGATGAAAGAGGAATAATTCCAGTAGATGAGAAGCTAAGAACGTCGCAACATCACATTTATGCAATTGGAGATGTAATTAGAGGATCTATGCTTGCTCATAAAGCTGAGGAAGAAGGTGTATTCGTAGCTGAGGTAATCAACGGCGAGCACCCACATATTGATTACAATTTGATTCCTGGAGTGGTATACACTTGGCCAGAAGTTGCTGCAGTTGGCAAGACTGAAGAGCAGCTTAAAGCTGAGAATATCAATTACAAGAGTGGATCATTCCCCTTCAAGGCTAGTGGAAGAGCGAGAGCAAGTATGGATACCGATGGACAGGTCAAAGTTTTGGCCCATGCTGATACTGATGAAATCTTAGGAGTTCATATGATTGGACCTAGGGCTGCAGATATGATTGCTGAGGCAGTAGTAGCTATGGAGTTTAGAGCTTCTGCTGAAGATGTTAGTAGAATGTGCCACGCGCACCCAACATTTACAGAAGCTATTAAAGAAGCTGCTCTGGCCGCTACTAACGATAGAGCACTACACGTATAAGGACATGTCCCAGGTGCTGCCTAATCTAAAGTCATTAGCAGGAG
>PBEE01000035.1:0-14651 GCA_002717605.1 Crocinitomicaceae bacterium | reverse complement strand
TGGGCAGATAATTTTAATGATTATGATGGTAATGGAATATCTAATGATCTAACTGGAGTAGGAGGTTTAGATGTTAATACAGATGATGGATCCTGTTTCAGAATGGGTTGTATTTATGATTTATTTTTTAATTATGATCCTTTAGCGACTACATCAGATGCTAGTTGTTACGAATTTGTTTATGGCTGCATGTCAGATTGGGCAGATAATTTTAATGATTATGATGGCGATGGAATATCTAATTCACTAACTGGAATTGATGGAATAGATATTAATACCGATGATGGAAGCTGTGATAGATTAGGTTGTACATCAGATTGGGCAGATAACTATGATGAGTTAGCCACAACCGATGATGGAAGTTGTGATAGATTAGGCTGTACATCAGATTGGGCAGATAACTATGATGAGTTAGCCACAACAGATGATAGTAGTTGTGAATTAACTGCATGTATGTCCGATTGGGCAGATAATTATAATTTAAATGCAACATCAGATGATGGCTCATGTGATAGATTAGGCTGTATGTTCGATTGGGCAGATAACTATGATGAGTTAGCTACAACAGATGATGAAAGCTGTGATAGATTAGGTTGTATGTCAGATTGGGCAGATAATTATGATTCTCAAGCTACAACAGATGATGGAAGCTGTGATAAATTAGGATGTATGTCTGACTGGGCAGATAATTATGATGATCTAGCAACTACTGATGATGAATCTTGTTATAGAAATGGGTGTATGTATCCAGTAATGGCAAATTATGACCCATTAGCGACACATGATCCAAATTTATCGTGTAATTTTAATCAGGATACGCTAGATTATGAAGTTAATTTGGTTAGTACAAATTTAAGTTTAGTATATGAAGCTGAAATAGCTGCTCTAAATGCATCANATGCTGCTGAAATAGCTGCTNTAAATGCATCATATGCTGCTGAAATAGCTGCTCTAAATGCATTACATGGTGATGAAATAACTGCTCTTGAAATAGAAATTTCTGATTTAAATCAACAAATTACAAACACAATTTTATCACATGAAGCTGAAATANCTGCTATAAATGTAATTCATGCTGATTCTATATCTGCTCTAAATGCATCACATGCTGCTGATATAGCTGCTCTTGAAATAGAAATTTTAGATTTAGATCAACAAATATTAGACTTAATTACAGCACACGAAGCTGAAATAGCTGCTTTAAATGCATCACATACTGATTCTATTGCTATTATAAATGCATCACATGCTGCTGATATATCTTCTATAAGTTCATCACATGAATTAGAACTTTCAATTTTAAGTCAAGAAATTGATTCTCTTAATATAGCACATGCTTCTGAAATAAATTCTTTAAATGAATTACATAATATATTAGTTTCTTCTTTAGAAACTGAAAATGATTCATTAAGATTAGTAATTGTCGAACATACAGATACTATATTCTCATTATATACTCAGGTTGAAAACTGTGTTTCAGACCCTATTATGGTTGATTTGTTAAGTGGTTGGAATATGATTGGTTATACATTAACAGAACCACAAGATGCTACTGCTACATTTGATGAGATTTCTGANAGATTAGAATTAGTTAAGAATAACTTTGGAGATGTGTATCTTGTTGAATGGGATTTTAATGGTATTGGCGATTTAATACCTGGTCAAGGTTATCAATTAAAGGTTAAAGAAGCTATTTCAGGTTTTACATTTCCAACAACTGATTTGAGAATTAATTTAACGCCATCAGTACCTCAATGGGCTTTAGATATGGATGTTGAACTTCATCCAAATGATATTAGAACGCTAGTAAGAGTTGTTAATGAATTAGGTCAAGAGGTAGATCCAAATTCGACACCATATGGTACAGTATTGTTCTATATCTTTAATGATGCAACTGTAGAAAAACGAGTAAATAGTAAATTTTAATTTTAAGGATTATGAAAAATATTTTTAACGGTTTTGTTTGTGTATTTTTATTAACATTTCATCTTAATGCACAGGAGTGTGAGNTACCAGAAGTTTATCCTGGNACTGTTACTGGGGCAAATATGACCGTAATGCTTTCACCAGTATTTATGCAATCTCTTCCAGTTTTGGATGAGAATGCATATGTTGTAGCAATTTCATTAACTGGTCAAGTGTTTGGTTCTACATACGTTGNTGGTGTTAGTCAAACTTCACTTTCTGTATGGGGAGATGATTCTTATACTGATGATGTTGATGGTGCGTTATCTGATGAATTATTAAATTTACAACTTATTAGTGGTGATGATTTATATCAAATTATTAATCATTCTTCTTCTATTAATTATGTAACAAATTCTATTAATGTTGTAACTGATGTTAGTGTTTCCTTAATAGATTGTTCTATTGTACCAGGTTGTATCCATGATTGGGCAGATAATTACAATCCATTAGCTACCGAAGATGATGGATCTTGTTATCTTNATGGTTGTCTTAATANTGAAGCATCAAATTTTAATATTAATGTAACACATGAAGATAATTCTTGTTTGTTTAATGAGTTGCATGTTAGTCAATTAACTTCTCAAATAGATTCTCTTCAACATTTATCTGAGTCATATGAAGGGGAGATTACAGATTTGTCAAATCAACTTTCTCTTGCGATGCAGAATCAAGATGATGGCGTTTCTCAAGCAGATGTAGATGCTCTTGAAAATCAAATTGATACTCTTCTTGCTCAGATTGCTGAAATGTCTAATAATTCATTAGATGCTCAAATGATATATTTTGAAAATCAAATAGATGTTGATAACCCTTCTCAGTATAATGTACTTTTACAGGCTTTCTCTAGTATTTATGAGGCCTATGCTGAGTGTAACCCTAATGTTTATGGGCGTATTGCTATGACATTAAATGAAGGTTGGAATACCATTGGATATAATGTTTTATATGAAACAAATGCTTCAAATGCATTATCGTTAATTTTAGATCAGATGATACTATTAAAAAGTAATAATGGTGATATCTATTGGCCTCAATATAATTTTAATGGTATTGGTGTTTTGATTCCTGGTCAAGGTTATCAAATTAGAATGGAAGAAGCAGTTGATGAATTCTATTTTGAGTAATTAATTGTAGTTACTNTTACGTTTATTTTTTAATTTTTTNATTAAAAAAATCTTTATTTNAACATAAAGTATCTTTTTGATTTTGTAAAATTTAATCGTTGTGCATAAATTTTGCACTAATACATCTATTTACACTATATTTGACACTAATTTGCCCTATGGATTTTTGTTTTAAATCTTTAGAATCATGGAATTATTGTTATGAAATATAGATTATTTTTAATTACTAGTTTTTTGTCAATAGTGTTTTTTCTTTCTTCTTACAAGAATTCAAAGAGTACTGATGTTTATTATTCTAAGGGTGATGTTAAATATGCTATTGGAATGAAAGCTTTTGGTGGTGTTATCTTTTATCTAGATAAAACTAAGAAACATGGTTTAGTTGTTTCAACAGAAAATGTTGGAGGAAGTTGGATGACTTACCCTTGGGGTTGTTATGGCTCATCAATCAAAGATGCTGAAGGTATTGATGTTGGTACTGGTAGATTGAATACTAATGCAATCGTAAATGCTTGTGATGATAAAGAAACTGCTGCTCATGCTTGTAATAATTATGAGCATGAAGGTTTTTCTGATTGGTTTTTACCATCTCTAGAAGAATTGGAAATGATTGCNGAGAACTTAGCTTATGATGATGAGTTTTATGAGATTATCCAATTTGATAATGGAAATTATTTATCTTCTACTCAGTTGAAGAATAAAAAACATAAAATTAATTATGCTTGGTCAGTTAATTTGATTGAGGGTTATTCAATGTCAAGCAATAAGTCAAATAAACATAAAATTAGAGCTATTAGGGCTTTTTAATTACTATATATGAATATGATTAAGCTTTTTAATAAATTATTACTTTTCTTCATGTTAATTGGTTATNCCCAATTAGTTTATTCTCAGAGTATTCCTAATTTTAATCTTAGTATTAATAATAGTAGTGTACAAGGTTATTGTGCTCCTCAAGATATAGAAATTCCTGTTACTTGGCCATCATCTAATGATTCTACAACAGAATATATATTTATCCTACATGATGATATTGAGCCATTTGATCCGGAGATAGACCCGGCATCTTTTTCTTTGTATGAAACCTTTAGTTTTTTTCATAGTGATTCTTTACCTGAGAATATTATAATATCCTTTAATAGCTCATCATGTAATGCTAATAATTCTTCATATGCACTAACTTATTATGTTAAAGATTTAACCGGACCAGGGGATTTTTCATCCCAGTATGGCTTTGAAGTTGGTAGTACTAATGGTTTTACTGTTAATGGTAAACCTGAAGCTAGTTTTTCCTCTCAAGAAATTGATTGTGGGTTATATACTTTTACAAATACCAGTATATCTGGAGAAATCGTTATTAATAATTTGTGCGAAGATTCTCCTACTTCTGATATCGAATGGGTAATTAATGCTGATCCAAGTGAATATACTATTCTAGATGGTGGGTCATTAGGAGAAGGTTTAGATCCTGCTTCAGATGTTTTAAATGTTCAGTTTGNNCCAGGTNNNTATGATATAATGNTTTTGACTGAGAATGTATCTTGTANTGATAGTACATCTATTACAATATGTATTGAAGATTATGATTTTAANCTTGATGATCTTAGTTTTTCTTTTCCTCAGCAGGTATGTGTAAACGATAGTATATTTATTGAAAATAGTATTGATTCAATTGAATTTGTTTGTAATTCTACTAATGATATATGGTATGATTGGGATTTAACTCTTATTGATGAATGTGTTATAGATAATGATTTTAATCTTCCAGAATTAAGTGGTTCTAATCCTAGTTTTAGTATAGCTAATCCTGGTATTTATGAAATTAGATTTACTTCAATAGATCCATGTATTAATCCACCAATTGATACAACACATATTTTTACAGTTGTTGGATATCCACTTATTGACGCAACTACTTTCGATTACAATCAGAACTGCGATTTATCTGCTGATCTATCTATTGACTTTGATNCTTGTTTTTCTGAGCCCCCATATGANTCAAATTGGGCTATTATATCAGGTGGNACAGGTTTTTTTGATGACAANACTGTTTTTGTTGAAAATTCAAGTGATTATACTATTGAGTATACTTTAAGTGGAGCTTGTGGTGTAGATACTTCATATTTTGATATNTCTATATCTGATACTCTTAGTTTAGAGATAGTTAATGATACTATTGTTTGTGAGGGTGATAATATTTTAATTGATCCAATAATTCTTGGAGGAGTTCCTGAATATTCCTATTTGTGGGAAGGTGAAAATGGATTTCTTCAAACAAGTCTTCAATTAAATATACCAAATATTTCTGACAATCAAGAAATTAGTCTTCAAGTTACTGATTCAAATAATCCTAATTGTATAGTAAATGACTCTATTTCTATTACAGTCATTCCTGATCCTGGATATACTCTCGTATCTCCAATTTTTAAATGTCAAGGAGATACAATAGAAATATCATTTGAAGAAGAAGTNTTACCAGGTCATATTGTATCATGGGAAAATGANGTTAACTCATCAGTATTTACTTATTTTGAAAATCAAGATTCGCTAATTAATGTTACAGTAACTGTCGAATCTGGTTGTTCTTTTGATTATTCTACACAAGTTGACGCATTATCTGATGATGAAGGATTTATCAATTTCCCAGATACCATTCCTTTTTGTGAGTTAGGATTAAATCNTCTAGTTGATTCTATAANCCATCCTACAATCAATTCTNATGGAGTATGGTTTGGTGATAGTGTTGTTGGTCCTAATATTAATGGAGATTATTTCTTTTCTTCTGAGTCATATGGTTCGTTCAATGTCTATTATAGCAAAGAAAATGTTCANGGTTGTTTAGTAACTGATTCAGCTATAGTCATAGTATCATCTAATCCTTCTACNGAGTTTAATGTGAATAATGAAAGTATNTGTGCTCCAGGAGAATCATATATTGTTTTAGAACAATCTGTTTTTATAGATAATCCTTTAGATACAGATTATACCTTGACAATAATTGCCGGTGAGGATGGAATCGAAACGGAGATCAATTTTAATCATGATTCNTTAATAACAGGAATGGTAGGTAGTAATTTTAGAATTCAAGCTGATACTTTGTTTTTTAATTTAAATCAATCTTCCTGTGATTTTAATTACGATAATAATCCNGAAATTAGTTCATCATATAATGGAGCATATTACCTTCTTCTTGAAGCTAATAATGTTTGTACTGATAGTCCCGTAGATACAGATAAAAAGATATTCTCCTCATCACAGCCAATTGCAGACTTTACATATGATGATCCTGATGATTGTCATACAGATATTATATATGAATTTATTAATTCTTCTATTGGTGAAATTAATATTGTTGGTAGTTGTTTTTCACCAAATATTAATTGGCAAATATCAGGTGTTGAAGATGTGGATTGGCAAGTTCAGTCATCTAGTGAACTTGGTGATACATTAAATTCTGGAAGTGATATCCTGGAGGTTATGTTTATGAATACTGGTTCATACGATGTTACATTAATAACTTCTAATTCATGTCAATCAGATACAATTACTAAAGAAGTCTTAATTGAAGAATCTCCCTTGGCTGATATTGGTGTTGAAGTTATTAATGANAACTTATGTGCTCCAGATTCTGCATTTGTTTTTCTTTCAANTGAGACATATCTTAATCCTGATACCACTTCATACCTAATTAGTATTTATGGTGGTGAAGGNAATTTAATTGATACTCAAATTTATATTCAATCTACACTTCCTGATCAGACTCAAGGTATTCTATTAGATTCGATTAATTCAAGTTCATGTAATTTTACATACAATGACTCTTTATATAATGGTTCTTATAAAGTTGAAATAGAAGCTATTAATATTTGTGATTCATCATCTACAGTAACAACTAAATTTTATTATGCTAATCCATCTATACCACAGTTTAATATTAANTCAGAATTAGANTGTGCCAATGGATTTTATACTTTTACCGATATTACTGTTGATTCACTAACAAATTTTGATAATTGTAATAATGAACCNACACTATATTGGGAATTATCAGGAACTGAAGGTGTTGATTGGACTATAGATGGATCATTAATTCTTGGAGATTCTTCAATTCCTGGTGACAGTATTTTAGGAATTCAATTTTTAAATCCAGGTATTTACTCAATGACTTTGATTTCAAATTCATGCTCTGTTGAAAGCTTTTCTGAATCATTTTGTGTTACATTACCCCTNAATTTCATTGAAGATGATCAGTTAATATCTTTTAATGATACTGCATGTTTAAATACACCTTACACGATTCAAAACTTGATTTCTGAAAATCAAGCATGTGGATTGAATTTCAATTGGTCTATTTCATCATCTGATGTTACATGTTTTAATAATCAATCTAATGATTTTGAATTAATTAATGCAACAAGCGCTATTCCTTCTATATCATTTTTTAATCCTGGTGTTTTCGATGTTTCGTGTACTATAATATCTGATTGTTCAGACACACTTGTCATTTCAAAAAATGTAAATGTTCTAGAACCACCAGCATTATCNTCATTTGAAGTTATTTATGAAGCNGTTTGTGACTCTAATCANATATCTTTAAATCTAGTTATTGATTCTTGTGTTTCAGGTTTNTATAATACTGTATGGAATACTAATTTTAACGAAACGTTTGAATCAATNAACGATACTTCTGTTGAAATAATCTTTTCTGATTATATTAATAATGAAATTCAATATACTTTACAAAACTATTGTGGTACTTTAAATTCTGAATATGTTCATGATTTTGTTCCTACAATAAATTCTTTTGGTCCAGATATAAACCTTTGTCAATCTGATTATATTTTAGATCTTGAGAATGATTCATTAGATGGCTCATGGTTATTAAATAATGAACTACTTCCTACAGATAGTAATGGCACGTATTTCTTTACTGCTGATCAAATCGGATTTTANACATTATTATATTCTTACACTAATACTAACGATTGTGAAATAGTTGAATCTCTTAATGTTAATGTTCAAGCAATTCCTGAATTCNATGTTGATATAAGTCTAACGGAATGTACATTTGATGAAGTAGCTTTTGATATATCACTCCCTGGTTTTGATTTAGTACCTGGTATAAACTTCTTTTGGACATCTTCACCTCAACCTGAAACTTTTGTAATTCCACCTATAGACGAAAATCCTATTCAAGGATATATATCTGCTAATGAGATTGGTGAATACACTAATTATTTTTATTATCAATCTCTAGATGATGAAACTTGTTATTCTGAAGATTCTATGAACTTTATAGCTAATGGTGCAGATTTCTCAATTTTAGCTGACTCGATTCTTTGTGATGGTGATACAGTTAATTTGGGATTAGATATTGTTTCAGTTTCCCCAAATGGTCCTTATTCTATATCNTGGGAACCATCTGGTCAAACTTTTCAACCTATAATTGTTTCTCCATCTACTTCTACTACATATGTTTGTTCAATNACAGATGCGAATAATTGTGTTTCAACTGATACTCTTATTGTTGATGTTTTATGTTCTAGTGAAAGTTTAAGTGATTTTGAACCTTTTGTTGTTGAAAATGAAACACAAAATTTATTTCCGGATAACCCATTATTTGAAAATATTCTATATGAAGGATGTATTGGTGCAAAAATTACCTTTTTCAGACCTGATTGTATAGATATTGAAAATGAAATAACTATTGATTATAAGATAAGTAAAAATGATACAGTCTTAGGACCAAATTTTGAATCTGATGAAGATTTTTCTATATCACCACCAACAGATCAAGGCCAGATATTTATACCAAGTAATTCCTCTAGTGTGACTATTGATATTACTCCTATAAATGACTATAATCCTGATTTACCTGATACAATTTCATTTGGAATAAGCCAAATTGAGTATCATCAACTCTTACCAGAATGTTTTAAGGTTCCAGATTCAACNGTTTATGTAGAATTTATAATTGTTGATCAGCCTGATTTTGAACTCGATATTTCAGCTAATCCATCTTATTCAGATTGCCCTGGTCAGGAAATAGAGATTACTGCTTATCCANTTGGTGGTGTGGGTTCTGAGATGATAGAACAAGAGAGTACTTCTATTATTTCTGCTTATACTTATGAATGGGAGCATATTGGTTCTAGTCAAACTCAATTTATGAATCCTTATGATACTACAACCTATTCTGTGACTGTAACCGATGTATGTGGCTCCATGCAACAAGCATCAGTTGATGTNCCTGTTACCCAATACGATCCTTTATCAGCGAATGTTGANATGGCTTATGTTTGCGAAGATACNCTTACTCAAATTTGTGTTGTTTGTGAAGGTGGAGATGGAAATTATTCCTATTCTTGGTCAAATGGATATTCAACTGAATGTATNGAGGTATTTCATCAACTAGATCCATATACAGTGACAGTAACTGATGGTTGTAATACTGAAGTTAATGCAGATGGATACGTTGATTTTGNTCAGCCAGAGCCTCCATATTTTGAATTTTTACCAATTCCTCATATTGAGAATGGTATTGAATTTTATAATTATACGCCATCTCTTCTTTATCACTCTTATTTATGGGATTTTGGTGATTCTTTTGGCTCAGATCATATTCATCCATCACATACTTTTCCTGATGAAGGTTCGTATACTGTAACACTTACTGTTAGTGATAGTTTATATCCAGATTGTAAGTTAGATTACAGTTCATTTGTCAATGTTGAATCTCCTTTCTCATTATGGGTTCCAAATTCATTTACACCTAATAATGATGGTGTTAACGATGTTTTTAAACCTATTGTTATTGGTGTTGACTATTATGAATTAATAATTTCCAATCGTTGGGGTGAAATTATATTCACTACTTCAGATATAAATGAATCATGGGATGGTTTTACTGATGGTAAAATTTCACCTATTGGAGTGTATAAGTGTGAGGTTATTTATTCAAAGTATGATGACATTATGAATTTATCTCATATTGGTAATATTAATTTGATAAGATAATGCGAAACGTTTTTGTTTTACTTTTTCTAACGTTTATTACTNTAAATGTTAAGTCTCAAGATTTAATAACTTTAGATTATTTCCCTGTATGGGAGATGCCTAATTATCAATTTAATGAATTTAATCAAACTTTAATTGGTCCAAATCAATATCAGCCATCTTCCGANGATGAAATTTATAATATTCATTTAGAATATACTTTTTATGTTAAACGTGTATCAGGANTAGCTTCAACTCCATTTGGTTCAACTTTTAGTGGCTCAGTAATTATGCCATTATGGTTTAAAGTAGAGCATCAAAATCAAAATGCTACTGCCTCAAGATTTTTAAANCCTGATATGATCATTAGTCCTCAGACTCCTTCTATAGTTCCAGAATGTGGCGTTGTAAGTGCAACTTGGGTTTCTAATGGCAATTTAATTCAACCCTCTCTAAATACTGCAATCATTACACAAAGTGATTTTATAGNAATGAATGCCACTACTGAAGTTGGAGAAGTAATTGAATCACAAATAAGTATTGATATACAAACACCGATTAATCCTGTTGATCAATCAGAAGGTATATATNTATATAATGATTACTCTGCTAATTGGAGTAATGGATTAAACTCAGGAAATTGGTTTGCAGTTAAAGATCTAAATGGTAATATTATTTCAAGTGATGCTTTTGGTGGATATGAAATNGGAATCGATTATATTGATATTTCAATTGATTTAGTTGAAGATTCCCCTCAATTAGATTATTCAAGTTTACAACAAATTAGTGATACTGTAATATGTGATTCACAAGTTTTACAAGTTGATTTCCCCTCAGGTAATTTNGAAGATTTTAATACATTTCAGTGGAGTTTTAATGATAATTTCTTTTCATCNGATAGTATATTATTTGCTAGTGAACAAGGATTATATACATTAAGTTTATTTGGTTGTGACACTCTTACTAAAAGCTTTTACTTATCTCATNATGAAGTTGCTGATATAAATTTATATGACCAATTTATNTGTCCTGGAGATACATTAAATATTCAATTTCCACAAGGGGATTTTTCTATGTTTGATGGTTTTGAATGGAATTTAGATGGTCAATTATTTAGCTCAGATAGTNCTATTTCAATANCAGATGAAGGTTCATANCAAATTTCATTTTATGGTTGTGGAGATTTTTTACAAGAAGAATTTGATTTATCGTATTATATTTCAAATGANGGCGATAATCTTGTACCTGATATTTCTATTTGTAGTGGTGAAATAGCTGAAGTCGAATTCCCTTCAAATATAGTAAACTCAGGTTATTCTAGTTATTATTGGATATATGATAATCAGGTAAATTTNGGATCTAATGGATTACTTGAAATATCAAATGAAGGAATTTATTCACTTTATTTATATGGTTGTGATACAATATCTGATGATTTTATTTTAACTACGACTCCCTTAAACACTTCTGAATATAGTTTTGACGATACATTAATTTGTGAAGGNGATGAGATNTTTATTCCTTTCCCAGAAGATGACTTTTCATCATACGAATCATTTATATGGACTTTTAATAATGAAAGTTTCTCATCTGATAGTGTTTTAGTTCTTCAAGATGAAGGAACATACGGTTTGTCATTTTTTGGTTGTAATGATAAAACTCAAGAGTTTGAAGTTACTTTCAAATCTGGATTTATAAACCCAATAGATGATATAATTGAATGTGTTGAAAATATAGTACAAGTTGATTTCCCTAATGGTAACCNNGANCAATATGATTCGTTTAATTGGTTTTTAAATGATTCATATTTTTCAAGTGATAGTAACATATCTATTTTTCAAGAAGGTTTATATAATATAGATGTTTATGGATGTGATACTTTAACTGAGTATTTTAATTTATCGCATTATGATCCAACATCACCAGAATTACTTTTACCTGATACAACAATTTGTGATGGAGAAGAATTAATTATATCATATCCAGAAGGTAATTATGAAAGTTATTTTACTTTTTCATGGTTTACTGAATTATTCGATATAGTTGATTCTACACAAATATTTGTATTTAATATTGATAGTTCAGTAGTTTCATCTGATACCTCCATATATTATACTGATTCAGTTCTTATTGATTTTGAATGGAATTATACTGATTCAATTATTGACATAATAAATACTTTCACTTTTGATACTACTCAAGTTTATGAAATTGATACCATATATAGTTTTGGTGATTCAATAATCAGTTACACTGATTCAATTTTTATAGATCCAGATTGGCTTATGCTTGATTCAATCTGGCTTATGCTTGATACTACAATAATTTATGACTCTACTGAAATATCATATTGGTCATATGATACATTATTTTACAATGAATTTTACTCATCTGATAGTTTGACCTCATTTGCTTCATCTGGGCATTATATTATAGAGTTATATGGATGTGATTCCATTTCAGAAGATTTTTACTTATTGGTTGAACCAAATAATACCGATGATTTTGTATTTAATGATTCCACGATATGTGAAGGTGATACAATATTTTTAGATTTTCCATCTGGAGATTTTTCAAATTATTCTGATTTAACGTGGTATCTAAATAATCAAATTTTTAGTTTAGATAGTAATATTATAATTACTGAACCTGGAGAATATAGTCTTCATTTAAATGGTTGCCCATATTTGTATGATAATTTTAATGTTAATTTTTATGAATATCCTCTTTTAATGAGTGATTCTGAGCTTAACGTTGACTCAGTAATATATATATGCATAGAAGATAATCCTGTTTTAGTTACTCCTTTTGATGATTTCGCCCATACTTGGTATATAGATGGAGTTGCAATGGATANTAGTACATATAACGATAGAACNNTAATATTAGAAGAACTACTTGATCAAATTAATATTAATGAAGTTTACACGTATGACGTAGACATTGATTTTGTTTGTGGAGTTATTCCAGCAAATAATACAGTTGATCTTTCTNTNGTTGAATGTGAGTGTGGTTTAGATATGCCTAATGTATTTACTCCAGATGGAAATGAAATNAATGATTAATGATTATTTTAAGCCATATAATAATTATGAAGGAGAATCTGTAGATCCTGAAAACTTATGTATGTCTACAGATTTTCATATGGAAATATTTAACCAGTGGGGTAGACATATTGTATCAGTTGACTCTAATGATGAATTACCTTATTGGGATGGCAAGAATTCAAATGGAAATGAAATGAATTCTGGTATCTATTTTTATAGAATAACATATCAAGTAAATATCTATAATCAACCTGAAGAAAAAGAAATAACAGGTTATTTCCATTTATATAAATAACCTTAATAACTAACTGTTCCCCCATGATACGAATATTATCAATTATTTTATTTTTATTTATTAATTCAAATATTTACGCACAGTGTATATCTTTGTCATCTGGCTCTGCTTGTTTAAACGAAGATGGTGAAACAAACTTAAATTTTATTCCTTCGAATGGTTGTGGAAGTTCAAATTGGTCTCAATGGTCAGTAATTTCATCTAACGGAGACTTAGTAGGTATTTTGGCTCAGGGTAGTCCTCCAGGTTTGAATTTTTATAATGTTCTTATAAATCAACAAGGTACTTATACTATATCTGATGGTACTGAAAGTATTGATTTTATTGTTTATCCCAAACCAACATATACATCCACTGTTTCTTCTGAATATTATTTGTGTGAAGATTCAGTTAATGTTCAGTTTGAAATAGAACCTGGTTTTGAATTTACGAACTTTTCATGGATTGGTTCAGCTACAGAATCAGACAATGTTGTAAATGGGCAGTTTGGCGATCCATCTTCTAACGTTTTTACAGGTACATATTTAAATCCTGGTGAATATGATCTAAATGCTCAATTTAACCATATTGAATCAGGATGTCTGGTTAGAACGGAAGATGATCTTACACAAGATATAAATATAACTGTTGTAGACGGCCCATCTTCAGACAATATTTCACTTTCATATTCTACTAATTATGAATACGACCCTAATTGTATTGAACTTGGCTCAAGTTATGATTTACTTTTTGATCAGTCATTTCCTATTTCCGCATCTATTTTTCCATCAACATACACGGTAAATACAACTGATAATCCAAATATATTATTAGAGACATTTCAGATACCTGTTACTATTGAATACGATTCAATAGGATGTTCAATTACAACCCAAATTACACATGAGCATAGTGTGATTTCAACTCCTAGTTTTTCAACAGGTGATTTTGAAGGTTATTTGTGTAATAATGAATCAATAACATTAACAAATACTAGTGGAAATATAAATACAGGTGGTTCTTATCAATGGAATATAGAGGGTGCTGAGAATATAGAAGAAAACGGACCAGATGTTACATTTACGTATCCAGAAGATGGAGATTATGCTTGGTCACTAACTTATACTGATCCATCAGAAGTATGTACTTCTGTTTTTGATACTACAATAAGTGTCAATGTAGATTTGATTACAGCAGATTTTACAGTAGATAATGCATTAATATGTGATTCAGAGGGTACAA
>PBEE01000034.1:0-49918 GCA_002717605.1 Crocinitomicaceae bacterium | reverse complement strand
GTTCACAAGACGGCTATCACCTTGAGCAAAAGCGTCATTTGTGATTCTAAAGCTGTGTTGAATCCCTTCGTTTGCACCATCTGCTTTTAGTTCTATAACAGATGCTTCCATTATTTCGTCGTAAGTGTAGTTATAGATTAAATCTACATCGTTTGCTAGATCACATTGAAATATTAATCTAGCTTTCTCAATGTCATTTAATTCGGTAGGAGATATTGACTCGTCAACTAATTGATAGATCTGATATCCTTCAAATACGTATGACCTTTCCTCATCTGTTAAGAGAGTACCATCATCATATTCCTTTGGTATTGAGGGATCAATAGCCATAAAATCTTCTTGGAAATTGTTAGATAACGGATTGTCATTTGTTAAATACAAAATCAATTCGTTTTCTAATTCTTGGATTACTACATCTGGAGCATCGGGGCCACTAACGATTTCGAAACAGTTGTCGAACAAACTTTGGGCTTTATCATCAGCTTGCCTAAGCTTAATTACAGATTCAAACGGCTCACCAGCTGTAGCTCTTGCGTATACCATACCAACAGTAATATTGTTGTAATCACCCGGCTCAAGAGTAAAAGGTCCTGCTGACTGTAAAAAAAGTCTATCCCCAGGAGGATTACCATTAGGTGGCACCGTAACTTCTGACCAAGGTTCTGTAGCAATTCCTTGAGTCCCCCAAGCATACGGGTCAGTATCTCCTGGGAACATGTAATCAGCAGGTATTTCAAGATTAGCACCTGTTCCTGGACTAATTCCATCACCACCGTAAGCCATTCTTTGGCCATTTTTCCAAAATCCCTTCATGTAATTGTAGTAGTGAAGAGCTTGAGTTGGTTGCCCATTATCACCGTAGTTCCAATTATAGTATAGGAACTTTCTCATACCATATCTCTCATTATCTATAATACCATCACCATATCCAATACCAATTCCTTCATATGGTATTCCTAAAGAATCAACCGCATCTGTGAAAACAATCGTCAGTGGATTATCCAAACCATCTGCATCTTGATACGGCCCTTCGAAAAAGTCAACTCCCATGGCTGGTGGATTGTAACCGTAACCATCAGAAAAAGATGTTTGCTCATCAAAAGCATCGCCATTGTATGAATATCCCAATCCTCTTTGAACATCACATCCCACATAATCATCGACGTGACCACCTAAATCTGAATCAACCCACTGTGCGAAATATGTATCTGTAAGTGTTTGTGTTCCCTGATTGATTAATACGTAGTTGTAAAAGGTCATATTATTAACCTCGNNATNAGNCGCAAAAGCAAATGCCTGGGCTCTAATCTCCATTCCAATTGGCTCCCCTTGGGATTCTGAGTGCACGTTACCCTTGTCATTAAATATCCAGTAGAAGTTTTGGTCTCCATAAAGTGGAACGACATCCTCACGACGTCTCTCAGAACAATCAATTTGTTGAAGGAAATCATACCAAGGGTAATCTCCATCTAGTGGATTGTAATACCCATCTTCATTGTAATCTAAAAATGGTGCTAGGTAATAGTCTTGGCCTTTTGCTACATTTCCATGTGCAGGGTAGTCGAAGAAATACGTTGGAGTAGCATAACCATCTGGGAACTCTTCATCAATAACACCGTTTGCCTCTGCATCGTGAAATTGCCTATGACGCTTTGCATCAGAACGGTAACTAATTGTAAAGTGATCATATTCTTGACAAGTTTCTGAGTCAACCTCTGCTTCCCCTGTATTTGTTAGAGGCCCTGGCCAAAAATCATTTCCATCCCATCTGTACTTTACAGCTGCTAGCTTAAGTTGTTGGTCAGGTGATATGCCTCCAAGCCAAAGAGCTCCACCATAACATACACTTACTCCAAGTTCTTTAGGCACATAGTGAGCTCCTTTATTAATTGCTCTATCGTACCAAAGAGTTCCACCATTTTCAATTAAGGCCTGAACATTATTCCACTCTAAATCTCTTAGAGCAGTAGCTGGAGCACNTGCTGAAGCTCGGAGTTGTGCTTCAACTATGGCATTGTTTACAGGTATCATTATACCTTTTCGCATTTCCATCTCCTGAGCCGAAACATCAGAAAATAATATCAAAACAATAAAAAGTATTAAAAACTGGTTGAGGGTATTCATTGTTTCTGACTTGGACAAACGAATATAATAAGGAATCACACTACTTTGAGAAGTTTTAAAGGGTCTGTATAAATGATCAGCCCTTCAACTTTAGGTCCTTCGATTTCAGATAAATAAGAACAATATTTTTCGACTTGTTTTTTATGCCTCGCCTTACCTTCAAGTGACGATTTATAATCTATTACAGTCCAAACATGACCATCATAAATTATCCTATCAGGTCTAATAATTTCACCATCTGAAGTGACAATACTCTGCTCTGTTTCAATGTGTAAACCTTCAGCAAAATACTTTCCAGTTAGTTCTCCTGAAATAACACTATCAACTCTCGATATTATAATTTGCGCTTCTTCTGAGCTAATCGCCATACCATTCTTAAGTTCCGCCTTCAATTTAGCCCAATCTTTTACAGTCTTTATCCTATCTAAAATTCTATGCAACTCTAATCCCAACTCTCTTGGCGTCATCCCTTGAGGTTTTGACTGCACCGTTTCAGAATCTGAAACTATTACAATTTGGTCTATTGATTCGCCCGTTTTTAAATCCTCTGGCTGCATCAAAATTTGAGATTTTGCTAGATTTTCATTCTCGATCTTCGCTGAAAAATTTAAAGTTTGATCTCCTGGAATTACTTCCTTGCCATATGCTTTTTGCAAAGCCAACACCACAAGTTGAGACATGTTTTGGGGCTCCTTAAAGTCCATCTTTTCAAGTTCTAAAATCACGTCCAACCTCTCCACTGGTCTTGTAAGAGCAACATAGGTCGTGTTCATATTATCTAATAGGACTCTATTTAATTCATCACGCCTCTGTGGTTCTAGAATAGTGTCCTTCATATCACCATCCTCCATCATAGCAGCACTTAATGGNAGNTTTGAGCCTACAGAAAGATCAACTGGGATAACACCGCTAAACTTATTAAACTCACGAGCAGAAATAAGTGTTATAACGATTTTGAATGCAAGGCCTTTTGCTTTGTGAACCGTCATGATTTGGACTGCTTCTTTAGACTTACTCGTAATAATACTTTTATCCTTTCCGTCTAAATCCCACACCTTCAAAAAACCATGGATACCATTTTCATATACACTACTCACCTTTCTGGCTAACTCCATCATACCCTCAGCGTATGCTGGATATTTAGAAGTTAAGCCAAAAGCTTCACAAACATGACCCACAAATGCAGCTAAAGGACCAGTTGTTNTATCCTTNANTTCAANCTTTGGGAACACCTTTGANAACATTGATTCAGTATCAAAGATTGCCTTTTGNCCTNTGGTNCCATCTTCTTTAACAAACTCTANTGGNTTTACAACTTTACCTAAGATTTNAGACTCATTCAATTCNCCNTCAGACATTGCACANGCACATTGTAAAATGATTGCNCTCTGNCTGAAATCNGNTGGCCTAAGAATCCACCTCATCAAAGCAACTATTGCTTGGGGACCTGGATGTCGTCCCAATTGAAGACTTTCCTCGGTCATAGGTTTTATATTATTAGCCAATAAGTCTTGGGCTAGATTTGAACCCGTTTCGTTATCTCTAACAAGGATTGTAATATCACCTCTTTCGTACTTCAGGTCGTCGAAGTAATGAATGCGATCTATAATTTTTTGAGTATAAATTTTACGCCTTTCCCCTTTTGTTTTTTCTACTGCATAGTCCAAATAAACCCCGCCGTTGAAATCAGTTTGTGGAGTCTGCACAAGTCCTCCATATACCTCTTTTAAATCTGGAGAAATGAATTCTGACATAGCTAAAAAAAGCTCGTTATTCCATTTAACTATTTCTTTACCAGATCTGAAATTGTAATCCAAGGAGCTAATATTCTTCTCTCTCTCAAAAGTCTCTTCTGCATCTTTAATTGCAGGACCAGAATATCCAGGCTGAAGTTTAGGCAAATCCATAAGCTGCTTGTAGTCTCCATTTCTAAATCTATAAATGGCTTGCTTACCATCACCTACTACAAGTGTTTTATGCCCTTGGCTTATGGCGTGATCATAGAGGACAACAAGATTATGCCATTGTGTAATGGATGTGTCCTGAAATTCATCCATAAAAATGTGATTATATCTTGCTCCTAATCGCTCATAAATAAAGGGTGCATAATTGTCTTTTACTATGTCCGATATCCTCTCATGCATAGCGTGAAAAGTCCTGATGTTATTATCAATTTGGACTTGTTCGATTTCCTGATGTAGCGCACTTAAAGTTCCCATTAAAGCCATCCTTTTGTTTAGCTTTTTTGATAAAATGTATGTTCTGCCCTCATCCGTTCCAGGCCTAAGTTTTTCTAATGTTTCGTATACATCAATAATACAAGAGCATACTGAATCTGCTAAAACCTTTGACTCCTCAGACACCCCCTTTTTTACCATAGCTCTGGGGTCATTATAAATCTTATCAAATGTTTTTGTTGGATCCGCAATCTTCACATACCTCAAATCATGAAGAATTTTAAAAATATTTCCAGTTTTTGGAAAATCCTCTTCTGGAATATTTAGCGACTTGACCTTTTCTATAGCCAAATCCACTTTCGAGTAAAAGTCCTTTTCAAGAGATATGTTCTTTATTCTTAACTCATCTGAAATTCTCTTGAAATCTGTAGGGTTAATGGCTGAGAGAAGTTCAATTACACCACTCATTTTCTCCTGCATTAGAGTGCGACCTAATTGAGTTAGAGGTCTTCTCACTCCTGCGTCTTGATCGTCATCAACCCTGTTTAATGCAAAGCTTTTAAGTAGAGCCGTTAAATCCTTATTCCCTGGAGAACCTAATTTTTCGAGCAATTGAGATACCGCTTCTTCCAAGACTTTATTTGCGTCAATCTCAATTCTATAATCCTGCTCTAATGCCAAATCCCTGGCAAAACTCTTAACTAGCCTATTGACGAATTTGTCAATAGTCATAACACTAATATCGCTATATCTATGCAGCATCTCCTTATGAAGAAGTGCAGATCTGTGCTTGACTTGAGAAGGTGATAAACTCAATAATTCAGAAAGCTTGCTCAATTTATCGCTTTCGCCTGATGACAATTTTTCTAGATCTTCTAAAATTCTAGACTTCATCTCGGCAGCTGCCTTATTTGTAAAAGTCAAGGCCAAAATTCTCCTAAAACTTCTGGGGTCTTCATACTGAAGAGCACACTCCAGATACCTTAAGACTAATCTATATGTCTTTCCAGATCCTGCTGATGCCCTGATTATTTCGAAATTCTTTCCCCTTTGAGTCATAAATTTGGTCTATCTTTAGTTGTGCAACTTATAGGAAAAGAATGTTTAGCCCAAAGTTTTTTCATTTTTCAATTGTAGCCATTTTAACTATGACTCTATCATCATGTTTTAAAAACAAGGATACAGCAACAGTAAATTTAAATTTGAGCTTAGAGTGGTTCGGTAAAAGTACTGCAATTGGTGACACTGTAATGTACCAAGATAACCTCCCTCTAAGATTAGAAAAATTTCATTTCTACATCGAGAATATTAGCATTAGGGATAAAAATGGGAATTGGTTGAATTCTGGATCAATAGACATAGTAAAATTTATGCCAAACAACGAAACAACTTCAGCAGAATTTAGCGCAACAACTGTTCGTCGAGGTATTGAGATAGATGCAATTAAGTTTGGCTTAGGAGTAGAAGAATTTTACAATGGTCTTGAAAATCCTCCATCTCATTTTGGAAATGACCATCCTTTAGGCAGTGTTTACAGTGCTGGCATGTATTGGAATTGGTATACGGGTTACATTTTTACAATGTTTGAAGGAAAGATCGCGGAAACTGTTGACGGTCCTATCCTCACTCCATTTTCTTTTCACACTGGAACTAATGATCTCTACAGGGAAGTTATAATAGAATTAGAAAATTCAATTGTTGTTGCAGCTGAAGAAACTCATGACTTCAATGTGGTAATTGACCTTGGCGCTTCAATATCTTCAACTGAAGACCAAATTGATTTATTCGAAAATTGTGTGACTCATACTCTAAACAATCCAGAATTAGCAGAGAGATATGTAAACCTATTAGATGATGCGTGGAAGATTGTTGAATAAAATAAATGCTTTCATGATCGTATCACTTCTTCTTGTTGGGGGATGTGAATGTCGTGAGCCATGTTGGCAAGCAACTCCATATAATTTGAAAATCCCAACCTTCTTCCCACCCATGGATATCCCAGCAGACAATCCGTTAACAGTAGAAGGTGTTAATTTAGGAAGACATTTATTCTGGGAAAAATCTCTTAGTTTAGACTATAGTATGTCCTGTGGAAGCTGCCACGCGCCGAGCGCAAGTTTTTCTGATCCTGATCAGTATAGTGAGGGAGTTGCTGGTTTATTGGGAGACAGAAATGCTAGCGCAATTATTAACCTTGGATGGTCGCCTACATTCGCTTGGGATGGTGGTTCTATATCATTAGAAGACCATATTCGAGAGCCAGTAGAGCATCCAAAAGAAATGAACGTCAAATGGCAAGTGGTCGAAAATAGATTACAAAATCTTGAATCTCCCGTTGACTATAGTCAAATGTTTTGGGATGCATTTGGCGAAAGTACTATTACTGAAGATTTAGCAGTAAAGGCTATCGCACAATTNATNAGAACAATGATTTCNTCAAANAGTAAGTTTGATAAATACNGAAGAGGTGAAGCNGTTCTAAATNNNCAAGANNCAATGGGNTATCAACTTTTTCTNAGAGAGGGAGGTGANCCTGANGNTACTCCTGGNGGTGAATTTGGAGCAGATTGTTTCCANTGCCANGGTGAAGCNGGGCTTCANTTTTCAGANTATNTATTTCACAACAACGGNNTAGATGCATCNTTTGAAAATGANCCNGGNAGAGTAAACATAACCGGNTGGNCTTTNGATTCTGGATTATTNAAAACNCCTACTTTGNGNAANGTAGCATTNAGNGCACCNTNTATGCACGATGGNAGATTTCAAACTCTTGAAGAAGTNGTNGAGCATTANAATAGTGGTGGAGTCCCTTCTTCAACCATTGATACATTTATGAAGTACACCTCGGGGGGGCTACAACTTGCACCAGTTCAAAAGGAAGCTTTGATTGCTTTCTTAAACACATTAACTGACACGACATTTATTAATAACCCTAATTTTCAGGATCCATTTTAGTTAACGAATTAGGTTTACTTCTGGCTCAAGACATATCCCAAAAATATCTTCAATACTAGCTATCACATCTTGAGCCAGAGCCCAAATTTCTGATCCTGTTGCGCCACCTTTATTCACTAACACGAGAGCCTGTTTATGGTGAACTCCGTGAGTTCCCCTATCGTGACCTTTCCAACCGGCTTTTTCAATTAACCAACCTGCAGCAAGTTTCACATTGCCATTTTTTTGAGGATACGATGGAATATCTGGATGTTGTTTGGCTATAAATTCAAATTCCTGTTTTGAAATTATAGGATTTTTAAAAAATGACCCAGCATTTCCGATTTCCTTAGGATCTGGAAGCTTTGATTGTCTGATTCTTATAACAGCATTACTAACATCCCTATGAGTTCTTAAAGCTTTTGGGATACCCGAAAGTTCGTCTTCAATTGCACCATATGACATCTTCAAATCAGATTCTCTATCGAGTCTATAAGCAACTCTTACAATAGACCAATTGCCATTTTCGCGTCCTTTAAATATTGAATCTCTATATCCTAATTCACACTCTTCAACTGTAAACCTTTTCAGTTCACCTGAGTTCAAATTTATTGCCTCAACATAGAGTAATACATCTATAATTTCAACTCCATATGCCCCAATATTCTGCATGGGACTTGCTCCAACACAACCAGGAATCAAACTTAAATTTTCTAATCCTCCCCATCCATTATCAATAGTGTGGAGCACGAACTCATGCCAATTTTCTCCAGCACCCACTTCGACTTCTACAAACCTGCCGTCGTCATTTATTACATCTATTCCCTTATGAGATATTTGAATGACTAGGCCATCAAAATCCTTGTGGAAAAGCATNTTGCNNCCACCNCCTAAAAGTAAAANTTGTTGAGAATGTTGCCTAGCCCAATCNANAGCTTCTAACAACTGTTCATCAGATGATACTTCAATGTAATTGCTGCACTTTGCAGGTACTTTGAAGGTGAGTTTACTAGTTAAATCGTAATGCTGGGTAATCAAGTTTTATCCCAATTTCTTTTTAACACCATCAAGCCACTTCTTTTCCTCTGGTGCGTATTCTCCATCAGAAATAAGCATCTCAGTAAGTGCTTGTAATATCTCATTTTTCATTTCTGCATCACAAGTATTAAGGATAGAATACATTTGATCTAAGGTCAAATCACCAGCCTTTTTCTTGTAGTCCAAATCCATCTCTTCATAAATTGCCTCAGACTCGTCACCTGTGACTATGCCATCCGCTTTAGCTGCTTCTAAAATTAGACGTGTAAAAGCCACCTTTTGGTCTTCGTTACAAAGAAGAATCCACGCCTTTTTAACGTGGTTCAAAACAAGCTTTGACCTTACTCTACTTGGAGCAAACCTTCTCCATAAAAAAAGGATAACCACTAGAAATAAGGCACTAAGCATTAATATTAGCTCAGAATTAGTTGGTTCAAGAGTTGATTCCATATTGATAAATGAGTTAGAGCTATAAACTTACAATAGAAATAGCATTTTAATTCAAATAAGTGCATTTTAGCAAAGTGAGCAATGTAGTTATTAGAAAAAAGGCAGAAAGCCACATGAAGGATGGCCAATGGATGTTAGCTTTAATAGAATGGGAAAGTTGGCATGAAAAAGTGAATGACGGTGAAAAAGACCCAAACTCTTTTCACGATTTGGGAATATGTAAATTCAATTTAGGCAGGAAGAATGAAGCTATATCTGATTTAAATAAAGCGGCAGAGTTACAGCCAGATTATGGGTATCGATTTGCAGCTCGCGGATGGATGAAGCAAAGTTTGGGAGATGACGCCGGCGCAATTTCTGATTACAAAAAAGCACTAGAACTTGACCCTGAGGATATCTACACTCAAAACAACTTGATTATCTTAGAGGAGAAGCGCAATAAAAGGCGATAATTCAATTGAAAAATTCCGGGCCTAAACCTTCAACACTTAGTAAGACAGCTTTTCTTGAAGAAGTAGCTGAGGTCGTCCTTTCTGAAAAATCTCCAGAAAAATGTGCCGTAGTTCTGCCAAGTTTTAGAGCTAGAGCTGCTTTTTATAGAGCTTGTTCTAGAGTGGCAAAGAAGACGTCTAGATTACCTCAAGCTTTTACTCTAAGTGGCTTTGTAGTTAAAGATGAAGAAGGAAAAATAGTCGACAATCTTGAAGCACTTNCGGTTCTTTTTGAAGTGCAGTTGAAGTCAAAAGATCGCACAGTTGAATTCAACCATTTCCTAGGATGGGGCCCTGTAGCTCTTGCTGATTTTAACGAGGTCGATCTAAAATGCTTAGACGCCACAAAGGTTTTTAAAAACCTCAAGGACATTAAGGATATTGAGGATTGGAGTTTTGCAAAAGACGATTGGAGCGAAGACCAAACTAGGTTTTCGAAACAATGGGATAGACTTGCCCCATTGTATCTAGAGTTCCATGCCGAGTTAGAGAAAAGAGGCCAAACCACACAAGCAATGGCTATGCGTTCCCAAAGCGAATCAGCATTAACTAATTGCTTTGACAAAGTATTTGCTGTGGGGTTAACTGCAATAAACGAAGCTCAAAAGCAACATCTTAAAAAATGGTCGACTGCTGGAAAGTTGGAAATGATTTGGGATGGGGATAATTCATATGTTGAAGACGAGCAAATAGAAGCTGGGCACTTCATACGAAATTTCGAAGGTTCTAATAAAGTAGAGTTGCCAAACGTTTTGGCTTTCGATCAACCTATTCTCAACGCAGTTGATTGCAGCAGTGTTCTTAGTGCATGCCAATACATACGTGAGCACATTCTTAAAATGAGTGATGAGGAAAAGGGCAGAACAGTAATTGTTGTACCAGATCAAGCATCACTTCCTGTCTTACTTCAGTCACTTCCCAAATGCGACGAAGGGTATAACGTTACAATGGGAATGAGTCTAAGGGAAACTCCAGTCTTTCCATTCATCAATTTGGTCTGTAGGATAAATGCACGGGAAAATTCTAATTGGCGTTATGAAGAATTGATGTCTGTCCTGAATCAACCTGTTATCCAAGANGCGTACAAAAAATCAGGGTTTGAAAAAGATGCAAGTCAGGTATTAAGGAAGCTTGCTGAGAAACATTTGGTTTGGGTTAGTGAAGAAAATATTCGCGAATTTTCTAATGGCGCTGTCTATGATTTCGTGAGGGAATTAAGGACCATGAGTGTAGAGGAGGCAGATGAATATTTAAGCGCCTTTGTGGTTTGGGCTAATCAATTGAATGAGAAATTATCTTCAAGTTCTGATCCTTGGATTAAAGCTGGGTGGAATTGTGTGCGCAAGTCTATTGCTATGGTGGTTCGCTTGCAAGAAGCCCAAACCCCCTGCTCAACAGCTCATGACGTAAGATCGATTTTAACTCGCCTGCTCGCTACTCAAAAAATAGATTTACTCGGAGAGCCAGCAAAGGGGCTTCAGATAATGGGACTAAATGAGACTCGTGCTTTAGACTACGACAACATATTTATCCTTGATTGCAATGAAGGAGTGCTTCCCAAACATGAAATCCCAGATAGTTTTATCCCACTTGATTTAAAACTAGCACTAGGTATGCCAGGGAGGTATGAGAAGGAAGCTGCATATGCATATAGCTTTTATCGCTTACTCAACAGATCGAGCAAAGTACATTTCTTATATAAAGCTGAAGGGGCTACAAATGATGGTACAGAAGCGAGTAGATATATACTTCAGTTAAAATCTACTTTTAAACCAGGTGGTAGGAAATTAAAAATTACCGACATCAAATACAGTATGCCTTTACCTGGGGCTAGGCCAGTTATACCTCCACTTTATTTGAGTGATGATATGCGTGTGCAATTAAAGCTTTGGTCTGAGAAAGGNATGTCTCCGTCAGCAATAAATAAGATGGTTAGTTGCGAAAGAAATTTTGCATATCGCTATTTATTAAAACTCCAAGANCAAAAGGACTTGCAGGAAAGTATGGAGTCTAACACAATAGGGTCAATAGTTCACTTTGTGTTTGAAAAGGGACTTGAAGATGTAATTGATTCAAAGCTAACAACAGCACATTTGGATTCTATTTTAAAAAATCTAGATGTGCTTTTAGAAAGGGCTACAGAGAAATACTACAATACTAACATCGTTAAAAAAGGAGAGAATTTATTGCTCCTTGAATCGGCAAGGTCAACAATTCAAAAACTAATTAGAAAGGAAATATCTGAGCAGAAGTCAGCTGCGCCAGAAGAAATTATTTTAAAGGGAATCGAGAAAACATTAAGTGCTGAATATCCAAGAGAAGGTGGTGGATCGATTGCGTTTTTTGGACTAGCCGATAAGTTAGAAGTTGCAGATGGTATCACTAGAGTTGTTGACTACAAAACTGGTGTTACAAAAAAATCAGACCTTAAGCTCAAGGGAGATTTTGAAGAGGATTTAGATTCTGGCAAGAAGAGTAAAGCGATACAATTACTCGTGTATTGTGCTATGCTATTAAAAGATGGTCATGAAAGTGTTAGTGCTGGGATTCGATCAGGACGAAATGCCAAATCTGGTCTACTATCTCTAGAAATTGATGGGTCTGATATGATAACAATTGAATCTGTTGAGAAGCTTGTTAAGTGGATTCAAAATAAGATTGACACATTATCTAAAATCGAACATGAGGTTCATCACAATCACGATTCGAGTTTTTGCGAATATTGTGCAGTGTTAGATCCTGTAAAGAAGTTTTGGTCTTAGCTTTCAAGTCAAATGAAGGTACTAATCCTAACATATTATTGGCCTCCATCTGGAGGAGGAGGTGTTCAGCGATGGTTGAAGTTTGCTTATAACTTAAAAAAATTAGGATGTACTCCTATCATATATACACCTTCAAATCCTGATGTTCCTGTACTAGACCCAACACTATTGGACGACGTTCCAGATGGAATAGATATTTTAACGACACCAATTTTTGAGCCTTCACGTCTTCTAAGGAAAATATCTGGAAAAGCTGGTTCAGAAAGATTGGGCGCTGATGGTGGTGGTAAAAAACAAGGTGTGTTTTCTCGTTTATTGCTTTGGATTAGAGGGAACTTTTTTATTCCTGATGCAAGGGTAAGATGGGTAAAACCATCCGTTAAATATCTAGGCAAATGGTTAGGTGAAAATCAAGTTGATGCGATAATTACTACAGGACCACCTCACAGTGTTCACTTAATAGGTTTGGGTTTGAAAAAGAAAAATCCCAAGCTCAAATGGATAGCAGATTTTAGAGACCCATGGTCTGATATGGACTATCTAGATGATTTTAAAATGGGGAAAAATGCTAGGAAGAAAATGGCCGAGTTGGAAAACGAGGTAACTTCTTATGCAGACAGATTGATAGTGACGTCTAGAAGTGCGGAAGATAAATTGGTTGAGGGGAAGAATAAAATTTGTCTCTTTATCCCAAACGGTTGGGACGCTGCAGATTTTCCTAAATCTATTCCTTCAAAAGAAGATTCAGAGTTAGTGAGGTACGGGCATTTTGGGGCACTTCACGGTTCGAGAAATGCAATTGGGATTTGGAAAGCTTTTGCTGCCTTAAAGGAAAAGGGGCAAAAGTTTGAACTCACTTTTGCAGGCTCANTCAGCCCTGAAATCTCAAGACATTTAATTGATTTTGGGCTTGAGGATAACTGTGTGTTTCAGGGAAACTTAGGTCACAGAGAATCGATTGAAAAAATGCTCCTCTGTGATGCATTATTGCTGATTCACAACGACAGTGATTCTGCCACAAGGAGCACACCTGGTAAATTGTTTGAATACATCGCGGCGTCTAAACCCATTATTTCTATTTGTAGACACAAGGGGGATTTAGCGAGCATGTTGGATGGGTTTGGGTTACCTCATGCGCAACATAATGATGAGGAAGGAGCACTTGAGATGCTGCTTCAATATGAAAATCAGAAAGTTGTTGATCCTGCTCCATATACTCGAATGAAGCAGGCCGAAAAATTGTTAGAAGTAATACGGTCTACTCAGTAACCCTGTACCATTCTTGGGTACGGAACACAAACCAAATGTATCCTCGCACTTTGAGAGTGTCGAAATCGCCATCTTCAAACCACATTTCACAATCGTAGATTGATCCTTTCTTAGGGTCCATTATAGTTCCTTCGTCCCATTCGTTCTCACCTTTAGCCGGCTCCATATCTCTTACGATTTCCATTCCAAGCACACGCTTGTCTTTTCTGTCGTCTTCACATTTATCGCAATATGGATCTTGATCTTCTTCTGGAAGTCTGAAAAGTTCAACGACTGTTCCGTAAAATTTTCCGTCCTTTTCAGTGATTTCGACAATACTCTTAATTCTTCCAGTTTCATCATCTTTTGTCTTCCACTTGCCTAGGATTGGGTTTTGGGCTAAAATGTTTGTAGAGCTTAATATCATCGCAAAAATCAGAGATGCGATAGAGAATTTATTTGTAGCAATCATATTATGATGTTTTTGTCTTCAGTTTTTTCGTGGCTTGATTTCTCGCTTTGTGTACGCTAGCATTGAACTCAAATCCTAACAATAATACAGAGCTGTTTGCATTAACCCAAACTAACAAGGCAAGGAATGTTCCAATTGACCCATAAAGTNTNTTGTANGAATCTAAATATGTGATAATCCAGCTAAAGGCNATAGAAATTATTACAATNAANATNGTTGCCATTGATGCNCCTGGNGTCAAGGTCCTCCACTTGTCCGTNTCTGGATTTCCAAANTGNTANAANATGCTCACAGAGAAATAAACTANTAATAATGAGAGTAGCCATCTGACTATGTTGAGCCATAAAATTATTTCTCCCGGCAAGAGTCCCTCTGAATACAACCACGATANTNCCTGCCCGCTAAAACCTATTAGTAAAACAGAGAATCCCAATAACAAAACAAGAACCACTAAAAGTAGAATTGAAACGAGACTCGAATACCAAGTGTTCCCTTTGTTCTCAATTAAGTAGCTGGCGTTAAATCCTGTAAGAATTGCGTTGATACTACTCGAAGCATATATAAGAGTTAATATGAAAGTAATTGAAAGGAGCGTTCCCTGAGTTTTGTCAAGCAAGTCTTGCACTGTTTGCTCAAACAATGTTACCGTTTCGCCAGGGAAGAATATTCTCAAAACGTCAATAACATCTTCAGCTCTTAATGGCGTATATGGAAGTATGCTAAGAAGTAAAATAATTACAGGAAAAACAGCAACCAAGAGCCTAAATGAAATTGCAGCGGCTCGAATTGACACAGATCCATTTATTAGTCCAGTAATAAAGAATCTCAAAACATCGTAGAGGTTCATCCCCTCGACACCCCAAGGACTAATCTCACGTAAAAATCCTTGAATCTTGACAACTAAAGAATGCTGTACAAGCCAAGTTTTAAATTTAGAATCCTTGTTNGCTGACATTTGGGGTACTCTTCAAACTCAAATCTAAGCTTTTTACAGAGTGTGTCATATATCCCATACTAACAAATGCAACTCCCGCCTCTCCGTATCCACGTACATTTTCTGGAGTGATGCCGCCTGATGCCTCTAAAGTAGAAGAAGAAGAAAATCTCTCAACTGCTTCAGCAACTTCTGAATGAGAGAAATTATCTAGGAGTATTCTGTCTATATCAATTCCAGTATTTTCAGATGCAGTTAGGGCGCATTTTATTTCTTCAAAAGATCTTGTTTCGACTACAAGAGGAAGCCTATTTGGTCTTCCCTTTTGGTATTCTGCCACTTGAATAAGTGCTTCCTTCATTCCTCCTGCGTAATCCACGTGGTTGTCTTTAAGTAGAATCATATCGTAAAGACCCATCCTGTGATTTACACCACCGCCAATTGCTACTGCCCACTTCTCAAAGGACCTTAAACCAGGTGTTGTTTTTCTAGTGTCCAAAACCTTTGTTGGTGTTCCTTCAAGTATGGTGACAATTTCATTTGTTTTAGATGCAATTCCACTCATCCTCTGCATAAAATTCAATGCTAATCTTTCTCCTGATAGTATGCTTCTAGCAGGTCCATTGAGTTCAATAACCACATCTCCATATTTCACCTTAGCTCCATCTTCAACAATGGCATTGAATTCTATGTCCTGGTCTACTTGCCTGAAAACCTCCTCAGCAACTGCAATTCCAGCCACTACCCCATCTTCTTTTGCAAGAATATATCCGTCCTGAATAAGATCTTTTGGCACACTAGATTCAGATGTTACATCACCCTCCCCTATATCTTCTTTTAGTGCGAGAGCGATAAAGCTCTTCATTGCATCGTTTAGCATTATGCAAAGATAATCTTTAACTTCACAACGTGCAGATTTCATTAATAGCAACTGGCAAAACAAATGCCAAATGGATAGTTGAGGGTGTCGAAAACTACTCTAAGCGCATGAGTCGCTATGGTAAGTATAAATACATAGAAACTCCCAACCTCAAAAGTAAATTCGCAAAGGCAAGCAAACAGGTTGTGATGAAAGAGGAGGCCGTTTTGCAGACCAAATTTCTCGAAGGAGTTGACCACTTAATTCTCCTAGACGAGAGGGGAAAGGTTTACGATTCAGTTGGGTTTTCTAAACATATAGAAAAACTAGGGAATAGAGGACTTAAACACGTTGCATTTTTAATTGGCGGACCCTATGGATTTGATCCTAGTATTAGACAGCGGGCAAATGCAACTTGGGCTCTAGGTCCACTAACCTTCCCTCACCAACTAATTAGAATTTTCGCTGTTGAGCAAATATATAGGGCTCACACTATTTTAAAAGGTGAGCCCTATCATCATCCGTAATGGATAGTATGTTTTATTGAGCAAGTATTGTAACGTGGTTGTTCAATACTTCTACAGTTCCGCCTTTTACAGCGAATACTTGTTCGTCATTGTCGTTTTTCACAACTACCTCACCCTCTCTAAGAGTAGTAACTAGAGCGGCGTGGTTGCTCAAAATACCCAAACTGCCNTCAGAACCAGGAAGACCTACATATNTAGCATCTCCCTCGTATAAAACTACGTCTGGTGTTAAAATTTCAACTGTCATGATTAAGCTTCTGCAAGCATTTTCTCTCCTGCTTCGATAACCTCTTCAATCGTTCCCTTTAGGTTAAATGCAGCTTCTGGGTACTTATCAAGTTCACCACTTAGAATCATGTTAAAGCCTTTAATCGTATCCTCAATTGATACGAAGGCGCCTTCAAGACCAGTGAACTGAGTTGCTACGTGGAATGGCTGACTTAAGAAACGGCTAATACGACGTGCTCTGTTAACTGCCTGCTTGTCCTCTTCGCTAAGCTCATCCATACCAAGAATTGCGATAATATCCTGTAGCTCCTTGTAACGCTGTAGAATAGCTTTCACATTCTCTGCACAATCGTAGTGCTCCTTTCCAATGATGTCTGGATCAAGAATTCTTGAAGTAGAATCAAGTGGATCGACCGCTGGGTAAATACCTAGAGAAGCAATCTTACGAGAAAGTACTGTTGTCGCATCAAGGTGAGCGAAAGTCGTTGCTGGTGCTGGGTCAGTCAAGTCATCAGCTGGTACGTAAACGGCCTGTACCGATGTAATTGATCCACGCTTAGTTGAAGTAATCCTCTCCTGCATGGCACCCATCTCTGTTGCTAGAGTTGGCTGGTAACCTACTGCTGATGGCATACGACCTAAAAGTGCCGATACCTCAGAACCTGCTTGAGTGAATCTGAAAATGTTATCGATGAAGAAAAGGATGTCACGACCACCTGATTGCTCATCACCATCACGGAAGTATTCCGCAACAGTTAGTCCAGAAAGTGCTACTCGAGCACGTGCCCCTGGAGGCTCATTCATCTGACCAAATACAAGTGTTGCTTGTGANTTTTCAAGCTCAGCNTTATCANCCTTACTTAGGTCCCATCCGCCAGCTTCCATGCTTTCTTCGAACTCTTTACCGTACTTAATTACTCCTGATTCGATCATCTCACGAAGAAGATCGTTTCCTTCACGAGTNCGCTCACCCACACCAGCGAAAACCGAAATACCCTCATATCCCTTTGCGATGTTATTAATAAGCTCCATAATAAGTACNGTCTTACCTACACCNGCACCACCGAATAGACCAATCTTACCACCTTTTGCATAAGGCTCAATAAGATCAATTACTTTTATACCTGTGAATAAAACATCAGTTGAAGTACTAAGCTCCTCAAATGTTGGCGCCTCTTGGTGAATGCTACGACCATTCTCCTTGCTAACTGAACCGATACCGTCAATTGCGTCTCCAACTACGTTGAAAAGACGACCCTTGATAGCATCTCCAGTTGGCATTTGGATACCTGATCCTGTTGCTTCTACCTTCATGCCACGGCTAAGTCCTTCAGTAGCGTCCATTGAGATCGCTCTTACTGTGTCTTCACCGATGTGCTTTTGAGTTTCTAAAATGAGTTTGTTTTCCCCAGAATCTACAACTAATGCGTCTAAGATGTTAGGTAATTCAACTCCTTGAGGGAAACGGACATCTACTACTGGTCCGATAACTTGTGCTACTACTCCTTGTTGTGCTGACATTTTATTTTGTCTTGACATGTATAATCGAGTGCAAAAATACAATAAGACTTACGAATTATTCGCCTAATACCTACCTAACTTTATACCCTTGGAAGTTTACAAGAGTACAAACGAATTTTTTTCGGAAGTTCCTATAGTTTTAACCATAGGAACATTTGATGGCGTACACGCTGGACACCGTGCAGTTATAGATATTTTGAGCCAAAAGGCAAAAGAAATCGGAGGTAAAACTGCTCTCTTAACTTTCCACCCACATCCTAGGGTTATCCTGCATCCAGACAATCATGGTTTAAAACTTTTAAATACTTTGGAGGAAAGAATGGCGCTTTTGGAAGACACTGGGCTGGACTTTTTGATAATTGAAGAGTTCAATTTGGAACTTTCAAGACTTACACCCCTAGAATATGTGAAAAATCTATTCGCCGAAGGTATAAAGCCTTCAATGGTAGTAATTGGAGATGATCACAGGTTTGGACGCAATAGAGAGGGTGATTTTAGCGCTCTTAAGGAAATGGGAAAGGTGTTTAGCTTTGAGGTAATTGCTCTTGACGCTGAATATGTTAACGATATTAGAGTGAGCTCTACTAAAATCAGGCAGGCTATAGAGAAAGGAAATATGCAAAGCGCTTCTGAATTCTTAACTGAGAATTTTCCTTTGGTTGGAAGGGTTGTTAATGGCAAAAAGCTAGGCCGAGACCTCGGATTTCCTACTGCAAATATTGAAGTAGATAAGGGACTCAAGATTATCCCAAAAAATGGCGTATATGCAGTTTGGGCTATAACTCCAGACGGTAATAAGCGCAAAGCAATGCTAAACATTGGAGAAAGGCCTACTGTTTCTGATAATAACAACATAAGCATCGAAGTTAATATTCTCGACTTTTCAGAAGATATCTATGGTGAGCATTTAGAAATAAGATTCGTCAAAAGATTACGTGACGAAAAAAGATTTGCTAACGTTGAAGAGCTCAAAGCAGCTTTAATCGATGATGAAAATGCTGTCCATAAAATCTTAAATTGATGGGAAAATGAGATCTGTTTTCACAATTTGGGCTTTGATGTACTCAATTGTATTGAGTGCCCAAAACCCCATTGTGTACGACAATCTTCAAGAAGCTCACGAAGCTTTAGTCTCTGGGCTTGTAGTTCAACACATCGATCTATCAAAAAAAAGATTAACTACTCTACCAATTGAACTCAAAAAGTTCCCAAATATCAAAACACTCAACCTAAACAAGAACAAACTTGACTCGCTCCCTTCTTGGTTTAATGAATTCCAAAACTTAGAAAAGCTCACTGCTTCTATGAACAGATTCGATAGCTTCCCAAACGTGATTTTAGAGTTGACTAATTTAAAAACCCTAAATTTGGGAGAAAACAATATTGATGGCATCCCACTAGATATTGATAGATTAAAATACCTCGAAAGTCTTTGGTTATGGTCTAATCTAATTAGAGTATTTCCAGCTTCATTAAGTAATATTGAATCGCTGAAATATATAGACCTGCTGTATAACGATATGTTGTTCGAAGAGCAAATACAACTTTTAGAATTATTGCCAAACGTAATTATTGAATTTTCCGAACCTTGCACTTGTGAATTTGATGAGTAAAAAACTCCGAATAGTATTTTCTGGAATTGAAAATTCAGGTAAGACGACACTTGCTAAAGCTGTAGCTGCAGAACTTGGTTATGAATTTATAGAAGAGCAGTGTAGGTATAATAAAGATGTAATTAAAGGAATAGAAACTGCAACAACTCTTAAATCTATTCATTTACTTCAAGAGTCAATGGTCTCTGAATCCATGCAACACGCTGTTAATGGCGTTGTTTGTGATACTGCTCATATGGAGTTGAGGATGTGGTCGAGGGTGAAGTTTGGGCATGATATAGAGATTGAGCCAGAGGAAAATATAGACCAAATTTTCCTGTGTCAAACCATAGAGAAATTTGAAGAAGATCCTCTCAGACAGCTTCCTGATTATTTAGACAGAGTAGAGTATGAAAAGTCATTTACAGAATTTCTTGATAGTGAGAGCGTTAGTTATACGATTCTTCCAGCTGCGGATTTAGATGAGAGAAAAAAGACTGTGATAGATAGAGTAAAAAGAATCTTAAATGGATAGAGTTTTAGAGGCAATTGCTGTATTGCTTAGTTTGCTTTACACTTTTATGTATTTAATTGGCATAGTACCTGGGGCTTTTTATCCTGCAGCAATTGGAGCTATTATTTTTACATATCTGTGCTATAAAAAGAAGATATATGCAGAGGCGTTTCTGCAGTTTTTCTATTTAGTAATGGCCATATTTGGTTTTTATTTTTTCTACTATGGTTATCCTATTGGGTCTTGGGGGACTTGGGAGAATTTTGCCTTAGTCGTTGGGTCGACAATTGCAACGTTTTACTTAGGCACTTACCTAAAAAAAAATACAAACTCAAAGCTTCCCATGGTGGATTCGTTTACCACAGTTTTTAGCATAGGTGCAACTTGGCTTATGATTTTAAATATCCCTGACAGCTGGTATTACTGGGTAGCAATAAATGCTGTTAGCACATTGCTATACTACAGACGTGGCTTAAAGTTTGGCGCAGCGCTATTTGGCATCTACTTTGTCATGTCAATTGACGGGTGCTTTGAAAGCATTACTTGGTTTGAGGACCTAGCTAACCTGTTTATCTAATGATAAACTTCACTGGTATAGTGTACTGAACGCTTACACTCTTACCTCTTTGTTGTCCTGGCTCAAATTTAGGTAGAGATTCAACAACTCTTTTTGCCTCTTTATCAAGTCTAGGATCAACTTTTCTAAGGATTTTCACGTCCTTCACATTACCATCTTTTCCAACAACGAAGTAAACGAATACTGTTCCCTGGATTCCTGCTTCTTTAGCAATAAGTGGGTACTTAGTGTTCTTGCTTACGTATTTGATAATCTCCATTTGAGTACACTGATGACGCTCATCACCCCTCATGCTCTTACATGGACCTAAGGCAGGCATGTTTTCTACAATCATGAACGGAGTATCGTCTTCTAGATCTTCATCTTCTTCGATAATTTCAATCTCAGTATCCTCGTCTAATTCGATATCCTCGATTTCTAGTTCTTCCTCAATTTCCTCCTCATCATCAACGATTTCAATTACAGTAGTCTGCTGTGGTGGAGGTGGTGGAGGTGGTGGAGTAACTACGTTTACTGGAATCTCCTCATCTTCAAGAAGGTCAGCTTCGAAGTTTAGTGCTTGTCTAATAGCTACATCGTAACTAGTCCACGAAAGAGCTACTAACACAATAGAAAGCGAGGCAATAAAGCCGAGTGCACGCCAAGAAGAGCGTTTGTTTTCTAAATCTGCTTTAGGTGTTTTACGACTTATCATCTGCTTTAATTCTAGAGTTCGAAATTAATAAATACACTCGTTATCATTCAAGTATTATGCCACTTTATGCATAAACCCCTTAACCAAGTGTTGCAGCATACGCTTCTGAATCCATCAAAGCATCAAACTCAGCAGTGTCGCTAACCTTTACTTTAATAATCCAACCATCACCGAATGGATCGTTGTTTATGAGAGATGGATCATCTTCTAAAGCTGAATTAAACTCCAGTATCTCTCCAGATACAGGTAAGAATAAATCACTTACTGTCTTCACAGCTTCAATAGTGCCAAACACTTCTTCAGCATCTAATTCTTCACCCTCAGTTTCTACTTCTACAAATACAATGTCACCTAGCTCGCCTTGAGCGTAGTCAGTAACACCAACAGTAGCGATATCTCCATCCAATTTGATCCACTCGTGATCAGATGTGTAACGTAAGTCAGTAGGTATATTCATTTTATTATTGGTTCAAATTGAATCGGATAGCAAATCCGGAATTAATGTTTGAAGTTGCAAATGACGTGGAGATTTTGGGAGAAGTCAACTGTTGATCGTAGAAAGCTCTCAAAGTGACCTTATCACTAACCTCTAAATCACTTGAAAACTTAATAGATACTAGCTTTTGTCCTGCCGTGACTTGATTCTGCTCTTCCTCCATTTTTCTAATAATTGTACTATTGTCTCTAATATTTAGGTCTAAGCGCAATAGTAGATCTGTCTCTTTTAGCATCTTAATGGGCAACTTACCGTAAGTTCTTATGAATGGATTTCTAACATTAGCGAACTTATAGCCAACTCCTATAACCATACCCTTACTCTTTGTCTCAGTTACTTGATAGTTAGCTAATCCAAAGCTCACATTTCTATCTCTGTTAATCTCAAACTTTAGTTGTGGCTCATTGTCTGAAGCAGTCTTGATTGTCATATCCAACCCAACAAGAGGCGAAAGCTGTTCAGAAATACTTACCATATTAAATTGTCTTTGGGATATCCAGTTCTCCTCTGGACCGTTATCCCTTGCCGTAGGCCTGCCATATTCATCCTCTTCATACTGAAGATTTGTAGTATATGAAGTGGTCATTGTTGAGCGATAAGTATGACTCAAGTTAAACCTTCTGAATTTCTTTTTAAGTGAAGGGATCTTACTTAAACCATCGTAGGTAACCCTCCAGTTTGGAGCAACCTTGGTCTTCATTACATCGAGATTTACAGTACTGGCATCTTTACCTAAGTATGCGCTTATGAATGCAGGAATTGTAACATCTTGCGATGTTCTGCCCCATCCTGAGTAATATCCAGTTTCTGGATTTATTTCCTCATCATTATAGGTCTGTTCGTTAAGTCTAGAGCTAATTACCCATCTATTTTGAAGTAACTGAGACCAGATTTCAGAATCGAAATTCTCGTCATCATCTATAAAAGCGGTAGGCCAAGACAATACTGTAGAAGAAAAGTTTCCCGTCTCTGTTGGAGATTGGTACGAAAACCCATTTAGAGCATCGTCATAGCGGAAGAAGCTTTGGTGATTCCTAGATGAACTTCTGTTTGCTGTTAGCTCTATCTTAAAATGTTTAATTGGCTCAATATTCAACCTCACATTGTACGTTTCCATAAATGATTCGGTATACATATTGTTCATATTTGTCTCTTCCAAGAGCCAACCCTGTTCAGCAGCATAAATTGCATAATCGTTTGTTCTATTTCCAAACAAATCTGTATTCTGATGTCCTAAAACAAACATCATTCCTGGAGCTGTAAAGTCAGAATTGAATCCGGCATACCTTGCTTGTTGAGAATACCCTGGGAGCATTATGCCCTCATTTCTAGAGAAAGATCCACTTAGGTTTTGAATCCCCATAGCAAACCTTAAGATATGCTCAAGTGGATTGATATTCCACTCTTTCTTTTCCTTTTCTTGTTCCTCTTCAATGTTGCCAAACCCGTCCTTACGTTCGTTGCTTACTTTATTATTCTTCTTTTTGGGTCTCTTATTATTTATCTTTTTTAAGTAAGGAACTCTGTTATAGAGCTTAACAAAATTTGCTTGTCCATTTAAACTCAAATTTCTTGAATTTTGAATAGTATTCCCTAAATACTCTTGAGAGAAGGGTGCTCTATCCCATCTAAAAGAACTTTGGTATCTGGTATCTCCAGACATAAAATCACACAGCGGTATTTTATCAAACGGAAGCTTGTAAGAACCATTTACATTATGGTTGTATGTAGTTACTTGACCTGCCTGCCTTAAGCTATTTACTACAGAGTCCACATATTGTTCATAAAGTGCATCCTCTCTATTAATAATACCTGCTGGTTCAGTCACCAAAGCGTTAGCTTGTGCAGAATAATCGAACTTAAGAGATGAAGTTAAATCATACTTGAAAATATAATTTCTGTTCCAATTCCAAGATTTAAGAACCTGAGTGTTTATTAGAAGTGGAGTCTCTATCCCCAACAAATCGAATGTGTTATTTCTTACTCTAGTAGTCTGATACATCCTCTCCATTTGGTTATTTACACTCACCTGCTTTGGAGCCAAATAAAAATTAAAATCGTAGATCCACTTAAAAATTTTCTTATTCTTTAAGAACCCAATCTTAGAAAAAGGTTTATAATTTTTTGGTCGATTTTGCCAGTTATAGACCAAGCCTCCTCTATGCTCAATATTTAAATCAAACTCAGTATTTACATCACTTTGATAAAGCTCATTATAACTATAATTACCAGTGAAGTTACTAATCTTTAAGAAAGACAAAGGCCCTGAGCTATTTGAACCTCCACTTCGGCCACCCATTGCACCGCCCCTACCTCCCATTGCGCCTCTAGAAGAATTAATCATGTCCTTTGAATCCTTCGTCTCTTTTCCTGCAGTCATTCCAGAATCATTTCCACCTCGATTATTCCTATCCCGAGAACCATCACTACGTCTTGAGCTTCTCTGAGGATTAATTCTGACACTTGAGAAATTTATACTCCTGAGTCTATTAACAGATTCTGTCTTTTCTCTTCTTGCAGTTGGTAAATCTAGATCTGACATTTCCAAATCTGGAGAAAGGGGGTCAAATTGTGGAGTTGTTATCTGGTTTGAATAACCTAGATACAAAGGAAGTTGAATACCTAACTTTTGAGGCAAAAGCTTCCCTAATTGTAAAGTACTATTGGCATCAATCCCTTTTATAGTTTCTCTTTGACGCTCTTGAACTCTTTCCTCTATACCTCCCCAACCTGGAGTAGACATATTAGCGGCAACGTTTAAATTACCAAGGTCCGCAAGATTTGCATTCATTCTTGCAACTGCAGCCCAACCACCTTCTTCGTTAAAATCTGTAAGTCGAAGTTCGTTAGCCCAAACCACAGCGCACTTTTCTAATCCATCATCATCATATGGATAATTATCAATATCCTTATCTGGGTTTCTCACCCCCACCATTACCATTACGACATTAGCGAGGTTTGGATTACCTTTTACTGAAGTTCTAATACCTGTAGATGGATTTAGTTGTGAAAATTCTTGGAACACAGGCCATGCTTCTGGTCGTTCAATCTTTAGATTTTTTAGTTCGTTAAATTCAAAATCCATTTGGTTTTGTTCAGGCCAAATCAAATCTTCATTTGATGTCCCCCATTCTGTCACAGCTAGTGGAATCTCATACTCGTAATAATTATTGTCAAAATCCGACCCCAATCTTATGAACCCTGTAATATCCCCATCCTGCAGATTAGTCCCGTCGACTCCTGCCTCCGCGTGGAAATACATTTTGAGACGCTTATACATCCTCATATCATAATTGATATTTCGATAAGCTCCCCTAGCATCCCCATCCGCTAAACCACAAATTTCCATTGAAAGTGATTGTTCATTAAGTCGTCTTGCATTTACTGCGGCAACATCAATTTCTCTTATAATCCCTGGAGGAGTAACATAAGGAACTGGCTCTCTATTTCCATTTTCTTCAATGTTTACAGCGTTTAAGTTGAATAAGGTTGTCGTAGGATCTTCAGGCTCTACTTCTTGAGCACCTGCAAGACTTCCCTCGTATTTTCTCCACTCACCTCTAATTAGCTCCATTCTGGCAAACCGGATTGTCACTGGTTGAGACCATCCCTTTAAATACATTCTCATAAATCTAATAGAACGGAAATCAGTTATTGAGCCAACTCTGTCTTCGTATTCCTTTACTGGAATCTTAAACTGATACCACTTAATATTTCTCTGCTCGCTTGTTGTTGCGCTTTGGCTTTCAGTCTCAAAAACATCAGTGATATAATTTGTTCCTACATCTGAAATTTCTAAATCAGAAGGCCTCATCGAGATTTTGTACTGGTAGAAACTCTCTATTGTTCCCAAAGTTATATCATCATTTATGTCCTCTGTATTTGGAATGGTAGTGGCGGCAATTGGATATCCATTAGGCGAGCCTGTATTAGAGTTTCCTTCATACCTGCTAAAATTCTTGTATCTATCAATTATGTTCAGATTTTCTGCCTGTGATCCAGGGTCTCTAAAATACTCAAAGTCGTCTGCTGAAGGATCGGCCTCAATAATTGCAAGAGCTTCAGATGTTAACCCCGATGCCTCAAGGCTAGTTATCCAGTCGCTGAAGAATTCCCTCTCATCATTAGAATTCAAACCATCNAGTCCAACNTCNTGCATNTCNTAATTNCCAGNNGAATTATCNAAGGCNTTTACNACNTTAAANATNGATGGNTCAGGNTANACAGCNAGNGNNCTNGTATCCGTNTCNTGGTCTANATTNTTTGNCGANGGCAATCCATTTTCAAANTCNAGNTGACTNTCATTNAGNACNTCNTCNCTTACNTTTCCTAAGATTNATNTANAGATCNCCNCCNGTANNGTTTTCACTATCATCATTGAANGGATCCATTATCCAAAACTGGATATACTCAATGTTTGCCTGCTCAAAGTCTGTAGTAGTTAAAGCTCGTTGAACCCCTGACCATCTAGTCTCTGGCTCTTCTAATTTTCCATCCTCAGTAAGCCCGTATGCTATGTCGTCTCCCTCAGCTGGAACGTAGTTATATGGACCTCTTTCGTCTGGCCAATAGCTCAAATCGAAGGTGGGGATGTTTCTAGGTGTTCCAGGTTGGTAATCCCTATTTGGAAAAATTTCTTGTTCGAGTATTTGACGCATCCTGTGATCGTTTCTCACATCACTACTTACCTGTCCATCTTGCAAACCAGATCCTGAATAAAACGCAGGGTCAATTGTATACCAAGCAAGAGCGGCTCTATTGTAATTTGCTTGTGGAGAAGCCTCGAAAGCGTGTTCGGGAAATAACTGATCATTCATTCCTTCATCATCAGGAGTAGATGCTAAGAACCATCTAGATACAGATCTTATATCAATTGTAGATTGAGATCCCTCAAAATCATCTATGTAAGCATTCCCTTGTTCTCCTATTGCCCTGCTATGTCCTGGTATTAGATACGCTCCCTCTGCACTTAAGTCAATCGAAGACTCAGCTGTTGTACTGTAAAAAGGGAGTTTGTCAAGAATTTTGGTGAGGAGTTTACTTTCTGTTTGCCAAGTGAAATCCATACCTAAAATTGTATTCTTTACAGGCTCATCTCCTATATCTACCTTTTGTGTTAGGGGCCTTTCTCGTAAGTTTAGGAAGGTAGTACCAATTGTGAAATTATCACTTGCAACATAGTCAAACCTTGTCCCCATAAGAGTTTTGGTTTGGATATTAAACATAGAGTTTGACTCAAGTGACACCCTAATAGTTTGGCCTGATTCTAAGAGACCGTCATTGATAATTCGAACTCTTCCCATATTATAATCAACAGTGTAATCCTGATTTTCAATCAATCTAACTCCTCCTGCTGTTACAGTAACTGACCCCTCTGGAACGTTAAAAGCATTAAGAGCAATTTCTGAAGAACTCTCACTTTGGAATTGGCCCTTGATATGATATCTGTTAAGTGACGGAATCTGTTGCGCTGCAGTTTTTGTACTGTCATAAAGTGGATCAAAAACCAAAGTTTGGATAAGAGCATCCTCCAAATTATCGTCTTCTACTCTTGCCTTTATTTCCTTTCTTAAATTATCACCGAAAGGCTCAACAGAAGGGAAGAAAATCCTGCCGTTTTGACTGTTAATCGTTCCACCTTGAGTTNCAGCGTTGTCGACGTAATCAAAAACACCATCTTGATTTGGCATTGTATTTATATCCAAACGATCAAGTCCTAAGAGCTGAAGCAGAAGCGTGCCATCTAGAGGGTCTCGTGGTATGTAGTTTAAATCAATACCAGTCGATGGATCGTTATACCAAATATCAAGTCTGAAATCTTCCTGACTTAAGCCAAAAGCCTGCATGCTGTATACGTTTTTCATCATTCCATCCCAAAGTGGGGATGGATCACCATTATCCAGATCGAGTTGGGTGACTGATGATTTCAGCATTTTAAGTACTAAGGCACCTGGTGCTGTAAATCCATCCTGAGCGAGAGTTCCTACTTGATAGGTTTGGCCATTGAGCGTATACTCATATGCAACAGCTAGAACCTCTGCATTGTTAAGTGATTGCCTAAGCGATATAAATCCGAGTCTAGAATTATAAGTAAACTCTGAAGGAGTTAATTTTCGGGCATTACCAACTCTTTCGTAGTGTACTCCTTGTTCAAATTTTGTGGAATTTAAATTGCGGTATGAAGCAATTGCGGTGTTCGCATCTGTAAAGTCCATGATTTGCTCATTATTGACAAAATCATAAAAAATATCATTGTTATAGTTGTTAGGAGGATGATTAAAATCCGTTGTTGGTGCTGTATTTGAATTATTTGTAAGAGAAGTTAAATTCAAGTTAGAACTCATATAATCTTGATGCTCCCCCAGATCTGTAACTGCAATAACATTTCTTACATCCTGAGTGTTTGCCTGGAGGTTTACTACCCAAACCTCAATTCTATTGATCACAACTCCTGAATTTGGAACAGGCAAGCTTTGCATCGCAGTATCGTACTGGTTTCGGAAGTATTGTGAAAGGAAATAGTGTCTATTTGCCTCATAGTCGTCAGCACGAATATTGAATTCTTGTGTTTGGGCTCCGCCTTCAACTTCAATATCCCGTCTCTCACCTTTCTGCTGAGAAACAATAGTTGAATTGTAAAGTCTTCCCCATTGAGTCTCGAGCTTAACTCCAAACAAACTTTGGGATCCAGTAATTAAAGTTCCTTGAAGTGGAAGTGAAATATTACCCGCCTCGATATTTTTTAAAATATCGTCTTCCTCGCCTTGATATCCAATGTTCATTTGGTTTTCAAAATCAAACAGTGATTCAGTGTTGTAATTCGTTCCAAGTTCGATTTTATCACCAATCTTTCCAGTTATATTTAACTGAATCCTCTGATCAAAATCAAAAGTTGTTACCCTTCTCTGTCGTTCTGGTATTCTTGGGTTTTCTGTATTTGAGCTATTAATGCCAAATGATATCTCCGCTGAACCTTGAGGTATAATTTCAATCTCATTTGATCCAAAGATCATTTCGAAAAGTTCGTTGTTGATCTCAAGCTTTGGTGCGAATGCTCTGTTTGCCTGATCGTCTTCTTCCTGCAACTGATTCCAAAACTCTGTGAGATTTCCACTAATGTCATAATCTAAAAACTCATCAAGAGTAAAAAGAGAAGAGGGTCTAAACTGTAGGGTGTCTCCAATTGTTTGTTGGACAATATATTGGCCTGTTTCTATATCATAGACTACGCTGTAGTTGATATTTTCAGGCCAATCTAGACTTAATCCACCCGTATTTTCAACTGGATTAAACGGATCTTCTCCGCCATGTGGAAAAGGTAGATCAACCTCTGTAGTATCATTTTCTTCGTCTATAGTTTGAGCGTAAGCATAGAGGTTGCAAAAAAGCAAAGCCAAAAGGATGCCAAAATTGGCACTTATGCTACCGATTTTATTCACCTATCTTATCGTTTAAAGCTCCTTCAGTGCCTGCTTAATCAATACTTCCAGCGCAACAGCGCCATCCGATCTCTGAATAATTCCATCGAGAGCCTTATCCACACGTTTTTTGTCAAAGCCTAAAGAAGTCAAAGCCATTAACGCTTCTTTTTTAATTGTATTGTGCGGCGAAGATATTTCAGATAATGTCCCCGAAGACCCNGTTTCTNNGCCAACTTTGTCTTGGAGNTCAATAATTATTCTAGANGCAGTTTTTGCNCCTATTCCTTTTACCTTTTTCATAGCATCTACATCACCTGAAGCAATGACCTCAGAAGTAGTTGCAGAATCCATGGCAGANAGTATCATNCTTGCTGTATTTGCTCCAACTCCACTTACTCCAATTAGCAGCAAAAACAGCTTCCTNTCCTCAACNGAAGCAAANCCANANAGAGTTTGGGAATCCTCTCTAACAACAAGATGAGTATGNATNAAAATATCCTCTTGATCNNGGATAGTTTCAAAAGTGGTCAAACTAATTAGAACCATGTATCCAACTCCACCACATTCAACCACAACATGTGTTGGGTATTTCTCAACTAATCTACCGTGGAGGTGGTTAATCATGACCTTGATTTATTTTGGGCATCGACTACAGCTAGTCTGACCATGTCGACTATTTCCTTAGCCGTAGATCCTTGTTGTAAAATATGAACTGATTTCTTCATACCCAAAAGAACTGGTCCCTGTGCCTCCAATCCACCCATTTCCATGAGAAGCTTATATGAAATATTCCCTGCTGCAAGGTTTGGAAAAATTAATGTATTAACCCTTCTTTTATGAAGAATTGAAAATGGATATGATTCAGCCAAAAGCGCCTTGTTAATCGCATAATTTGCTTGAATTTCTCCGTCTACAATTAAATCTGGGTGATCCCTGTGAAGAATCTTAGCTGCCTCAGCCATCTTTTTTGCATCGTCCCCTTTTGACGAGCCAAAATTACTATAGCTTAAAAGAGCTATTCTTGGAACTATTCTAAGTCTGCGAACGGCTTCAGCCATTAATAGAGTAATCTCAACTATTTCCTCTGCAGATGGATTGACATTTACCGTAGTATCTGCAAAGAACATGGGGCCTTGTTTGGTTTGTAGGATATACATCCCCGCAACTTTGTTAACTCCCTCAGCCTTGCCAATTACATGCAATGCTGGCTTTATCACATTTGGATAATTTCTTGTAAGACCACTAACCAAAGCGTCTGCCTCACCAGTCTCCACCATCATTGCTCCAAAGTAATTTCTTTGACGCATATTTCGCTCTGCTTCCAGAGCAGTTAGACCATTTCGCATCCTTTTTTCGTAAAGGATTTTTCCATATCTAACTCTTCTTCCTTCTTCTTCGTCTGAACGAGGGTCAATGATGGTGGCAGAATCTAATTTGAGACTATTTTCTTCTATAATCCCTTTAATTTTCTCCCTTCTTCCAATTAATATTGGATGAGCAATTCCTTCATCTACAGCTTGTTCGGCTGCCTTTAGTACTTTATAATGCTCTGCCTCAGCGAACACAACCCTCTTGGGATTCTTTGTTGCTCTGTTGCTTAAAGACCTAGAAAAATTGGTCGCCTGACCTAATCTTCTTAGAAGAGTTTGCTCGTAAACTTTCCAATCAGTTATTAGCTCACGCGCAACCCCACTTTCAATTGCTGCTTTTGCAACTGCAGGTGCAATAGCAGAAATCAATCTTGGGTCTAATGGTTTAGGGATAATTAGATCTCTTCCAAAAACTAATGATTGCTCGTCATATGCTTCACTCACCTCATCTGGAACAGTTGCCTTTGCTAATGAAGCAATTGCTCGAACTGCAGCGAGCTTCATTTCGTCATTAATACATGTTGCTCTTACATCAAGCGCTCCTCTAAAAATAAATGGGAATCCCAAAACGTTGTTCACCTGATTAGGGTGATCACTCCTGCCAGTTGCCATGATAATATCCTCTCTAGCTTTAACAGCTTCAGCATATGGAATCTCTGGTTCTGGGTTAGCTAAAGCAAATACAATTGGATTTGTAGCCATACCATTTATCATATCGGTATCAACTAGCCCCCCCTTACTAAGACCCAAAAAAATATCAGCACCATCAAGTGCTTCCTTCAAGTTTTTGTATTGCTTCTTTGACGCAAATTCACTCTTGCGTTCGTCCAAGTTATCACGTCCTTGGTGTACGTGGCCCTTGCTATCAAAAATCGCTACGTTCTTCTTTTGTAGACCAAGTTTCATATAGAGCTCCAAGCACGACATTGCTGCAGCACCTGCACCACTTACAACTATTCTAACATCTTTAATGTCGCGTGATGTTAGTTCAAGCGCATTTAGCATAGCTGCAGCAGAAATAATTGCTGTACCGTGCTGATCGTCGTGCATAACTGGTATATCTAATTCCTCCTTGAGCCTTCTTTCAATTTCAAAAGCTTCTGGAGCTTTGATGTCTTCAAGGTTAATTCCACCAAAAGTTGGAGCTATAGCCTTAACTGTTGAAACAAAATGATCTACATCTGTAGCATCAATTTCAATATCAAAGACATCGATATCTGCGAAAACCTTGAAAAGCACCCCTTTACCTTCCATTACAGGCTTACCTGCGCTTGGCCCTATATCACCTAAGCCTAAAACTGCAGAGCCGTTACTAATTACTGCTACTAAATTTCCCTTTGATGTGTATTTGTAAACATCATCTGGGTTATTTGAAATTGCAAGACATGGTTCAGCTACACCAGGGCTATATGCCAAGGACAAATCCCTCTGTGAGCTGTAAGGTTTTGTAGGGACAACCTCAATCTTACCCTTTCTTCCACGTGAATGGTAATCAAGAGATTCCTTTTTATTTGGAGATTGCATAAAGCTTATTTAGCTACAACAAATCTTTTAGTTTTTGTAGCAGTTCCGTCTATTTCTAGAGTTGTAAAATATAGTCCAGGTGCTAAGTCTGAAACGTCAATCAAGACTCTTCCTTCGGAGTTGAGCGAATTGAATCTTCTGATAGACTTACCAGTTAAATCCCTAGCGATAATTTGTCCTGTTCTTCCTTCAGGAATTACAAAGTCAATAGACCCCTCGCTAGTAATTGGATTTGGATAAACTGATGACATCTCAGCTTCTTCAATGTAAGGTTGATCTATATCAGCGCTTTGTTCAACAATGTATGTAATTTGAACACATGTGCCTCCAGCTGTATTTCCAACTGGGTGGAAGCAGTATTCAATTGTGCTTGTTCCTATTACTCCATTAGGGTAGAAGTATGCAATAAAAGATGAGTCTGTATCTCCGTTGGGAATACCAACTGTAAATCCTGAATTTGAGTTTGACGCATCCTCCCCGTAATTGTAACAAATGGGACCCCAACAAAACTTTTCATAAGAACCCTCTCCTGCTGGATTATATGGGTAATTATACGGATCTACCACATCAATGTAGNTTCTTGAACACATTAGCTCGATAGTGCCAAACTGATTATTCGAAACTGTCGCATAAGTAGTAACCTCTTCAGAAGCAGGGTCGTCTAAGTATACATAAACTGTCTCAGCTTCAAGGACTACCTCAGGTTGAGCAATAGCTGTTCCTGTAGCGAAAAAAACTAACCCCATTAAGAGTTGAAAAAATTTGTTACATTTCATGTACGTAAAGTTAAGGCATACTAAATGAGTAGAATGCCTTTTCTTTGCATTCATATCTCAAAGACAAAAAAATGAAACAGGTAATTGTAGCACTAGCTATTTCTTTTGGCTTTAGTATTTTGGTTGAAGCCCAAACCGTAGCTTCAGTTGATTTGAAAAATCTTGAAGGAATGACCGTTAACCCGTCGGATCTAGTGGGAAATGGGAATCCAACTGTAATTTGTTTTTGGGCTACATGGTGCAGCCCATGTAAGCGTGAATTAAATAATTACATGGACTATTACGTTGATTGGNAAGANGAAACTGGTGNAGAAATTATCGCNGTTAGCATAGATGATTCNCGTTCAATGAGCAGAGTTGCTCCTTTTGTGACGTCATCTGGCTGGGAATACGATGTCCTTTTAGATCCAGGCAGAGATTTTGCTCGTGCCATGCAAGTGATAAATGTTCCTCATACTTTTCTTGTTAATGGCAAGGGAGAAGTAGTTTGGACTCACAACAATTATGCTGAAGGAGACGAAGATGAGCTCTACGAAGAACTCCTGAAACTAGTAGAATGAATAAGTTAGTCTTTTTATTGAGTTTAGGGCTGTTCGCTTCATTGAGCTCACTAGCCCAAAACGAAGACAAAAATCAAGGAGTTGTCACTGGTAATGTTAGTATTCTATGGCAATCATACCAAGAAGACGAACTTATCGGAGCTGTAGTTCCACCATCAAAAACAGGTTTCAACGCTTTCGCTAATGTCATCTATACAAAGGGGGATTTTTCGGCTGGGCTGCGTTATGAATCTTATCTGAATTCCGTTTTGGGATTCCCAGGAAGATTTAATGGAACAGGNGTGNGTTATCGTTTTGCTCGCTACCAGGANAGAGACAGAGGAGTNGATNTAACCATTGGTAATTTCTACGAACAATTTGGAGANGGNCTATTGTTNAGGTCNTACGAGGCAAGGGATTTGGGCTTGGATAATGCAATGGATGGAATACGACTAATTCTAAATCCAATTGATGCATTAAGAATAAAGTTAATCTACGGAAAGCAAAGACTGGATTTTGATGGAGGCATCATAAATGGCGACGGAATTGTTAGGGGAGCAAATGCCGAACTATCATATAATGACCTTATTCCTGGATTCGCGGATTCAAAATTTAGGCTAAACCAAGATTTTTCATTCGTGAGCAAGTTCCAGGAAGGAAAAATTATTCGAAAGGACTCTATTTATGTAACGCTTCCAGACAATGTAGCTGGCTGGGAAACTGGAGCAACTTTTCAGTATAAAACATGGAGTGCTGGCGCTAGGTATTCATACAAAATCAACGATCCCTCAGCAGACAACGGATATATTTTTAAACCAGGAGAAGCTCTAACCTATTTCTTAACTGGAAACGTTAATCGATTTAGCTTCTTATTACACAGATCTGTAACTGACAATATGAGCTTCAGATCTGATAGAGATTTACTCTTGTTTGACGCTCCAATAAATAATATTCCTGCAATTACTAAGCCTCATACATACAATTTGGCTGCCACTCTTTATCCTTATGCAACAGTGATAAACGGAGAGTCAAGCTTTAGAGGAGAGTTGTATTACTCTTTAAAAAGAGGATCAACTTTAGGTGGGAAATACGGGACAAAACTGAGCTTAATTTTTGCAACAGCTTATAATCTTGACACTACTAATTTTTCTGGTAGAGAAAGTTTAGTAAATGGATATGAAAGAAACAGCTGGGGATTTGGGAATTCTCTAAACATACAAGATATCAGCTTTGAAATCAGTAGAAAGTTTACTAAGAATTTTAAGATGAAGGCTATGTACATGAACCTTAAATTCAATACACTGGCTGTTCCAGTAACGACAGATTATGTAGGAATTGTTGATGCTAACATCATTGTTCTTGAAACCCAAATTAAAACTGGAAAAAAACAGAGTCTTAGGACAGAGTTTCAAGTTTTGACAACTGGTAAAGACGAAGTTGAAGAGGGTGTTTATGAAAAACAAGACAAGGGAGATTGGGCTACATTTGTTGCAGAATATACTTGGAGCCCACATTGGTTTCTTAGTGTTATCGACCAATATAACTTTGGAAATCCTGACCCAAATAAAAGGATTCATTACTTATTTGGTTCAGCTGGTTACATCAATGGTCCTCACCGACTTAGCCTTGGATATGGTAAAAGAAGAGAGGGTATCTTTTGTGTAGGAGGTGTCTGTCGTGCTGTACCTGCATCTAACGGGTTTGAGCTAACGTTTACCTCTAGTTTTTAGGTATGCAACCTTTATTTAGTCTAATTCGTCTAAATATTACTATTTTTGTGCCTGTATCCCAACAACCATCTGAATTAGAAACAATTAAATTATAAAAATATGAAGCAACTTTACATGCTTTTCGCAGCGTTAACCATTGGTTTCTCTGCATTTTCGCAACTACCCAATGGAAGTATCGCTCCAGACTTCACCGCTACTGATATTGACGGAGTCGAGTGGAATCTTTACCAATTACTTGATGAAGGCATGACTGTAGTTCTTGACTTCTCAGCAACATGGTGTGGCCCATGTTGGAATTATGCTCAAAGTGGAATTCTGGAAGAAATGTATGCTGAATTTGGCCCTGACGGATCTGGTGATGTAATGATTTTCTATTTAGAATCTGATGACACTACTACAGCTGATGATCTCAACGGTACAGGTACAGCTACAACAGGAAATTGGGTTTCAATCACCACTTTTCCTATCATCGATAATGCATCAAACATCTTTGACGATTATAATAACGCTTATTATCCTACAATTTATACTGTTTGCCCTGACAGAACATTAGTTGAATCTGGACAAGGAACATTTAATCAGCATGTTGCTGCTGCATTTGCTCCATGCGATAACTATGTAAATGGAGTGGCTGCCCCTGTTATGACATACACAGGTGAAACTTCTTCATGTGGTGGTTCACAATGGTCTGCTACAACTCAAATAGTAAACGTTGGTGAAGAGACAATTACTGAAATGACTATCGAACTCACTATTGGAGGTTCTGCTCAAACACCAGTTAATTGGACTGGCAGTCTGGAAGCTGGTGCAACTGAGATTATTGATTTAGGAGATTTTACTGACGTTGGCACACTTGAGATTAGTGTTGCCGAGGTAAATGGTGAAGAATGGGATCTTATACAATCAGTTGACATTGTTGGGTCTGAAGAATCTACTACAAATATTCAGGTTAGAGTTATGACAGACAACTGGCCGCAAGAAACTGGTTGGTCTATTACTAATTCAAATGGAGGAGTTGTTGAAAATGTTGATCCTGGTGCATATACAGTAGCTGATAACCTATTCACTACAGACGTTACTCTAGATTTAAATGAGTGTTACACTTTTACAATGGTTGACACTTACGGTGACGGTTTAAACGCATCGTATTGGGGAAATTATGCAGACGGATACGCTCAAATCGTAAAAGTAGATGGAGAATCAGAACTTGGATTTGTTCTTGATTACCAAGGATCTTCAGGCGTATGGTTTGAAGTTATAGAAGTTGGTATGGAGGTGACTTCAGAAACAGATCCATTTACCACAACTTCAGTAGGTGAAATCAATGAGCTTTCATCGTCTGTTTCAGTATATCCAAACCCATTCAGCGGTTATACAAATCTTGAATTTATAACTCCTGAGGCTGGAGATGCTTATGTAGTTGTCTATAACCTAGTGGGTGAGAAAGTAATCGACATGAATCTTGGTTCTGTTGCAGCTGGAACTCAAAACATCCAACTTGATTTCTCTTCTGTGAATACTGGCATTTACCTTTTAAGTGTAACTGCTTCTGGTGAGACTTCTACACATAGAGTAACAAAAACTCACTAAGCAGATAATATATTTAGAAAACCGCGTCTTGTACTTCATAGGTGCAAGCGCGGTTTTTTTATCNNTTNTGAAATGAGNCGAGNATATCTTTTAATTNTATCTANAATCCTTNTCTGCACATCATGTGATGTAATAGATGATCCNACNATTAAGTTTGAAGTAGAATACAATGAGGAAGTTTATGGGCCACCTCCTGTTTTAACAGTTACTGAACAAACTGGAAAAAACGTATTAGTAGAAGATTTTACTGCTCATCAGTGTGGAGCCTGTCCGGCAGCTGCAATCATTGCAGAAGAATTAGTTGAAAACAATGGCGGTAAAGTTTTTGCTATTGCTATCCACGCAGGAAACTTAGCTTTTACAAATGATGAATATCCAACAGACTGGACTTGTGAAGAAGGAAATGCATTCTGGGATCAATTAGATTTCCAAGCAAATCCTGTTGGAAGAGTCAATAGGATGGATGATCCAGGTGATTACTTCTCACCTGAACAGTGGAGTGACTTAGTCTCATTAGAATTAGAAAAGTCAACACCTATTGAACTTGCTATTGAAACTGAATGGGATTCAAATGCTGAAAACTTAAATATTCACGTTTATGGAGAATATTTTTCTAGTGATAGTGATGGTGAGGATATTATTATTCCGAGTGGTGACCACAGGTTGTCTATTCTTATTTCTGAATCTCATTTAATCGGAGATCAAAAAGATTACAGCCAAGATCCAGAGCATGTAGTAAATTACGAATTCAATCATCTTTTAAGATCTAGTTTAACTGGACATGAAGGATTAACTGTAATTTCTAATCCTGTTAGCGGTGATTCATTCCAATCAGACTTCACATTTTCTTGGGACGATAATCTTAATATTAATAACTGCGAAATCGTTGCGATTGTTAGTGACGAAAATGGATCAATCATTAACTGTTTAGGCCATTACATTTTTGAATAATGGCAACAAGAGTGCTTCTTCTTTTATTATTATTCACCACCTTAACCTCATGGGGCCAAACACCAGTAGCAGATTCTAAAGCAGTTCGCTTTAATGGTGGTTTAGTATTTGGACCAACCCTATCCCAAATCCATGGGGATGGAGCAGGAGGGTTCGATAAATTAGGATTTCATTTTGGTGCAATTGTAAAAATAACTAACCAAATTAAAAATGGTTTTCATTTAAGCATACTATATAACCAAAAGGGAAGTAAAGAACCTGCCGACCCACAGCAAGAAGATTTTAGTTCGCACAGATATAGGTTTAGGTATATCGATGCGCCAATTGTATACAGTTTGCATACTAAGTACGCTGATATACAGTTTGGAATTCAGCCCTCTGTTTTAATTTCTGCGAAGGAGAGCATAAACAAATTAGAGTACACTTCCTTTTTACAACCCGAGATTCATCCTTTTGATTTGGGCTTTGTTATAGGAGTCCAAAAGAATTATGGTCGTGGCTCTTCACTATTCACAAGGATAACTCAGAGTATTATTCCAATTTCTCCAGTACCAGAAGTTAATCTTCCTGCTGGCGTGCGTTGGGATAATAAAATGTACAATATGACCCTTGAGTTAGGGTTTATAGTTCTAATACTTCCTCATGGCTAATAGGAAGGCGGTTTTTTAAGCCCCAAGTTTGTGTGACAATCTCTCCCTCCGCTTTAAAAACAACATCTCCACCGCTTATTGCATTGGTGAAATTGTCGATCATTATTTTCCCGATAGCTCCTTTCCTAGATATGAGTTTAAGGCTTACTTCTGTTGTGTCCTTAGATGTAAGTTGAAGGCCTTCTTCAAGAACCAAATCACCTGCTTCTATATCTCCAATGCTCAGGATGATATCGGCTGAACGAACATTAAAATTGAGAAAGTTTGGGTTGTAAACCAGAACCGAAAGATCTAATTTTATACCGTTCAGGCTTAAATCAAGATTTGAAAAACCAGTAATTTCAGTTACTTCAATTTTTTGATAGCAACCTGTTAAAGTGAAGGATAACCCTAGAATTACGAAAAGATAAATCCGATTACGCATTGCCTTTTTCTTTAGCATAGTATTTATAAAAAAGAGGGATTGTTTCAATCCCTTTGAAGTAGTTAAATACACCATAATGCTCGTTTGGTGAATGTATAGCATCTGAATCTAAGCCAAACCCAAACAACACAGTCTTCAATCCTAGAATCCTTTCGAAGGATGCTACAATAGGAATAGAACCTCCACTTCTAACTGGAATTGGTTCTTTTCCGTAAGTATCCTGCATTGCAAGTGAGGCAGCTTTGTAAGCTGGGTTATCAATAGGTGTAACGGCAGGAGCCGCACCATGCATCGGTGTAATTTTTACACTTACAGAAGGAGGTGCAATTTTTTCGAAATGAGCCATAAATTGCTCTGTGATTTTTTCAAAATCTTGATGAGGCACTAACCTCATACTAATTTTTGCCGTTGCGATGGAAGGTATTACTGTCTTAGCCCCTTCACCTGTATAGCCTCCCCAAATTCCATTTAGATCAAGTGTGGGCCTTATACTCATTCTTTCTGGTGGTGAATACAAAGACTCTCCTTCAGTATCGCCAATGCCGATACTAGATTTATATGTCTCTTCGCTAAATGGAGCTCTTGCCATCGCCTTTCTTTCTGCATCTGTTAACTCCAAAACATCATCGTAGAAACCATCGACTGTAATCCTTTGGTCTTCGTCCTTAAGAGAAGAAATCATCTCGCAAAGAATATTGATGGGGTTAGGTGCTGCACCTCCGTATAATCCGCTGTGAAGGTCGCGATTTGGGCCTGTAATTTGGACTTCTACGTAGGCTAAACCNCTAAGGCCAACACAAATTGAAGGAGTGTCATTTGCGATGATTCCAGTATCACTTACAAGAACCACATCGGCATCTAATTTAGCTTTATGTTGCTCAAGAAAATCGTCCAGGTTATCAGAGCCAACCTCTTCTTCCCCTTCGATAATAAACTTAATATTACAAGGAACATTCCCAGTGGCTACCATGGCTTCTAATGCCTTAACATGCATAAACATTTGGCCTTTATCATCACATGATCCTCTTGCAAAAATTGCTCCTTCAGGATGAATATCCGTTTTTTTGATAATTGGCTCGAAAGCAGGGTTATCCCAAAGTTCAATTGGATCAGCTGGTTGGACGTCGTAATGACCATAGACTAAAACAGTCGGAGAATTTGGGTTAACGATGTATTCTCCAAATACAATTGGGTGACCTGGCGTAGCCATTATTTCAACATTACTTGCACCAGCTTGAGTAAGTGAATCTGCTACTGCCTCAGCACACTTTTGGACATCGCCAGCATATGCTGGGTCTGCTGAAACAGATGGAATGCGAAGTAGGTCGAAAAGTTCATCCAACATACGTTGACGATTTTCAGAGATATATACTTTCATGTTCATGCACCGAAGGTACAAAACCTATCTTAGCAACATGAGCAAAAAAGCCCTCCCAAATTTTGATAACACAGAGTTGGCGTTTCGCCATTTATCTGATCGTGATTTGAGANGGGGGCGTATTTTATTCGAGCTATTAAGTAGGCCTTGGCTTGTTGGAATTGGTAGTCTGATTGCAAGGATTGCTTTAGCGATTCGATTTCCAGTTTCTTGGGCTATAAAACCAACTGTGTACGCACAATTTTGTGGTGGAGAAACGATCGAAGAGTCTGAAAATACTATTGAGATACTATCAAAAAATGGAGTTAAAACCATTTTGGATTACAGCGCTGAAGGCGTTACCTCTGAAGAAGAATTAGATAGAACTTGCCTTGAAATTTTAGCAGCAAGCAAGGCAGCAAGCAATGACGAAAGGCATGCTTTTTCTGTATTCAAGCCTAGCGGATTATCTCTTCACGGATTGCTGAGCAAAGCAACCGACAAATTCACTNCACAAGAAGAAGAAGAGTGGGAACGAGTTCTAAGTCGAATTAAATCCATTTGCTCATCTACAGCAGATGCGGAGGGAAGAGTTTTAATAGATGCTGAAGAGAGTTGGATACAAGACAATATTGATGCTATTGCTGAGGACATGATGAGTGCCTACAACCGAGAAACAGCTGTTGTTTTTACTACAGTTCAACTATATAGACACGACAGACTACAATATTTAAAAGATATATACGAAAGAGCTAAAGAAGGAGGGTATAAGTTAGGTGTTAAGCTTGTTAGAGGTGCTTATATGGAAAAGGAAAGAGCAAGAGCAGAAAAGCTAGGATATCCTTCACCCATCCAACCAAATAAGGAATCAACTGATAAAGATTATGATGAAGCAATCAAGTTTTGTCTAGATAACCTGGATGTAATACACATTTTTGCTGGAACTCATAACTCTGAAAGCACACTTCTTTTATGTGAGGAAATGGCAAAACGTGGAATTCAAAATTATGATCCTAGAATTTCGTTTTCTCAACTTTTAGGAATGAGTGATCAAATCACTTTTAACCTCGCCGAACACGGTTACAATGTTGCCAAATATGTGCCTTATGGGCCGATTAGAGAAGCGATGCCTTATTTAATTAGAAGGGCAAAAGAAAATACTTCAGTAAAAGGACAAACTTCAAGAGAACTATCTTTAATAAATAGAGAGCTAAAAAGAAGAAAAATATTAATTTAATTTTTCTGTGTAGGTATTCATCATTCCAAAACAACCGAAACCACTACTTACATTAGAGAACATTAAATCCGGTTCTGCGAAAGGACTGCCAGATTGACCTAGATAAGAGTCTACGCTATGATAATGTTCTGCAAGTGAAGGACTTAAAGAAGAAATTGAACAGATCATGTATTGTAACACATAATAATCTGGCTTCTCTATCCGGTAAATAAAAAATGTAATGTTTTCAAGCCCGTTAGAAATTGTTGAAACACTCTCATCTGAAATTAAACAAAAACTTCCATTACATTCAGAATCAAAAGTGTCATCTGTTTGATTAGATAAAATATTTAATTCTCTTACTCTAGGGTCTTGAGTATAAAACAACATACATTCTTCTTCTTCTATAATTGCAGGTTCTTGAGCCTGAAACGACATTGTTTCTTCTATAATTTCTTGTGATTCTACATCGAGATAAAATGCACTTATGCTAATTAAAAAAGATTCGTCTATATTCAAATTATTTATAGGAAAGCTAATATCTATTTGATCTTTAATATCAATAAAACCTTCATTTTCAGAATTAACTTCTACTTCAGGTGTATAAATAATTATCGGATTTGGCTTTTCAGGCATATAAGTTGCTGAATACACCTCATCGTAATTAGGTGATGAAACAATTAAATCAATCTGACCATCAGGAATATTTATGGTGTTCGTGGTATCTGACGATAAAAAGGAGGAATGATATAGTGAAGTGCTCGAATTAAAGTGATTAGAATCTAGAGTATATAAATTATTTCCGTCTGACATGATTGATATTACTGCGTTTTCAATTACATCCGGACCAATATCTGAATCTAGACTAGAAGATGCTGAAACAAGTGCAGAAAAATCTGTAGCACCTTGTTCAATTATTATTGTTGCAGAAATCTGAGGAACATGATCAGGCAAATTAATCTCTTTGGTAATACTGTTATTACAACTAATCAATGAAATTAAAATGAAGACTCTTATAAACTTTTTCATATTAGAATTTATATCTCCATGCAATAGATGGAATAATTGGAAAAAGGCCAAACTCTTCGATCACGGTATTACCTTCTGGATCTTCAGTAATTCGAGCATAAAAAGGATTAACATTATTATACACATTGTAAGCACTGAAAATCCAATCTCTCTGTCCAGCAGCTTGTAGCTTGGAATTTGTTAAAGAAATATCTAATCTGTGATAAGGGCTCAGACGATATGCATTTTTTGAAGATGGAACCTCGCCTGTAATTGGTATAATATTGGCCCCGGACGGATCTAGGACATAAGTTTCAAAAGAAGACTCGGTTAAAGTTAAAGCCCTACCTGTTCCGTAGACAAAAACTAAACCTAAATCCCAAAAGTCATTTATTTCATGATTACAAACAAAGCTCATATCGTGTCTTCTATCGTAAGTAAAAGGATACCATAAACCACTATTTATGTCATCAAATTGTCTGTTGGACCAACTAAGAGTATATCCTATCCAACCGCTTGTTTTTCCCTTCTTCTTTTGTAATAAAATTTCAAAGCCATAGGAATTCCCAATTCCTTGTGTTACTTGGCTTTCCCAACTAGAATCGGCTGAAAACATGAAATCTGTGCCCTCACGATAACTTAGTACTCCATCCAAAGCCTTGTAATAACCTTCTAAACTAAACTCAATATTTCTAAATGTTTTAGCCACGCCAAATGCTACTTGTCTACTTAATTGCGGTCTAACATTTCTTGTGGTAGGAACCCATAAATCTGTTGGCAGCTGCCCTACCCCTTCGTTTGATAATAAATTAACAAACTGAGACATTTTAGCGTAAGAAAACTTTAAAGCAATATCATTAAAAAGTTTATAATTAAGAGAGATCCTAGGTTGAAAAGACACATAGCTAGTGTCATCAACAAATAGTATTGCAGAATGAANCCCCAAATTCAATTTTAGTTTATCTGAAGCTTCAAATTCATCTTCGAAATAAGCAAAAATTTCATCTGATTTAGTTTCTACTGCACCACCTCTGTTTGAATATGCCACCTGAGGAGGTGAGCCTCCTATTGAAAGTGTAGCTAGTGTTGAATCGACCCCTGGTAAAAACGTATGATTTGTATAATTAATACCATACCTGATATAATGTCTTGAGTTAGGAGAAAAATCAAAATCTATTTTTGCTCCTATATCGTCTACTTGAGAAACATATAAGGCAACAAATCTTGCCTCATCATTTCCATCTCTATAGGTAGCGTCAGCACCAGTAGTAAAATTNTACTTACTNNTAATTAGNGATAAATTTGAAAANAACCTTGGGCTCCATTCATGATTCCACCTTAAAGATTGAATTTTATTGCCCCAATTAAGTCCAATATCAAATCTAGTTGCTGACTCTCTGAAATTCTCTGAAAACTTTAACCCAAAGTCATCAAGCCCATTAAAAAAACTAAAATAAACTCTATCTTTTGGTGAAATCTTCCAATTAAGTTTTGCATTTAAATCATAAAAAAAATATCTAGGAGTAATATCTGTATTTGGGTCTTTACTTGTTACATTTTGTAACAACGGAGCTAAGAGTAAATCTAAGTAAGTCCTCCTTCCACTAATCATAAACGAGGCTCTATCTGAAACTATCGGTCCTTCAAAAGTTAATTTTGATGAGAGTAAAGAAATTGTGCCATCAGCATGATAATCATTCATATCTCCATCCTTCATGTGTATATCAACTATAGAGCTTAAACGTCCACCATATCTAGCAGGAAAACCTCCTTTAGTAATTGATATATTTCTAACTGCATCAGCATTGAATACAGAAAAAAATCCAAATAAGTGACTTACATTGTACAACGGAACACCATCTAATAAAATTAAGTTTTGATCTGGTGAACCTCCACGTACGTATAGGCCGCTTGAGCCTTCTCCCCCAGACTGAACACCAGGCATTAATTGAAGAGCTTTAAGTAAATCTACTTCACCACCTATAGCTGGGAGTCGCTTAATTTGATCTATCGGGATTTCAACCTTAGACATCTGAACTTGGTCTTCGATTTTGTTATAACTCTCTCCCGTTACTATCGCCTCATTTAGTTCTGTACCAGCTACTAGGTCGATATCCATACTAAGGTTTTTACTAAGGTCAACCTCAAATTTTTGAGCAGTATACCCTATGTAAGTCACAACAACTGTATGTTTCCCCTCAGGGAGGGTAAAGGAATAAAAACCATAAATGTTTGAGGCAACGCCCAAACGAGTGTCTTCATCATAAATAGTAGCCCCAATTAGCTGCTCCCCGCTCCCTGCATCCTGTATATGGCCACTCAGAGTGTAGCTAGTTTGTGCATAGGCATGAAGAGAAATAGCAAATAAAAAAAATGGAAGTAATAGCCTCATCTAGCAGTCACATTCATTGATTTGCTTAAAGGTAGCGCTTACGACTGTTGTAGCAGTATCGTTTAGAACAAAAAGCGCAGATTGCAAATTTGCATCTTGCTCAATCAAATACTTTCTAGGAATCTCCCTTGTAGTACTTTCTGAATAATTTATAGAACCCTCTGTCACTAAATCCGCTAGATCACTAACTGACATTCCATTGCACTCAAGGTAACATGCTACTTCATTGGTATTCATAATACCTCTTGACCGAATATCTTCCTTTATCCTTGCACTTGGCAACCAGTCCATACAACCTCTTTCACTGAACATAATGTATGTTAAGGTCAACCCTATTAGAACTCCCATTAAGTACTTTGAAAGTCGATTCAAAAATTTCATAATTCAAAGCTAACCACTCCTTACCTTCGGGACATGATTGCAACACGCGATTTAACATTTAGTTACTATGGATCAGATCTTCTCTCCTTTCCTAATGTGAGTTGCAGTCCAGGTGATCAACTTCTAATCCTAGGCGATTCTGGATCAGGTAAAACCACTCTACTTCATTTGATTTGTGGCCTCCTAAAGGCTCAAAGCGGTAGCATTAAAATAGGTGGTGTAGAAGTAAGTGGTTTGGGTGATAGGGAAATGGATAAGTTTAGAGGAGCAAACATAGGTGTTGTTTTTCAGCAGGCTCACTTTGTGCAAAGCTTGAGTGTTAGNGAAAATCTTGCGCTTCCATCACTTATGACAAAAGACAACATNAGTAGTGAGGAGCTCNATTCTCGNATTAGTGAATTATTANANAGGTTGGGGTTNTCACATAAAGCNNATTCNTCNCCNAAGGAGTTGAGTGTTGGAGAACAACAAAGAGCCTCAATTGCTAGAGCTTTGATTCACAAACCCAAAGTTGTTTTTGCAGACGAGCCAACATCAGCACTTGATGATACGAGTACTGAAGCTGTGATTTCTCTTTTAGAAGAAGAGACCAAACTCGCTGGAGCATGCCTTGTAATAGTAACTCACGACCAAAGGTTAAAGTCGAGATATGTGAAAAGAGTTGAATTAAAAAACTAGCAGAATGAGATTGTTTTATATCGCTAGAAAAAATCTTTTGGCCAGGCCTTTGCAAACTACTTTGAGCACAATACTGCTTGCCTTTGGTATAGGTATGGTAAGTCTTATAATGTTGAGTGAAAAGCAAATCAAAGAACAATTCGAACGAAACATTAAAGATATTGATCTTGTTCTTGGAGCAAAAGGGTCGCCTCTTCAACTCATTCTAGCAAACGTATATCACATCGATGCGCCTACTGGAAATATTGACCTTGAAGCTGCTATGGAAGTAACCAAACATCCATATATAGAATCGGGAATACCACTTGCATACGGTGACAACCATATGGGATATAGGATCGTTGGAACCGACCACTCATATCCTCAACATTACTCTGCTGAAATCTCAGAAGGTGAGATGTGGTCTAAAATTTATGAGGTAACCGTTGGTGCAGTTGCAGCGGAAAAATTAGATCTCGGTATAGGTGATACTTTCTTCAGTGCTCATGGATTAACAGATGGTACTGATGTACACGATAATGTAGAATTCAAAGTCGTTGGAATCTTTAAAAGAACTTCTTCAGTAATTGATCAACTTCTCTTAACGAATATTGAAAGCGTTTGGGGAGTACATGGTGATCATGCAGATGAGGGAAGCGAAATAACTGCTGTTCTTTTAAAGAAGAGGAACCCTATGGCCGTTCTCTCACTGCCAAACCTATTAAAGGATACTAATATGCAAGTTGCTCTACCGGCAATTGAAATAAACAGGTTGAATAATCAGTTTGGTATAGGCACAAAGGCAATTTCTGCTATTGCGTTTTTGATTATGGCATTAAGTTTTGCCAGCATTTTTATCTCTGTTTTTGAGAATATGCAAACAAGGAAGTATGAGCTTGCATTAATGAGAACTATGGGCGGGACTCCAGCAACTCTTTTTAATTTAATTCTACTCGAGGGAGGACTGCTGAGTATTGGTGGAGTTCTTTTGGGTTTAATTATAAGCAGAGTGGGACTCTTTACCCTGGCTACATTAGTTGCAGACCAATTCAAATACGACATAAGCGAGATGTCACTTTTGCCTGTTGAAATTACTCTTATTTGTTGCGCTACCTTTGTTGGACTTCTTGCTTCTATTATACCTGCGATTAAAACTCTAAGGATGAATATTAGCGAAATACTTTCAAACGAATGATGAGATCAGGTTGGATAGCTGGAATTATGGGATTAGTTATGCTTACTTCACTCAACTGGAGTAGCATGTGTCACCCTACGCCAGAGGGTGAGGCTATGCAAGACAAAATTCGCCAAGTTGCACTTGCAAAATCAGAAGACAATATTGTTGAAATTGTCGATGAAATGTTGCTTGAAAAAGATTATTCGGAATTGACTTGGCAACGATTAAGCGATGTTGAATTTAGAGATGTTTTTTTAGAAGAACTTCAAGCATATTATTGGAAACCAACATTTGGACCTGAGGTTTTAAGCGCAGAGGGCGATGACTTTTTCATCACTGGTTACGTAATCCCTGTTGATACAGATGAGGACTTTTACGTATTAAGTCGATATCCATTCGCTAACTGTTTTTTCTGTGGCGGTGCTGGTCCTGAGACTGTCGTGGATTTACAATTTACGAATAAAGCTCCTCGTGAATATGTGACAGATGAGAGATTGACTTTTGCTGGAACGCTGCACTTAAATGATGACGATGTATATAAAATGAATTACATCATTAAGGACGCCATAGAATACACTCCATAAGTAAGTCTAAATTAAGTGGATAACTATTTTACGTTTTAACATTTTATCATACACTAAGCTCTGATATTGTACGTTATGTATGTGAATATAACGAAACAATATGTTAGAATTCTGCAAGAAAGTACTCGCTAAAGTCAGCTTCGATAGAGCCCTTTTCGCAAAGGAATTAAAAAAAAGCATCAGGTGGTTGAAGGGAGCTGAACGAGAGAGTCTAAAACAATGGTGCTTGAAAAAGTATGGCGATCTATATGGTGATTTAATCCTCACCACATTTTCTAACCTAGCCCTTGTCTAACGACAGGGCTTTTTTATTTCTGGATAAATTTGATATTACGCTTAAGGCCTTCGTAGCCTGTCCTCATCACTGGGCTACTTTTAAAATAATCCCTGAATACCTCTTCAGTAAGATCTACCCAATCACTTTTAGTCATTTGAAGTAATCCTTCAGCAGGCTCTAATTCTGGCTCACTTGTTTTGATTGAATGTCTATTCCAAGGACAAACCTCTTGGCATACGTCACAACCAAATATCCAATCGTTAAACTTACCTGCCATAGGTTCAGGAATTTGGCCCTTTAATTCAATTGTAAAATAACTGATGCACTTAGAACCATCGACTACATAAGGTTGGATTATCGCACCTGTTGGACATGCGTCAATACAGCTTGTGCAAGAACCACAATGATCTGCGACTGGAGTATCGTACTCAAATTCTATGTCTAACATCATTTCGGCTGTAAAGAAATAGCTGCCCATTTTCTTAGAAAGCAATAGACTGTTTTTACCTATCCATCCTAATCCAGATTTTGCAGCCCAAACTCTTTCTAGAACTGGTGCAGAATCCACAAAAACTCTTCCATCTACATCTCCCCACTCTTCCTTAATCAGTTTAAGAAGTTCTTTAAGTTTTTTCTTGAGTACAAAATGATAATCCGTTCCTATTGCATATTGCGAGATTTTAAACTCCCCCTTACGAGTATTGGCTTCTGGGTTGTGGTAATTGAAAAGCAAGCTTACAATACTTTTAGTTCCTGGGACCAACTTCCTAGGGTCGAGACGCTTTTCAAAATGACCCTCCATGTACTTCATTTCACCGTGCATTCCCTCTTTAAGCCACCTCTCTAATCTGGGGGCTTCCTCTGAAAGCTCTTCAGCTTTGCTAATACCAACGCTAACAAATCCCAATTCAAGCGCCTTTGACTTCAGCCACTTTGATCTTTCAGAAGCAACATGTTTAAAGCGAGACATACTACTCGAATAGATTACCAGAAGCTGCGTTTGGCTTTAAGCCTAAATGCTTAAAAGCAGATATAGTAGCTTGCCTCCCTCTGGATGTTCTAACTAACAAACCCTCTTGAATTAAGAATGGTTCGTAAACTTCCTCAAGCGTTCCAGGATTTTCACCAATTGCAGTTGCAAGTGTATTCATCCCAACAGGTCCTCCCCCAAATTTTTCTATAAGCGCAGACAAAATCCTATTATCCATTTCATCTAGGCCGCGCTTATCTACTTGTAACGCATCTAGAGAATAATCTGTTATTTCTGAAGTAATCGTTCCATCACCTTTTATTTGAGCAAAGTCCCGCACTCTTCTCAAAAGTGAATTTGCAATTCTTGGAGTTCCTCTACTGCGAGAAGCAATTTCATATGCCGCTTCTGCATCATGAGGGATTTCTAAAATTCCAGCAGACCTTTCTACAATATCAGTAAGAGTCTTTGCATCGTAATACTGTAGCCTCAGATTTATACCAAACCTAGCTCTCAATGGAGAGGTCAATAAACCAGATCTAGTAGTAGCTCCAATAAGAGTAAATGGATTGAGTTCGATTTGGACTGTTCTGGCATTTGGGCCTGTGTCTATTACTAGGTCAATTTTGTAGTCTTCCATTGCGCTGTAGAGATATTCCTCGACAACTGAGCTCAACCTGTGAATCTCATCAATAAATAGGATATCGTTCTCTTCTAAACTAGTTAGCAAGCCTGCTAAATCTCCTGGCTTATCTAGAACAGGCCCTGAGGTAGTTCTTATTTGAGCTCCCATTTCATTTGCAACAATATTAGCTAGGGTCGTCTTGCCTAAACCTGGAGGGCCGTGTAGCAGTAAGTGGTCTAATGCCTCTTGTCTTTGTTTTGCGGCTTCAACAAAAATTTGAAGATTATCTAGTGCTGCCCTTTGGCCTGTGAAGTCGTCAAATGTCGCAGGTCTTAATACGCGATCTAAATCACCATCCGCAGGCTGAGATGCCTCCTCCCTCATATCAAAGTGATCTTGCTTATCCATAGGACCAATTTAGTTGAAAAGAAAACCCCTCGGAAGTACCGAGGGGTTTATTTATTCAGAATAAATGTGTTCTTTAATGTGTGCGCTCGCCTTTTTTCATTGGGGTAGTCTGAAGGACAAAATCCTCTTCGTGATCTGGATTACTGTAATCGTAAGCCCAACGGTGAACTTCAGGAAGATCTCCTGACCAGTTTCCGTGAATATGCTCTACAGGTGTAGTCCACTCAAGTGTATTTGACTTCCAAGGATTTTC
>PBEE01000033.1:0-22558 GCA_002717605.1 Crocinitomicaceae bacterium | reverse complement strand
GCGGAATTAATCCAGATGTAAATATTTACGACCTTTCAGATGACCCAGTTGCTTATGCTTCTGAAAGGTGTGAATTGGTTAATGACCTTTACCCAGGGTTGATTGATAAATACGCAAGCGATGGAAATAGCTACCACGATCTAAGAAGATCATTCTACACTCTACTTAAAGAATATGAAATCCAACTTAAAGTAATGACTCGTCAAATTGGCGGTGTTAGATTCAATAGAGCTGGACCAAACAACATTGGAAATAAAAAGCCATTTACACCTGTGAGTAAAGAAGATCAAAAAGCTGCTCTAGATGCACTTTCAAAGTACGCCTTCGATCCACACGCATTTGACGCTCAAGCTAGCGCATACGCATACCTTCAAGCCCAACGTAGAGGCTGGAATCACTACGGAAGCAATGAAGATCCAAAGATCCATGCAAATATTCTTTCGATGCAACAAACTGCTCTTTCACACCTGCTACACCCAAATGTTCTCGAGAGATTGACTGATGCAACAAAGTATGGTAATGAATACGACATAGATTCATACTTAGTTGACCTAACTAATGCAATCTTCATTGAAGATTTCAGAAAGAAGGTAAATACATTCCGTCAGCAGATTCAGGTTTATTACACCGAAACTCTTATCAAAGCATATAAGAGCAATAGCTATGACAGCATATCAAAAGGAGTTATTCTAGCTGAATTAAAGAGGATTGATATTCTTCAAAGAGATGGCAGATCACCAGATAGTATGACTAAAGCGCACAGATCTCATATTAGACATTTAATTGATCAAGCTTGGGAATGAGGCCAAACATATTTATTGCTATCGTTTGGCTTTCTACAAGCATCATTAATGCGCAAGACTATGCCAAATTCAAACCTCAGCTAAGGGAAAATATAAGAGTTCCAGATAAATGGGAACTTATTATCGAGACTGTTACAGAAGACGAATCCATTGTTCAAACCACTATGGATAGTTTTAGGTTAAATGAATATTCGCGACTGCTGAAATACAACCATTGTCTATGTCTTTGTGAAGATAAATGGCGCATTCAATTGAATAAATACGACTTGCTAGAGTCTGCTCTCTACCTTCCAATTGCTTTGAACAATGGGGATCATATTGATTGTGATAAAGCAACTCCAATATTTTCTAAGCTCAGCGAGTTCAATGGTGACCCTTCAAAATTTATTGAGCTTCTCAAATCAATTTGGGGTAAAAACGAGGGTTTTGAAGAATTCCTTTATGAATACAGAATTTCAATGAGGTTGATTGAAAATTTTGAACTCCCATCTGATTGTAAAAGGTTGAAAAAAACTCACACTGTTCTTGAAGGCCAAACACTCTACAGACTCTCAGTTATTTACGAAGTAAGTGTGGAATCTATACAGGCAGCAAATGGCCTGGGTAATAGCACTCAAATAAACAGCGGTAGCATTCTGGTGATACCTTAGCCGTAGGTTATGAATCACAAGCCATCACGGACAATACTATTTTTAGCGCCTCTTTTAGTTTTAATGTATTTGGCTCCTAAAGTCGATGAACATTTTAAATCAGAGGACGAAGTTGTGAAGGAAGAAATTCCAAGTTGGTCTGAGCTTTTAGAGGAGGAAGAAGATTCTGTTGGAGTTGTAGAACCATTACCTATTGACACTATTATTGATAGTATTGACACTTTAATCATTGATGTCAATAGGTTTAGCCCAAGCTACGCAACCCACAATGCCTCTACTCTACCCGATTCACTTAAACTAAAAGGGTCAAAAATTGCATTTAAGCGGTTATATGGATTTTTTGAAAAGCTTGAATCTATTAACGATAGTGACAATGTTCCTTTAGAAGTATTCCATTGGGGAGATTCTCAAATTGAAGGCGACCGAATTTCAGGCGTTCTTAGATCAAGTTGGCAAAAGAGTTGGGGGGGCTCTGGGCCTGGTTTAATCCCAGCAATCCAAACAATTCCATCTCTATCAGTGCGACAAGAACATTCTGGCAATATGATCAGGCACACAAGGTTTGGCCAATTAGACAGTACCATAACACACAGCGCATATGGCCCGATGGCTACATTTTGCACAGTGAAGGGTGAAGGTCAAACTATAGTCAACACAAACCCAAGCGGCTTCAAATTGAATAAGGTTTGGCCTAGAGTAAAATTCTATATCAGCGGCGCTCCATTAGGTGGAAACATAACATTAACTGGCAACAAAACACCTTACAAAGCATTCAACATCAGGCCAGCTAAAAGCGGAAATCACCAAGAAATTGAGGCCAAACTCCACGAAGGTGAAACCAGTATTTCAATAGGTTTCGAGGGGTATAACCTAGAAGTTACAGGTATTGAACTTGGAAGCAATGCCGGTGTTCAGCTTCACAACATCCCCATGAGAGGAAGCGCTGGAATACTTTTCACAAAACTCGATGTCGGTCATTTTCAAAAATCGTTGAATGACAGGAAGATTGGGCTGATGATATTGCAATTTGGGGGGAATGTAGTGCCCTACATAAAGGACAAAGCTTCTGCCAAGAGATATGCTCATAGATTTTCTAAGCAACTAGATTACTTGAAATCAATAGTGCCTGATGCAGCAATAATTGTAATTGGGCCATCTGACATGGGATCTAAAGGATTTTATCCAATGTTGGCTGAAGTTGTGGAGAGCCTTGAGGTTGCTGCTATTGAATCTGATTGTTTGTTTTGGGATTTGATGAGTGCTATGGGTGGAGAAGGATCTATGATGATTTGGTCTGAGGAGAAGCCCAAACTTGCCTCCCCCGATCTTGTTCACTTCACACCAAAAGGTGCTAGAATAGTAGGCGAAAAATTTGATATTTCCATTAGGGCTGAATATAAAAGCTGGGTAGAATGGAGACATTGATGTTCACTCGACCTGCGTTCTGGATTTTCCTACTCGCAGTTATGGTGGGGCTAAGCTTCTTGCAAAAGAAAGTTGCGCTGAGGAATGCATTTCTCTTTGCTGCCAGCATATTTTTCTACTGGAACACAAGCGCTTGGTTCGTAGGTCTATTACTCTTTTCTACTGTTTCTGATTGGGGAATAGGTCTTATAATGAATAAAAGTGATGGTGTAAAAAGGAAGACCCTGCTAATCACAAGCTTATTCATCAATTTAGGACTTCTTTGTTTCTTTAAATACGCTTACTTCTTTGCTGATGCAAGTGCTGATTTATTTGGGACAACTTGGGAAGCTGTAGTGCCAGGAGCGGCTTGGCTAAACGAAAACCTTGGCACATCAATTAGGGTTCACGACATATTACTTCCTGTTGGAATTTCTTTCTACACATTCCAAACTCTCAGCTACACAATTGATCTATACAACAAGAAAATAGCTCCTGTAAAGTCACTTTTGGACTTTGGATGCTATGTAACATTCTTCCCACAGCTTGTAGCTGGACCCATTGTAAGAGCTGTTGAATTCATTCCACAATTAAATAAGGCCTACGACCTTAAGCCCAAAGAATTTAATCACGCTATCTGGTGGATTTTCGCAGGACTTACAAAGAAGATTGTATTTGCAGATTACATAGCTACTAACCTCGTAGATAGAGTTTTTGCCAACCCTACTAGCCACAGTGGATTTGAAGTCCTTTTGGGATTATATGGGTATAGCTTACAAGTATTTGCTGACTTCAGCGGCTATAGCGATATAGCAATAGGAGTTGCTCTGCTAATGGGATTTAGATTGCCTATAAACTTTCGTTCTCCATACAAGGCAAGGAATGTGGGGGAGTTTTGGCAGAGATGGCATATTAGTTTATCTACTTGGCTTAAAGATTATTTGTATATACCAATGGGAGGTAATAGAAGCGCATCACTTTTTACTTCGATCTTTTCATTTGCTCTTGTCTTATTTGCTGCACTTGCACTTAAAAACATGGGAGTATTTCTCATCGGGACTGGCATACTACTCCTTGCATGGGCTATATCCGTTATGTACCCTGAGTGGGGAGTAAAAGCTGCTACCTATATGAACCTTTTCGCCACTATGGTGATAGGAGGTCTTTGGCACGGAGCATCTTGGAATTTTTTACTTTGGGGAGCATTGAATGGTTTGGGCTTAATGGTTTTTAAATTTTCAAGGAGTTATATACCATGGGGCCAAATTGAAAAGTGGTGGGCAAGAGGAATTGGTGTGATTCTCACCTTCAATTTTATCACATTTACTAGGATTTGGTTTAGAGCCGGTTCAGGAACAGGGTGGGAAACTGTGCCAGGTGATCACAACATTTTAACCGAATGGTTTACAGCGAATGATTTGGTCTATCAGCTTTTTAAACACTTTAATGATATCCCCATTCTTGAAGTAATTCAAGGACATGGTCTAGTGCTGGGAGTTATGGCACTTGGATTTACAACACACCTTTGCCCTGAAAAATTAAGCAATAAAATCATAAAGAAATTTACCTCTATGCATACAATAAGCCTATGGGTGATTACGGGCGTTTTATCCGTAATTCTCTGGAAAGTAGGCACTTCAGCCCCTCAACCTTTTATCTACTTCCAATTCTAATTTTACTTATCTGTTTCTAGTTCAACACATTGGTATGCATCGCAAGTTTTATTCTTAGATGCGCATGAAGCTAGACAAAGAGAGAATAAGGCCAAAAGAATTGCTAGTGTCGAGAAATTTCTTTTCATAACGCTAAATTAACGTAGAGTCTTAGAGAATAGTATCGATAGTGAGTAGATTGTTCAAATTAAAAAGTTAAGAACCTCCATCCTACTACTACTTTTGCAACATGGCTGAACTAAAATCAAATAATTCTAGACAAATTGCACTTGTGCTTTGGCTTATACTAACACTAAATCTAGTCTTTATTTGGAGTCAATTCTTCCCAAACTTAGGTGAGGATTTTATTGTATGGCTTGACAATGGATTAGAGTCAATTAGGGTTCCACTTACAATAATTGAGTTTATAGCAATAGGAACCTTATTTGTAGACCTAGTTCTGAGATACGATTTAATAAGTAAAAAACTTAGAACTCTTCAAGTTATTGGTGTAGGCATTTGTGTATGTGGGTTCATTTTCAAAGCCTTCGTATTTTTCCTGCACTCAGCTTACTTGAGTTAATCAGTATTGTAATGATAATCTGACTCGTCAAGTTTGCGAGGCATCATTTTATAAATGGCAAACTGCCTTTTCACATACGTGATAAACTCGTATTGAGTCCATTCCTTTAATAACTGATCCCCTGGGTCGCAAAATTCAGCAAAATCATCAAATTCGCTTGGGTCAAGTTGAATTATATCGTAATCGACGTATTTAACGAATAATTCTTGAAGAAGATCCCTCCTTTTTTCAGTATTTTCTAACTCAGCAACTAATCTTTTTGATTTCTCAATTCTTGAGAATTTTTGATATAAGAAAGTTATAGGGCTTTGCACAGCATCAATTTCACTTACTCTATAATCCTTCTCATCATAACCTAAAGTTTCTATTTCTCTTAAGATTTGGTTTAGAGTTCTAGGAGCAAAAACTTCAGCTGTTCCAAGTTCTACTTCAAGCTTCTTGAGTTGAATATTTACAGATTCAGTTCTCATAGATTCTACAACAACTTTCTCAACAGAGTAATATCCCAAAGCGCCAAAAACCAAAGTATCACCTGCACAAGCCCTAACTAAGTAAGATCCGTCACGTTCTACAAATACTCCACCTCCAGAATTTCTATTTACAACCATAGATGCTGGGACAATTTGGTTATCTCCTTGAAATATCCAACCACTAACTACTAGAGCTGAATCACAGGGATTTTGGGCTAAAAAAGATGGTGAGTACAAAAGAGAAAAAATTGAAATCGACCAGAAATACACTCTATTGTAAATCATCATGAGCGCAAGTTACACGGTTTAATATGGCACATAAAATGAAACAATGTTAACTTCACGTTATGCTTGTTAACAATACCTCTAAGTCAAAAGCAATCAAAGCAGCTCAAGAAAGAATTAGATCTAACAAGTTTATCATAGGTGATGTTGAAGATTTAGCGAGGGAGATTACTGATGGTAAAACAGAGGCTTTGGCTAGGGGGATTACACTTATTGAAAGCAATAAAGATGAGGACAGACCACTTTCTCACGAGCTGTTAAAAGCAATTAAAGAAATTGGCAATCCTTCTTCAAGTCAGAGAATAGGTGTCACTGGAATTCCAGGAGTAGGCAAAAGTACCTTTATTGAAAAGTTGGGGTTAGACCTAGTTAATGAAGGACATAGAGTTGCGGTATTGGCAGTTGATCCAAGCTCTAAGAGAACTGGAGGAAGTATACTTGGCGATAAAACTCGAATGGAAAAACTAGCTAATAACAACAATGCTTTTGTCCGTCCTTCTCCTGCCGCAGATGCTTTGGGAGGTGTAGCTAGGGCAACAATGGAAGCAATCATATTGTGCGAGGCTGCTGGATATGATAGAATTATTGTGGAAACTGTTGGCGTAGGGCAAAGTGAAACTTCTGTTAGAGAAATGGTAGATGTGTTTTGCCTTTTATTGATAGGAGGAGCAGGTGATGAAGTACAGGGTATAAAGCGCGGAATCGTTGAAATGGCTGATTTGGTTGTAGTTCATAAGGCAGATAGTGGCAATGAATATATTTGTAAGGAGACTGCATCAGCGTATAGATCTTCAATACACCTCTTCCCAAAACCTAAAGGCGAACACACTGTAGAAGTATTGACTGCTAGTTCTTACACTGGAGATGGTCACAATGAATTCAGATCTAAGCTTCAAGGTCTAATAGACTTATGGATTGAGAATGAATATTTCTCAACCCAAAGATCATTGCAACAAGTGGAGAGGATGAAAGTACACGCAATGGAAATTTTGATGAGTACTCACATGAATTCATCAGGTTCACAAAAGATTTGGAATGAGCTAAAGATTGGTGTTGAAAAAGGAGAAATTAGTGCTTACTCAGCTGCTTGGTCTTGGGCGAAATCAAAAAAGTAATGGCGCATACTCGGCTCATAACATATTATTGAAACTAATGTAGAGTTAAAATTTAGCTCATAAAATTACTTTCTAAAGGGCGTGTCATAGGAATAAAAAAAGAGAAGCTTTTTTCGAATTAGATCTACAAGTTTAATAGTAAAGCTAAATCTGATTGTTTAACTAATTTTTGGTCTCCATCTTTCATATTTTTTAGTGTGAGTTTATTGCTACTCCTCTCTTCTTCTCCAATGATAACAACATATGGAATGTTTTTATCATCTGCGTATTTCATCTGCTTTTTAAGCTTTGTGGAATCAGGGTAAATTTCAACTGCATAGCCCTTGGACCTCAATTGGGAAGAAATTTTTAATTCTAAATCTAATTCCTCTTCTCCCATATTGGCGATTAGCACATCAGTACTTTTATCTAAGAATTCGGGAAATAGTTCAAAGTGCTCTAACACATCTTCAATTCTATCTGCCCCAAAACTAATCCCAACTCCACTCATACCCTTCCATCCAAAAATTCCTGTCAGATCATCGTATCTGCCTCCTCCGCAAATACTTCCCACAGGAGCATCCTTAACTCTGACTTCGAAAATCGCACCAGTATAGTAGTCCAAACCCCTGGCTAACATTGCATCAAACTTCAAGTTTGGCTCATTAATACCTAATGTGTTAGATCTGTTTAAAAGAGTCTCAACATTTTTTAAGCCTGATGTTCCCTCTTCGCTATCTTCAATAATTGATTTGATCTCATTAAGTACAGCAGAATTTGATTCTGCTTGGTTTGCTTCAAATATAGATTTTACACCAGATTTTACCTTATCGCTAAATCCTCTCGCATCTAAATCTTCAATCACTCCATCAACCCCTACTTTGTCGTACTTATCGATTGCTATGGTAAAATCTTTAAGCATTGAATAATCTACATCCAATGAAGATGCTAATGCAGATAAAATCCTCCTGTCGTTTAAATGGATAGTGAAATTTGGAAGACCTAAATTGGTTAGAGCTTCATTAAAAACCTGGATTAGATCTAATTCACAAAGTGTGCTTGTAGAACCAATAATATCCGCATCACATTGAGTGAATTCTTGATATCTACCCTTACCTGGTCTATCACCCCTCCAAACAGGTTGAATTTGATATCTTCTAAATGGGAAGATCAAATCATTTCTGTTCATTACGACAAAGCGAGCAAAAGGAACTGTAAGATCATACCTAAGAGCTTTCTTACTAATCGACGGAATTAAAGCCTTACTATCTTTAGCTTCAAACGCATCTAAATTTGCTTTAGCTAAGTAATCACCGTTATTTAGAATCCTAAAAATCAGCTTATCACCTTCTTCTCCGTACTTTCCAGTTAGAGTTTGAAGATTTTCAAATGAAGGCGTGTTAACTGGAAGAAAACCATGCTTTTCAAACACATCTTTAATGATTGAAAAAATCCACTGTCTTCTGGCCATAGCTTTTGGGCCATAATCTCTAGTACCTTTTGGAATTGAGGGTTTACTCATCATGCCCAAAGTTAAGACTACATCAACCAATTAATTTCATCAAAACCAAGTTCTATAAGCGCCTTATTAACATTGGAAAATGGCTTAGATCCAAAGAATCCTCTATGAGCAGAAAGTGGACTTGGATGCGCAGATTTAAAGACTTTATGCTTTTGTGCATCTAGCTTACCTCCTAGAATCTCTGCATCCTTGCCCCATAAAACAAAGCAAATTCTATTACGCCCATTATTAAGCTCTGTTAGTATCGAATTGATTAATGTTTCCCATCCTTTTCCCCTATGCGAACCTGGAGCTGAATTTCTAACTGTCAGACATGTGTTGAGAAGTAATATTCCTTGAGCACTCAAACTGCTTAGATCTGTTGACCTTAACTCCCCACCAATATCATTACCCATCTCAACGATAATATTTCTTAATGAAGGAGGAGTCTTAACTCCATTTGGGACTGAAAAGGCCAAACCATCTGCCTGCCCCATACCGTGATATGGATCTTGACCTAGTATTACTACCCTAACATTTTCAAATGGTGTTAACTGCAAGGACCTAAAGATTTGATCAGGTTTGGGAAAACAGTAATTAGACGAATATTCAGAAATTAAAAAATCCTCTAATCTCGAAAAATCCTCAGTTTCAGAAAACGATCCCAAGATTTTCATCCATTTTGAAGATTTTGGGAGATTCTCTACCAAAGAAGCTAAAGATTTGATTTTTAGTGATTCAGGTGGTTCGAAATCTATATTTTCAAATAAACTCTTCATTAAAACTTAATAATCGATGGGCTATAATTTCCTAGTAAGCAAAGTACAAGGTATTTTTGCGCTTTCCCATTCAAATTGAATACAACTACCAATTCGTTCATGGATCCTAAATTCAGATCAAATCTAGAGTGCAGTATAGGTAAGGAGTTATACGGGTATCAAAAGACTGCAATTGATCAAATTCTAGTCACTTTCAATAACAATAGAGACAATTACAATCTATTGTTCCAGCTTCCAACAGGAGGTGGTAAGACTGTGATTTTTTCTGAATTGACAAAGAGATTCATTCTAGCAAAGGGAAAAAAAGTCCTAATCCTAACTCACAGAATTGAGCTCTTAAGCCAAACCTCTAGCATGCTCACTGAAATTGGCGTACCAAACAAGGTGATTAATGCAAAGGTTAAAGACCTTGACGATGGAGAAGATCATTGGTGTTATGTTGCCATGGTTGAAACACTTAATAATCGTATCAATGAGGAGGCAATGGAGTTTGAGAATTTAGGTTTAGTTATTGTCGACGAGGCACACTACAATAGTTTCAGAAAGCTCTTTAAGCACTTCAATGAACAAGCTCTTTTAGGCGTTACAGCGACTCCATTGAGCTCAAACATTAAACTTCCACTACACGATAACTACAATGAGCTTATTGTGGGAGAGAGCATCTCTTCTCTTGTTGATCAAAATTACCTAGCAAGAGCTCATACATATAATTATGACGTTAACCTCAAAGCTCTTAAAGTTGGGATTAACGGAGACTACACTGTTAGTTCTTCTGAAAGACTTTATGGAAATTACTTAATGCAAGAAAAGCTTCTCTATGCATATGAAGAAAAGGCTAAGGGAACAAAAACTCTAATCTTCAATAACGGTATTAATACTTCCAAGCAAGTTCAAGCAATGTTTGAAGAAGAGGGTTACGAGTGCAAACACCTCGACAATACTCATAGTGAAAAAGAAAGAGCTGAGATTTTAGAGTGGTTCCACAAAAAGCCTGATGCTATTCTTTCTTCAGTTAGTATCCTGACAACTGGTTTTGATGAGCCAACAGTCCAAACTATTATTCTAAACAGAGCTACTAAATCTCTTACTCTCTACCATCAGATGATTGGCCGTGGATCAAGATTCCTTAAAAATAAGCCTGAATTCAACGTAATTGATTTGGGAAATAATGCCAGAAGGTTTGGGCTTTGGGACGCACATATCAATTGGCAGGATATATTTAGAGCTCCACAGGCTTTTATAGACGGGCTTTATTCTGATGAGGAAATTGAAAACGAATTCGTCTACCAAATGCCTGAAGATCTTGCTAAAAAATTCAAGGGAGGGCCAGAAGTTGAATTTGATATGATGAAGGTCTACAATGAGGTGATGAAGCAAGCCGAAAGACCAAAAAAAGCTGTTGATTTAAGCCTTGAACAGCATAAAATGATCATCAAATATGCAGCAACTGATTATTGGGATGCTGTCGAATTAATTGATCAATTAGGTGATGACATTAATTTTAGAGTTAAACAATATTCTAAGTGTATGGCTAAAACTACAGACAACTACAGAACTTGGCTTCAGGAAGAATACACTAGAAGATTAAAAACTGAGCTAAGGCATTCGTTCAACGACGAAGATTAAGATTGCAAATATTTCTTATTTTCAAGACGAAAATTAGAAACATACTCGACTTGGCTGTTTATTTTATAAATAAGAAGCAATATCAAGAGATAATCAATAGAATATTTTGGTAAAATTATTCCACAGATTGGCAAAGATCTGGAAGCCTTGGACTTGGGACATCAGATAATTTCCCGAATTTTTTATTTGCAAAATCAAAAACTCCTGCCATACCAACCATTGCAGCATTATCAGTGCAGTATCTAATAGGTGGAACAAAAATTTTCCAACCATCACTATGAGCCAGTTTTTCTAGTGCATTTCTTAATCCAGAATTCGCACTTACACCACCTGCAATTGCAATGCTATTTATACCTGTTTTAGATGAAGCTTGAATTAATTTATCCATCAACATAGCAATAATTGTATGCTGAACTGAAGAACAAAAATCGTATAAATTTTGTTCATTTCCTGTACTAAAAAAATCCTTGTTTTCAGATAATGTTTTTTGAAGAAATCTTAAAACTTGAGTTTTAAATCCACTAAAGCTATAGTTTAATCCATCTACCTTAGAATGACTGAAAATAAATCTATTACAACATCCAAGTTTTGAATATTTATCAATTAGAGGACCACCTGGATATGGCAAACCAATTAGTTTAGCCACCTTGTCAAAAGCTTCTCCTGCAGCATCGTCAAGAGTGTTGCCTATGACAACCATTTCTGAGGGAGAATCAACTCTTACAATTTGAGTATGACCTCCTGATACAGTTAGGCACAAAAATGGGAAAGATGGAGATTCTGTATCTCTAATGAAGTGAGCTAAAATATGAGCTCTCATATGATGGATTGGAATCGAAGGTATACCATTTGCCCAAGCCCAAGATTTAGCAAAAGATGCTCCAACCAAAAGAGAACCATTAAGTCCAGGACCGTTTGTATACGCAACAGCATCAATATCTTCTGGATTGACACCTGCATCTCCAAGAGCAAGGGTCACTGTTGGTATAATATTGCTTTGATGAGCTCTTGAAGCCAATTCTGGTACTACCCCACCAAACCTTGAGTGCACCATTTGATTTGCAACAAGATTACTCAACACCTCATTTCCTCGAAGAACAGCTACTCCTGTGTCATCACAAGAAGACTCTATGGCCAAAACTATATGGTGAGGTATTTCCAATTCAATAAAATTTTAGAAGACAAAAGTACAACTACCTTCTCTGGGTAACCTTCAAATACTATACAAAGGGTCCAAAAAATATTAACTAGATCTATTCTAAATATTCATGCTGGAGTAATGTTATTATTGATATTGTTGAAATTTCCATATATGCTGAGACAATTACCTTGAAGACATTAAACCACTTTTATTAGGAGTATAGCGTTAATTTAATTTTAAAAAAAGTATTATTTAAGATACTGTCAAGAATGCTTTCATTCGACTCAATTCAATGCAGTTGTTTTATAACTGATGCAAGTTGGATATCTCTTAAAATCAATGTGTGGTATTTCGTAATAAATTCAGTCCAAATAAAATTCACAAACCTTGATAATTTAAAATGATAATTTGCGAACTCTATTTATGGAATAAAACTATCAAGCAAGGTTTAGTATCTTTAATCAGCAGAGATTTTTGAAAGGATATGGGATTTGTTTAAACGATAGCAATAAAAAGATTAACTTTCAGAGTCATAATCAAACTCCAATACATTCAAATGAAAATATCTCTTATAAAAGCTACCGTTTCACTATATTCTTTTCTCTTTTTTACAATTTGCTCTTGGGCACAAATAACCATTAATTCTAACGACTTACCCCAAGGCGGAACCACTTATATTCTTCAAGAATCTAATCCTGATCCTTTGCAAGATTATGCTTCGACTGGAGCTGGATTTATATGGGATTTTAGTGATTTAGGATCATTATCTGAGATTTCAATTTCAATTGGAAATATTGATGAAGCTCCAATTCTTGCTCAAATATATTTCTATGACAGTGACATCTTCGGACCTGGAGATTTTCCAGACATAAGTGAAATGAAAATTGATTTACCTATTGAAGCAGGTGGTTTTTATAACTATTATCAAACTAATGGTAGTAGCTATAATATAACTGGAATTTCAATCGGTGAAGANGGTATTTCAGTTCCATTTGATGATATTGATGAGATTCACCCAATTCCATTAAATTATGGAGACATCATAAACTCTTCGTACGAATTCACTGTCAATATACCAACCATATTTTCTTATAATTCTTCAGGCACAAGAACTGGCTCTGTTGATGGCTGGGGAACATTAAACCTACCAAATGGTGATTCTCACGAAGTAATTAGACTTGCTACTACAATTGAAAGTTCAGACGTAATAACTCCGGATGGAATGGAAGAAATGTCATTCGATTACGAGCTTACTATATATCAATGGCTAGGTGATGGCGGACTACCCTTCTTAGAAGTTCAAACAGCTTTTGGAGTTCCATTTAGAGTTCGCTACCAAGGTACTCCTAATTCAAACACAGAAAGCGTTAAAGAAGATCTTCAGCACAGAGTGAATATTTTCCCTAACCCTGCAAGCACAGGTTCAAATATTACTGTTCAAGGATTTGATGCTAATTCGACTTGGGAGGTTAGAAATGCTGCAGGCCAAATCTGTCAAACTGGTCAAGGTCCGATTCTAAATACTGACAACTTTAAGTCAGGAGCATACTTATTAATTCAAAAAAGAAGCTCTAACGGTTTAATTTCACGACCTTTGCTTTTCGTGATAAAATAAAATTAATTACAGTAGTAATCTNAGAAGGGATTTGGAGAGCAAAAATTGAGTTCTGCAGTCTCATCACCTTCTTGCAAATGCTCAATTGTATCTGTTGTATATCCCAAATTATAAACTCCTTGAATAGATCTTGAAGCCCAAAGGCCTAAACCACCATCAATATTATTATAATTTGGTCTCTCCTGCAGAATATTTGTTGTTGGAGCATTAACATCAAGGTAAATAGCTAAATCTTCATTAGCAATCATTAGCTCAAAATCAAAAGCAAATACTCTTTGTTCTTCCTCATCCCACTCACCAAGAACTCGGGTGATTCTTGGATTTTTCTCTAGACTAGACGAAAGGAATGAATAAAATGAACTTCCTGAAAAAACCTTTGTTATTTGATCACCCCCTTCATTGTTGTTTGGCTCCATTGTGCCAATTGGGATCTCTAAAGTTTTGTATGCACTATCTTCTTTTATAGTCAGATCTTCATCGACCCAATAAATCTCTTTGTAATGGACGGACAATACCGCATCATACCTAGAAGCACCCTCTGTTGTGTACCATTTGAAAGTGTAATCAGGATATGTTACTTGAGAAGGTCCAACATTTGCAAAACTCATGGGTATATCTCCAAGTGGAGGTTGAGTAATATTTCCTACTCCAGTGTGTATCAAATCTGTTGTCGATGAAACCTTTAATGTATCGTCAATAAGAACTTCAAGTGTGTACAAAGAATCTGTCTCCAATCGTTTTCCTTCTGGAGTTAAGGCATAGTAAGCCTTATACTCAGGGCCCCAAAATGACCCATCATCCTTATTATCAAGCAATGTTTCTATCAGTTCAAATTCAACACCATTCTCACTGTAAATGGAAGCTTGAACTCTATGACTTTCATACTCAGATGAATCCTGGACTTGAGCATAAACGTTTTGATCACCGTCACCTAGCCAAGTCCTATTTATCTTTACCCATTGCGTATCCTGTTCAGCATCTAATAAGCCAAAAACTATTGGTTGACTCATATAAGGAGCATTAAGATCAACATCGGTAGAACACCTAGAAAACACAAATGTAATTGCCATTGCTAAAGCAATAACTATCATTAAATTACTGAGTTTCAATTTTTGCATTTCGCTAAGATACTAATCAATTCCTTGAAGAAATTTTATTGTGTTAACTCCATCAGCATAATCATCAACTTGTGGGCATTGAGCTTGGCCAAATTCGTAAATGGGTAATTCTGACGATTTGCTATTTAAAATATTCTCAAATTCACCCCACCCCTTTCTTGCTGTTACTACTTGAATACCTTCAGCATAATCTGCAATTCTTGTAGTTATCAAATCTAAGTCTTTATAAAACTCAACAAATATTGTCCCGACAGGGCTAACCCATCCTGCATCCTTCTTCACTAAAAGGAATCCGTTTTCTATAAGGTCTTCACCGTTTAAAAGCCAAATTGCTTTGTGGTAGTCGTAGTTGTTAGCGTACTTATTGTGATTGCCAATTTCTCCCCACTTCACCCATTGGGTAAAGCATCTATCTAAGTCAAACCCTTCTGGTAAGAAAATCTTTGTAGTACTTCTACAGCCGAGACCAAAGTGAGTGAACATATCATCACCAAGCTTACTTAAATCTTCATCACTTTCGTTACCATCCAAAACAGCTACTCCAGTTCGTTGCGACCTAAAAATATGAGGAATATGACTGAAGTATGACTCAAAGTATCTAGTAGTATTAGCATTTCCCGTTGCAATTAAAGCATCTACCTCTCCTAGCTTGCCTTCAACAAATGTGATTCGGCCTTTTAATTCAGGAGCAATTTCTTCGAGTTTAGACACAACTTCTTTTGGAAGTATCTGGTCATCTCTACTAGCCTTTACAGAAATACTAAAACCACATACTAATCCGCATAATATATCGTGCCATCCAACAAGTGGTAGGTTTCCTGCAGTAATTAAGCCTAATGTTTTTCCATTTGATTCTAGAGATGAATCATTAATTCCATTTTCAGCAAACCATGCTGAAACAGAGTCTGAACTCAACATCGAAGCATGATTTTTCATTGCTGTAGCAACGCTGTCCTTTGTGAACCATCCGTTATGGGCTTCAGCAGATTTCAACAAATCTTCATTGAGAATTGCTTCCTCATTAAACCATTTTCCTAGTTCAACTAGTGTATGTTGCAGATTATTCACTTTACTTTTGCGAAGTCAAATTTAGAAGGGCAAAAATATGGCAATCATAATTACCGAAGACTGTATAAACTGTGGAGCGTGCGAACCAGAATGCCCCAACACTGCCATTTACGAGGGTGCAGCTAAATGGAAATTTTCCGATGGAACAGGAATTGTTGGCCAATTAGATCACCCAACAGCTGGGTCTATTAATGCTGACGTTGAAAACGAACCTATTAATCCGGAGCTTTACTTTATTGTTCCTGAAAAATGTACTGAGTGCGTTGGATTCCACGAAGAGCCACAATGCGCTGCAGTTTGTCCCGTAGACTGCTGTGTGCCTGACGATGATAATGTAGAAACAGAGGACGTCCTTTTGGCAAAGAAGGACTTCATGCACCTCTAATTGCAATTTAGAGTTGTGAGTTTACGTACAGATACTATGAGAATTTTCCTAGTTTTTTGCTTTTTAGTATCTGTAACTTTTACTCAAGCCCAAACCACAGCTATAGATGCTCTTAAACTTGCGTCAACTGATCAAGAGCGACTTATCGCACACCTTGATTTAGCACAAGAAATGAGGACAAACCTTAGCGGATGTGATACCAAAGAGGATGTAATGGCTTTAATTGGGGATTGGCCTTTTGGTGCTGCGTCAGCTGGTTCAAATAAGGATTGGGCNATNNTNCTNACATGGAATGTGGAGANNGTTGCGAGGGAGCAGNCNTATGGCGGTTTTGTAATTTTNAATAATGACAAAAGNGACTTGGGTTGGGGTTGGNTTGAGTTGGAACACAGTAAGAAAGATGACATTATAGACGACGAGAGGAGCTATAAGCCAAGCTCTTGGACGGGTGCGCTTTACTATTCAATGATCCTTAAATACGATGATAAAACTCCTGTATATACTATGCTTGGTTGGGATGGAGCTAATGGACTAGTTACTAGGAAAGTCATTGAGACAATGACTATAAACAATGGAAGACTTAGAATTGGAGTTCCTTGTATTGAGAGAGAGAACGGATTGAAAAAAAGGCATGTTCTTGAATATGGAGACATTATTCAAGTAACTCTTAAGTACGAGGAAAAAGAGGATAGAATTATTCTTGACAGATTAGCTCCAAATGACCCTTCTTTAAAAGGTCAAACCGCATTTTACGGGCCTACTCTTGAATATGACGAATACACTTGGGATGGGGGAAAGTGGACTATGAATTCATTTGTCGACGTTAAAAATGAAGGCAACAGAAAGGACAGAAAGCCCTACAACGATCCAAGGCCAAAGAATCAAAGAAGGAAATGAGGCCCATAATCGGATTACTTTTATGGTTGATTAGTGTTGGGGTTTGGGCTCAGACAGATTCAACAAAAAATGACAGATTAAGAGAGTTAAGCACTGAATTAGCAAATCTCACAAGGTCACCTTTAGGAGAAGGAGATTTAATCCTCAAGCAATGGGTGAAGTTTACTGTTGAGGAAAGAGGTAAAACACGAACTGGAATAATCAGATTTACCAAAGGTGATTCGGCATCAATTTGGCAAGACGATATGAATAGGTCATCCTCATTATTCTATCGCGCCTCTCCTATTGATCCAATCGTAACAATCGTTCCTGGCATTAACCAAGGCACACAGCTTAACAACGATTTAATGGCTGCAATTGGGTATTATAACGATAGTCTTGCTTCAACTGGATATGAAATATTGAAGGATTGTCCTCAACTTGAAATATTAGGTGTTGAGTGCAAGGGTGGCACATCGATTATGAGCGAGGAAAATACTGATCTTACTACGCTTTGGGTAGGTAAGAAGGGTGATTTTAAGAAATCAGAGCGTGAGGTGATAAAACGTGCGGTTAGAGTTTGGGCTTCAAATCAACCCAAAAGANTTCAAGTNTTTGGCNCTNAATACAATGAAGACTGGGTTGTGNTGGGGATAGACGAAGAGGGAATGAAATTTAGGATAGTCGAGTGGGGAATGGATGAGGATTTTGCAATTGCGCTGGATAAAATCATGATAAATGTACCTGGTAGGGATTTAAAGCAAATTGCAAAAGAGTACTACGAGGGACGCATGAATCAAAAAGAAGATTGACCTAAAAACACCTCAGTTGCCCCATAACCGTACTCTCTAGGATTTGCATCCCTCACAGTANAATTTGGGTAGTACATATCTAATCTTGATCTTATTTGATGTCTAAGTACGCCTTGGCCAACTCCGTGGATGAATACTACTCTGCGTATTCTTTGTTCAGTAGCGATTTTCATCATCCTTTCGAAGTGATTTAGCTGTATGTCTAGTTTAGTTCTATCCTTTAGACCAGACATATCCTTAACTAATTCGTGAAAATGCAAATCGACCTCCATGTACTCACCCCTCTTCTTTTGGTTGGTTGCTCTAGCATTAGCGTATTTCAATTCGAAATCTTCTTGAATCTTTTTCTGCCTTTCTTCGCTAATATCCCTTGCTAATANCTCGCTTAAATCAGGAAGCTTATTACCATACATCTCCCTTTCTTCATCTGCGGCGCCAACATTAATCAAGTCATTTGATTTATACTCTCGATCAAATCCATCCTCATCTTCGACAACGAAAATGTCGCCTTTTATTTCGAGCACTACACCCTCCCCCACATTATTGAGGAATTTAACCCTATCGCCAACTTTTATTTCTTGCATAATAAATCACAAGCTTGAGAGATTTGGGCTTGAGTCAAGTCTAAATGAGTCACAAATCTTATGCTCGATTTAGAAAAAGGAAAGCAATGGATTCCCAACTCACCCCATTTTTCAACCAGCTCAGCTGAGTCTACGCCCTCTTCAAGATGAAGGATAACAATATTAGTATCAATACTTGAGTAGGATTTCACGCCTGGATAATTCAAGGCTGCTTCTCCAAGGACCTTGGCATTTTTATTGTCATCAAACAACCTGTCTATATGATTATCTAATGCGTAAATCCCAGCTGCGGCAATCACTCCTGCCTGCCTCATTCCACCTCCAAAAACCTTTCTCTGCCTGTGAGCTTTTGAAATGAATTCTTTTGAACCAATGAGAACTGATCCAACTGGACAACCCAAACCCTTAGAAAGGCAAAGTGAAATGCTATCAAATTGAGAACCGTATTCTGAGCACGCTTTGGTGTCGTTTTGGATGCCCCTAGCAACTAAAGCATTCCAAAGTCTAGCTCCGTCAAGATGAACTGCTAATCCATTATGTCTTGCTGCAGATGACACTGATTTGATTTGGGCTAAATCCCAAACCGCACCTCCNCCTTTATTACAAGTGTCTTCAAGACATACTAGAGAAGTGTTTGCATAATGGCTATCGTCAGGATTTATCGCCTCCAAAACATCTTCAGAAGTAAATCTTCCTCTATCACCATTCATCAATTTTACAGAAGCTCCTGCCAACCTTGCAATTCCGCCTCCCTCGTAATTGTATACATGCGATAGTTTATCACAAATAACTTCATCACCCTTTGAAGTATGGACAGAAATGGCTATTTGATTTGTCATAGTTCCTGAAGGGCAAAAAAGACCTGCCTCCATCCCAAATATCCCAGCACATCTTTCTTGAAGCTCATTTATCTCTGGATCTTCCTGGAAAACGTCATCTCCGGTTTGGGCTTTATGCATAGCATCCCTCATAGCATTTGTTGGCTTGGTTACAGTATCGCTTCTAAGGTCAATTGAGAAATTTGTTGTTGTCATAGGCTAAAAATACTACCTTAATGGCATGAATCAACTTCTATGCGATTTGCTCAAAGCAACTTTTCTATTAGCAGTTAATTTTCTCTTTGTTTCAACTAGTTTTTCTCAATCCTCAACATTCAAAGAGGATAGCGTTACAATACGCAGCATCTATGACGAGGTACTTACAAATGGTGATATCTATGAGAATTTACGTACTCTTACAAAAGGAATAGGCCACAGGCTAAGTGGATCGTATCAAGCATCCCAAGCAATGGTTTGGGGCGCTGACTTATTGAAAAAGTATGAAGCTGACAATGTATTTGTAATGCCTGTTACCGTTCCAAGTTGGAGTAGAAATGATGTTGCAAATGCTAGGGTTATTTTAAGCGGAGGAAAAAAGGAGTCTCTTCACATCACAGCTCTTGGTGGCTCAGTACAAACGCCTAAAGACAAACCTTTAAAAGCAAAAGTTGTTGTTGTTAAACACCTTGACGAATTAAAAGGTAGGGACGACATCAAGGGTAAGATAGTCTTGTTTAATAGAGCTATGGACCCACTTTTAATAAACACCGGAGCTGCTTATGGAGGTGCAAATGACCAAAGAACCTACGGAGCAATAGAAGCTGCAAAAGCAGGTGCAGTTGGAGTATTAGTTAGATCTCTAACTCATAGCTTAGACACCGTACCACACACTGGAGCAATGAGTTACGAAAAGGGAGTTCCAAGAATACCCGCTGCAGCAATTTCCACAGTTGATGCAAGAATGTTAGCTCAATTCTGTAAGGAAGACCCACACCTAGAAGTTGAGTTTACGATGAACTGTCGTAAATATCACGACGTTAAACAAGGAAATGTAGTTGGAGAATGGATAGGTATTGAATATCCCGATGAGATCATTACGCTAGGAGGCCATTTAGACTCTTGGGATATTGGAGAAGGGGCTCATGATGATGGTGCTGGTATTGTTCATACAATTGAGACTTTGAGATTATTGAAGGCAATTGACTACAAACCAAAAAGAACACTTCGTTTTGTTCTGTTTATCAATGAGGAGAATGGAAACAGAGGTGGAAAGAAGTATGCAGAGATTGCTGCAGAAGAAGTGAAAAATGGTGATAAGATATACGTTGCAGCAATGGAATCTGATGCTGGAGGGTTTAGCCCCAGAGGGTTCAATCTTGATGCTTCTGACGAGTATTATAATCTATTCAAGAGCTGGGGAAAATTATTCGAACCTTATAATCTCTATCACTTCAAAAGAGGTTGGGCGGGAGTAGATATCGGTCCGCTTAAAAAATTAGAACATCGACCATTTATGGTAGGTTTAGTTCCAGACGGTCAAAGATATTTTGATTTTCACCATACAGAAAANGANATATTTGAAAACGTNCACAAACGAGAATTAGAACTTGGGGCAGCNGCAATGGCCTCNATGATTATGCTTATTGACAAACANCTTCCNNNAACTAAANAAAATGATTNAAGAAAANAAAACCAACTANAGTGCANTNACNACACTTACNACAGTCTTCTTNTTTTGGGGATTNATAGCAGCNGGAAATAGTATTTTNATTCCATTTTGTAAAAANTACTTTTCTCTTGACCAATTNCAATCTCAACTTATAGATTTCGCNTTCTATCTAGCTTATTTNGTNGGTGCNCTTGGTTTGTTTGCTNTTGGCTCACAAAANGGATANGANATAGTAGGNCGTTGGGGNTANAAAAGGAGTATTATNTACGGACTNATATTTTCAGCATTAGGAGCTGNAGCNATGATTGTTTCTGTATACATNAANACATTCTTTGGAATGCTNTTGGGATTGTTTGTCGTNGCACTTGGNTTTTCNCTACAACAAACAGCNGCNAANCCTTTTATGATTGCNCTAGGCGACCCNAAAACNGGAAGCAATAGAATAAATCTNGGNGGAGCAATTAATAGNCTTGGAACTACNCTAGGNCCCATTATTATTGCNCTAGCACTTTTTGGATCAGCANCTGCNATTAGNGACGATATGATTAAAAGNNTNAGCNTNTCNAANGTTATGATANTNTATACTGGNGTNGGNTCATTATTTNTAATCGTCGCATTTATACTTAAGTCAAATCANAAAGTTCCAGCNGGAATTAATNAAGAGGTGCCTGAAAAGGCAAATAAGGCATTAAACAGCCTCCTAATCATGACTGCTATTTTAATCGGATGTTTCCTTCCTGTTTTTAATAGTTACCGAGGAGATACAAAAGTCACTGCAGATATAGAAATGCAAAGAATGATATGGTTACTTCTTGGATTAGTATCAGTCGTTGTTATTATATCCGCCTCATTCATTTTTGCCAAAAAAAATAGCAAAGGATGGGGTGCGATGCAATACCCTCAGTTGTCGTTGGGTATGCTTGCTATTTTCCTATACGTAGGAGTAGAAGTAGCTATAGGAAGTAATCTAGGAGAATTATTAAAACAAGATCAATTTGGTGGTTATAAGGCTTCTGAAATAGCTCCATTTATTGCCATGTTTTGGGGGTCACTAATGATTGGTCGTTGGGTCGGTTCCGTGAATGTGTTCCCATTAGATGATCAGAAAAAAATAATCCTAAAATTTATTGTACCATTTGTAGCTTTTGGAATTATCATGGGAGCTACTTCACTTGCTGGATATGATGTAAGTGTACTTAAGTGGTACTTCATTTGTATACTTATACAAATTGCTGCATTCTTAGCGACTAAGGACAAGCCTTCGTTAACACTAAGTGTCTTTGGTGGCCTAGGTGTTATTTCAACACTTATAGCTTTAAACACTTCTGGACTTATAGCCGTTTATGCTCTACTTAGTGGGGGGCTAGCGTGTTCAATTATGTGGCCTTGTATTTTCTCTTTAGCTTGTGCAGGACTAGGAAAATACCAAAGTCAAGGTGCAGGATTCCTTGTTATGATGATTCTTGGAGGTGCTATCATCCCTCCTATTCAAGGTAAATTAGCTGACATTGAATGGATCGGAATACAGAACTCTTTTACTATAGGGTTAATTTGTTTTGGATACATGACTTTCTATGCAATAGCAGCAAAAAAATCACTGAAATCTCAAGGGTTAGATTTCGAAT
>PBEE01000032.1:0-29980 GCA_002717605.1 Crocinitomicaceae bacterium | reverse complement strand
TAGTACATAGCTGGGTATTCACATGTTCCATCATCTAGTGTAGCAGAATCATCGTAGTTACAAGCTAGTGAATCAGTACAACCTGAACAGCTGCTGTTATCACCACCACACACACCACATAGGTCATTCTGTAAACAAGATCCATCATCATCTGTTGCATCTAAATTATAGTTACATGCCATAGCATCAGTACAACCTTCAACTTCTAACTCATCACATACTCCATCACCATCAGTATCATTTATACATCCATCACAATTATAGAACTCTTCTGGATATACACAGCCAGCATCAAGAACTGCATCAGGGTCATAGTTACAAGCTTCTTCATCTATACATCCAACTCCGGGAGCGGGGAATGTAATTGTCATACCTTCAGCTTGATATGAAATTTGATTAACATCTCTAAACTGTACATTGATTAGAGCTGTAACAACCCCCGATGTTGTGAATTGACCTAAAAGAACTTTTCCATTTACCGGTACTCCTTGTGAATTTGCACCGGGAACAACAAATACTGAACCTCCAACAAAAGTGTTTACAACAAAGTCATTGCCAGCATTAAAGTCATCCAAAGAAGTCAAAGCAGCATCAAATGCACTATTAAGACCGTCGTCGTCTCCAGGTTCTGCGCCAATTGTAAACCAACTGTCGTATTCAAGGTCAGGAAACATTGGGAAGAAAGTTGGATTAATCGAACCACCAAAATCTCCTCCCAGAGGGTTATTATAAAATCCACCTTCTGCTGTAGAAAGTAACTCCCATGGCGCAGTATCTGTACCGAACATAGCTGTTACTTCAACATCATCATTTGGGAAGTTAACATAGAGTCTATATGTAGCTTGTCCTGTACCAAGAGGGTCCGCTGCAACTTCTTCATAAGAAAGTCCTAGAACCATACCATCTAGGTAAGTACATGAAAAATCATCTTCAGTTGCATCTGAATTGTAATTATCCGCACCAGGACTTGTACAACCTAGCACTTCTAACTCATCACATATTCCATCCTCATCAACGTCATTGATACAACCGTCACAATTATAAAATTCTTCAGGATATTCACAGCTTCCATCATCAGACTGTGCTTGTGGATCGAAATTACATGCAGCTTCGTCCATACAGCCCTGACATGTAGAATTATCACCTCCACACTCTCCACATAAGTCGTTTTCTAAACAAGATCCATCGTTTACTAAAGCATCAGGGTCGTAATTACATGCATTCTGATCAGTACATCCCTGACATGTGGAATTATCACCTCCACACTCTCCACATAAGTCGTTTTCTAAACAAGATCCATCATCAAGTTCAGCAGCAGGATCGAAGTTACAGGCACTATCATCAGTACAACCAAGTGTTGCCTGAGGGAAAGTGAGAGTAAGTCCTTCATCTTGAATTGACTCTTGCGCAGAATTTCTATATTGAATATTTACAAGAGCATCAATAATTCCTGAAGTAGTAAATTGTCCTATTAAAACCTTATTATTTACTGGCAATCCTTGAAGATTTGCTCCTGGAACAATAAATATTGAACCTCCAATAAATGTGTTTACAATAAAGTCTTCACCGATATTAAAGTCATCCAAAGAAGTCAAAGCAGCATCAAATGCACTATTTAGACCATCATCTTCTCCTGGTTCTGCACCAATAGTAAACCAACTATCGTATTCAAGTTCTGGAAACATAGGAAAGAACACTGGATTTATTGCTCCACCAAAATCACCACCTAACATATTATTGTAGAATCCATTATCTGACGTAGAAGTCATTTGCCAAGGAGCTGTGTCTGTACCGTAAACAGCAACAAGTTCAACATCATTTGTTGTGAATTCAACATAAAGTCTATATGTATTTTGACCATCTCCTAGCGGGTTTGTTGCTACCGTTTCGTATGTAAGACCTAGGACTAAATCATTTCCACCGCCTCCAATTGATTCACAAGTACCGTCGTCATAGTCAGCATTTGAATTATAGTTAGAAGCTGTTGGGTCAGTACAACCACCAGTTCCAACAGTAATTGTTCCTACCATACCATTAGCTGCGTGGTTACCAATAGAACAATCGTAATTGTATACACCTGGAATATTGAAAGTATAAGAACCAATGCACACACCATTTGCATTACCACTAACAGCAGCTAATGAAAATGATTCTGGGTTGTTAAATGATGCGTCAGTAATCGAGTTAACGACACCATTTACATCGTGAAAACCACCCGTGTTAGACCATGCTATTGTCGCACCAACACCAACTGAAATCTCACTTGGTGTGTAGCTGTAATTTGTAGCTAGAATTAGCTGATCTGCACCAGAACACTCATCGTCGTACTCACATGTACCATCATCTTCTGTAGCGGTTGGATCGTAGTTATTCGCTGCAGGGTCTGTACAACCAGGCACTGATGCACTACCTGGGAAAGTAATGCAATATCCTTCGTCATTAAAGGTATTAGCATCTGCATCATCCCATTGGAAGTTTAAACACATAGACACTTCGCCGTCAGTTGTGAATTGGCCTATTAGAACTTTTAAATCATCACCAGCTTCTGCATCATCTGAAATGTTTGGGATTAGGAAAAAAGACCCTCCAACAAAGGTGTCAATAGTAAATCCATCACCTGCTTCAAAAGAGGAAAAGTAATCATCCATTCCAACTTGCTGAATATCTGAAGTTCCATATGAATTTTCAGATCCAATAGTAAACCAGCTGTCGAATTCAAGATCTGGAAAGAAAGTGAAAAACATTGGGTTAATCTCTGACCCCAAAGCCGAACCAACTGTAGATTGGAAGAAAGAAGTTGAACAAGCAACCTCAATTGGAGCAGTTTCTAATGCGTATATCGCAACTAGCTCATCTGTTGGGTTATCAAAAGTGGCGTATACTCGATATACTGTACCGTATTCAGATTCTGTGATAAACTCACTCTCTAAACCAACAAAATTTGCCGACGCTATTCCTGTAGTAAGCGCAGCAATTAAAAAGAGAAAAAACTGCTTCATGATTATAATTTTTAAAGTTCGATTCTTATAAAAGACGCAATAACACATAAGTGGTTGCGCGTGCTAAGTTCATTATTTACAATTCATTGCGATTTACACAATTTAGATCCTCAAAAGCCTGCTTTAAACGTTGTACTAAAGCTTGCTCACCTTCCCTCAACCAAACTCTTGGATCGTAGAATTTTTTGTTTGGCTTATCATCACCATCAGGATTGCCGATTTGAGATTGTAAGTATGCTGATTTTCCTTCAACATAATCTCTAACTCCAGAAAGGAAAGCCCATTGCATATCAGTGTCTATGTTCATTTTAATAACACCATATCCAATTGCCTCTCTTATTTCTTCTAATGAAGAACCACTACCTCCATGGAATACAAAATCTACTGGCTTATCACCTAGGCCATTTTGTTCGCTGATATACTTCTGGCAATTATCAAGAATGATTGGTCGAAGTTCTACGTTTCCAGGCTTATATACACCGTGTACATTTCCAAATGCAGCTGCAACAGTGAATTGATCACTGATTTGGCTTAATTCATCAAAAGCATACTTCACCTCTTCAGGTTGAGTGTACAATCTTGAACTATCAATGTCTGTGTTATCAACTCCATCTTCTTCACCTCCAGTAACGCCTAATTCAATTTCTAGATACATTCCCATAGGGGCCAAACGCTTCAAATATTCCTTACAAGTAGCAACATTCTCTTCAACAGGATCCTCGCTTAAGTCAATCATATGAGAGCTGTAAAGAGGTCGACCATTAGACTTAAAGTGTTCTTCACTTGCAGTAATCAACCCATCTATCCAAGGTAGAATCTTTCTCGCACAGTGATCTGTATGAAGAATCACAGGAACTCCATATGCTTTTGCTAAAGTGTCAACATGATGAGCTCCAGCAACAGAACCTAGAACAGTATGTTCTTGATTATCCATGTTTAATCCCTTGCCAGCATTAAAAGAAGCACCACCATTAGAAAATTGAATTATTACAGGAGAATTCAAATCTCTAGCAGTTTCTAGAACAGCATTGATTGAACATGAACCAATAACATTTACAGCTGGAAGAGCATAACCTCTCTTCTTTGCATCATCAAGAACGGCTTTTACTTCCTCTCCGAATAAAACACCTGAACGAAAACGATTTGACATTGTAGTATTTAAAATTTTAGGCAATAATACTACTGTCAGAAAGGGTGAAGAAACTTATTTCCAGAAGGTTTTACACCAATTATACAATTGTATTAACCATTGTAAGCGTCTATTCTTTTATGCATAATTGAAAAGAATAATGGAGGAACAAGTGAAAGCAAAATCATTCCAGGATATCCAGTAGGTAACTGGGGAGTGTTTCCTGGAGATACTAATACCTGATATGGCTTAGATGGGTTCTCGTGATGGTCGGAGTGACGTGTTAATTCAAATAGTACAGCTCTACCGATTTGGTTGTCAGCATTCCAGCTATGGATTGGTTTTACTTTTTCATATCTATACTCACTCACCTTTTCTCTAGTCAATCCATAGTGCTCTATGTAATTTATAGCTTCAAGAATAAAGACACTGAAAAATGAAGCAAGAGCAAAGCATCCTAAAATCAGTAATCCGTAATAATGATAAACGGCTGCAACAACTCCTATTTGTATAACCTGCCAAACTAGAACTTCATTTTTAAAACTAATTGCACTTCCTCCTTTTCTATTCAATCTATTTCTCTCAATCTTCCACGCTTCAATCCATCCCATTACCATTGATCTAAAAACAAACGTGTACAACCACTCTCCTCTCCTTGCCGTAGCTGGATCATCATACGTGCCTACATTTTTATGATGACCATAGTTATGCTCTTCAAAAAAGTGTACATATAAAACTGATGTTAAAAGGAGCTTAGACAAAAGCTTGTTTGCCTTCCCTAATCTATGGCCAATTTCATGTGCACTGTTTATTGCAAGAACACTTCCCATTGCACCCATTGAAAATGTTTTTGCAAACATGTCAATTGATGACATCTCTTTGGGCATTACTCCAACTATAAACCAAAACACAAAACCTATCTGTACGGGAACTGTCCCATATAGAGCAATGTTGTAATACCTTGAATTTAAAGCTTCTTCAGATTCTTCTTTGGTTAGATTCAAAGAATCAATTTTCATTACATGATCGATAAATGGAAGAATTACAAAAGCATAAAAGACTGTCGCCCAAGACCAAATACCATCGTACATAAACGCCACCACTGTTACAAGTGGAATAGTATATACGAGTATGTATTTTACTTTATTCATTTTGCTTTATTCATTTTGCTTCAATCTAGATATCAACTCGTCTGAAGTTTCATGAAGATGTTGTAAAGAAACTCTTGCAACACTTGCTTCATGAGACTCGGGGTAAGATTCAATTATCTGAAGGTACAGCTTTTCTGCCATTTCCCTGTCATTCAACTCTGTTTCATATAAAAAGGCTGCGATAAATGCACAAGTGATTTTGTTTTGGTAAGATGGGTAACTATCGTGTACATCTTTAAATTGAGAAATGGCTTGGCGAATTTTTCCACTTCCTCTAAGTAAGTCTGCTCTACGCATCAAGTACTCTGGAGTAAGACTATCCTCTCTGCAAAAATTTGCATAAGTAGCATATAAAACTATCAAATCCTGTATTAATTGTGCATCGTAACCAAATTCAACAAACGCCGCCTCCTTTGACTTAATAATCTCANTGTGTTGATTGCANTCGACANTCTTTACCTCAACCTCTGTTGAGCATGATNCAAGAATTATCGCTGTTGNAATTAGCCCAAACNACCTCATCTNACTTTNCCTTTTGGCAATCTCATNCTGTANNCAACAGGNACTTTACCTAANCCTATATCTCTCAACTTTCCGTGAAGTAATCTTCTTTTAATAGAAGTNATATNGTCNGGAATCATAATTCCATCTAANTGNTCGTATTCNTGCTGAACAATTCTNGCTGCAATTCCTGACAANTCCTCTTCAACNAACTCCCACTTTTCATCNAAGTATTCAATTTTAATACTNACNGGNCTTTCTACCTCNTCTCNAATACCTGGAATTGANAAACACCCTTCTTCCATNANNCTCGTTTCTTTAGAANATTCAAAAATTACAGGNTTAATCATAACTCTTTTGAAATCNAGGCAATCAGGATCTNCATCNTCACCTTNTCCAAAAGGCGAACCATCAGCGACAAACATTCTAATNGATTCACCTATTTGNGGCGCAGCTAGNCCAACTCCTTNAGCTTCATACATNGTTTCCCACATNTCTGAAATCAANTTTTNAAGTNCAGGGTAGNCCTTTTCTANCTCTTCTGNCTCTNCTTTTAACACAGGNTCTCCAAAAGCAACTATAGGTTTTATCATGGTGCAAATTTATGAATGTATTTTTGCACCATGTCAATTTTAGATTCTATTCCAGAAGCGATAGAAGAAATACGCAATGGAGGTGTGATTATTGTAGTAGACGATGAGGATAGAGAGAACGAAGGTGANTTCNTAACTGCTGCAAGNAATGTNACTCCNGATGTCATAAACTTCATGGCAACTCATGGAAGAGGACTAGTTTGCGCTCCACTTGTAGAAAGCAGGTGCGATGCTTTAGACCTCGAATTGATGGTACAAACAAACAATGCAGCCTACGAAACACCATTTACAGTTTCAGTAGACCTACTTGGATATGGATGTACTACTGGTATTTCAACCAGCGATAGATCTAAAACAGTTCAAGCTTTAATTGACCCAAACACTAAACCTGAAGAATTAGGTAGGCCAGGGCATATTTTTCCACTTAGAGCAAAGGCTGGAGGNGTACTNAGAAGGAACGGACACACTGAAGCTGCTATTGATTTTGCTAGACTTGCAGGATTTGAGCCTGCTGGAGTCATTGTTGAGATTCTCAATGAAGACGGAACAATGGCTAGGCTGCCTGAGCTTAAGAAGATTGCAGATAAGCACAACATGAAGCTAGTTTCAATCGCGGATCTTATTGCATACAGACTAGAAAATGAGACACTGATTGATCGCACTTATGAAGTAAAGTTGAATACTGAGTTTGGTCCATTTAATGCAATATCATACAAGCAGTTGACAGATGACACAGAGCATTTGGCCTTAGTAAAAGGCAATTGGAATATTGAAGAAGCAGTTCCAGTTAGGGTACATGCATCAAGTATGATTGGTGANGTTTTTCAAGTTAGCGATTTAGGNAAGGGNCCTCAGCTTCAAGCAGCAATGGCAAAAATTGAAGCTGAAGGAAAGGGTGCGATAATATTTATCAATAAGCTTCATCAGAGTAGCGGAATTGCAGAAGAGCTAAAAGCTTATGATGATTACCATAAGAAGAAAAAGGACACTGGAGTATTCCATCCTTTTGATTCTAAGGATTATGGAATAGGAGCGCAAATTGTACGAGATTTAGGAATTAGAAAAATCAACATCCTTACTGACACTCCTAGAAAGTCAGGAAATATTGGTTACGGCTTAGAAATTATAAGCCATTCTCCTCTTAGCAAGTAATTATAGAAATAATTAGACAGTAAAAAAGCCCGCAAATTGAGTGGGCTTTTATTACTAAGTGCTAGAGGTAAATTACTCTGCAGAGCTTTCTGTATTTTCCTGTGCAGCTGATGCTGTATCTGCTGGTTCTGATTCTGATGTAGGAGCAGCTTTTTGCTGGAATTTACCGTACTTCTGACGGAANTTATCGATACGACCCGCAGTATCAACGAACTGAGCCTTTCCAGTGTAGAATGGGTGTGACTTAGAACTTACCTCAATCTTGATTAGAGGNTATTCATTACCNTCTTCCCACTTGATTGTTTCCTTAGTNTTAGCNGTTGATCTGCTTAAGAAAGCATAGTCGTTAGACATATCCTTAAACACAACTGTGCGGTAGTTTTCTGGGTGTATTCCTTTTTTCATCTCTCAGAATTGGAGTGCAAAGATACATAAATATTAAGTAATGAAGAATAAATAAAAAAATAGTTTTGGATCGTATTTTAAAGCTTAATGGAATTCAATTTAGTTTAGTAATGATCTATAAATATCAAGTGACAACTTAGTATGTTGGTTCTATTAGAAACGTCAACATTGGATTAAATTTTGTGTTATTTTTACATCAAATCATTTGAATTTCATGCAATCAAGTTGGAAGTCGACGCTTAAAGGGTACTCTGATTATTTGGCCTTGGAAAAAGGGTTGAGTGAAAATTCTATCGAAGCATATGAGCGCGATGTGAACCAATTTGCAGATTTTCTATTGGGAGAATGTAGTATTAATGTTCCCAATACATTTAAGACCAAACATATTGAGAAATATATCTCACACATGTACGATTTGGGCTTAGCAAGTAATAGTCAGGCTAGGATAATAAGTAGCATAAGAAGTTTCTGCCAATACATGAGGATTGAAAAGCTTATGGACACAGATCCTCTTGAGATTATTTCTACACCCAAACTCAGCAGAAAGCTTCCAGACGTCCTAACCGTTGATGATATTGAAAAAATCATCTCGTCAGTTGATATGAGTAAAAATGAAGGAGTTAGAAACAAAGCTATTCTTGAGGTACTTTACAGCTGTGGCTTAAGAGTTAGCGAACTTGTTCACCTTCAAATATCTCGTTTAGACATGATAGATAGTTTAGTCAGTGTTATTGGAAAGGGAAATAAAGAACGTGTAGTTCCCATTGGTTCTCAAGCCTGCGAAGCAATTGCAAGCTACCTTGAGCACTACAGGTCTCAATTGAATATTAATGAGGGTCACGAGGATACCTTATTCCTTGGGAGGTATGGCCGTGGCTTAACTCGCCAAATGATTTTCACAATACTCAAAAACGCAGCAACAATTGCAGGCATAAAAAAGAATATAAGCCCTCATACTTTTAGGCACAGCTTTGCAACGCATTTAGTCGAGCATGGTGCTGATTTAAGAGCAGTACAAAAAATGCTTGGCCATGCCCAAATCACTACTACTGAGATTTACACGCACCTCGACAAGAGATACCTACAAGACCAGGTAAATCAGTTTCACCCAAGGGCAAACTCATAGAGACCAATTTGCAACAGCTTCAGCGAGCATTTTTTTAGGATTATCCATTGTTACAGCTGGTTGATTTAAAAAATCAAGCGCGAGTGCAATTTGGGCTGGGGCATCATGAATTTCAACTGGAGTCGCCTTATTCGCTTTGCTGAGTTTGGCCCCCTCCTTATTCAAGGCCAAACGCACGTGAGCATACTCAGGCCTTTCAAATCCCAAAACCTTTTGAAGGTGCAGGTGCGCTGGAGTGGAATCCAACAAATCCTCTCCCCTAACAACCCTTGTCACACCTGCTTCAGCATCGTCCAATACAACAGCTAAGTGAAAAGCATAGTACCCATCTGCTCTTTTGATAATAAAGTCTGTTTCGCTTCCTGCTTTTGACAATTGAGGGCCTAGAATTAGATCATCCCAAATCAAATCCTCATTTGGGGTTTTAAATCTGACAGACCTGGCTTCTTTTCCTTTTGGAAGTCCAAAGCGACAAGTGCCTGGGTATGTGGTTTGGCCTTCTAAATCGCGCCTAGTACACCCACAATCAAAAGCTAAATCACGATTGAGAAGATCATCAATCACGCTTTGATAATGCTCTTCCCTTTGGCTTTGCCAAACAATATCTCCATCCCAATACATGCCAAACGCTTCAAGTGTTCTAAGGATATCATCAGCAGCGCCATCTACAGTCCTAGAACCATCCACATCTTCTATTCGAACCAACCACTTCCCATCATTTGCACGAGCATCGCAATAACTAGCAACTGCTGCTACAAGAGAGCCAAAATGCAACCTTCCTGAAGGCGATGGTGCGAATCGGCCCACCATTAGCGAACCAGCTTGCGATATTTAATCCTCTTTGGGCCTTCGTCTCCTAATCTCTTCTTTCTGTTTTCTTCGTATTCGCTATAAGTTCCTTCGAACCAGTATGCTGAAGAATTACCCTCGAAAGCAAGGATGTGAGTGCAAATTCTATCGAGGAAATACCTATCGTGTGAGATTACTACAGCACATCCAGCGAAAGACATAATTCCTTCCTCAAGAGCTCTTAACGTATTCACATCAATATCATTTGTGGGCTCGTCCAGAAGAAGAACGTTTGCTTCAGTCTTAAGAGTCATAGCTAAGTGAAGTCTATTTCTTTCACCTCCTGAAAGCACGCCACATTTTTTCTGTTGGTCTGGGCCGTTGAAATTAAAGCGACTTACATATGCACGGCTATTAACTAGCTGACCCCCAATTTCAATATGCTCATTTTTTCCAGAAACAACTTCCCATACAGTTTGTTCAGGATCTATGTCTTTGTGGGTTTGGTCTACGTAACCAACTTCAACAGTATCTCCTAATTCAAGCGATCCCTTATCAGGCTGCTCCTCTCCCATTATCATTTTAAAGAGTGTCGTTTTACCAGCTCCATTAGGTCCGATAATCCCAACAATTCCTGCTGGAGGCAGCTTAAAGGTCAAATCCTCAACTAAAAGCTTCTCTCCATAAGATTTCTGGAGTCCTTCAACTTCAAGCACTTTGTTTCCAAGGCGAGGGCCGTTTGGAATTGGGATTTGAAGTCTTGTCGACTTCTCCTTTGAACCGTCAGCAAGCATAGTTTCATAATTAGAGATACGAGCCTTNTTTTTNGCTCTNCGACCTTTAGGGTTAGTNCGAATCCACTCNANNTCTCTATCTAGCTCTTTTTTGCGCTTNGACTCTTGCTTTTCCTCTTGNGCTAATCTCTTTGTCTTCTGCTCTAGCCAACTCTGGTAATTTCCCTCGTAAGGAATGCCTTCACCTCTATCTAGCTCTAGAATCCATCCAGCAACGTTATCTAAGAAGTAACGATCGTGAGTAACGCACAACACCGTGCCCTTGTACTGCTCTAAGTGCTGCTCAAGCCAATCTATACTCTCAGCGTCTAAGTGGTTAGTCGGCTCGTCTAATAACAGAACATCAGGTTGCTTCAGCAAAAGTCTACAAAGAGCAACTCTGCGTCTTTCACCTCCACTGAGCTCAGATATTTTTTGGTCATCTGGCGGGCAACGCAATGCATCCATAGCAATGTTGAGCTTTATATCAAGTTCCCAAGCATCCAATGCGTCTATCTTATCCTGAACCTGAGCTTGTCTGGCAATCAATGCCTCCATTTTATCTGGATTATTCAGGATCTCATCCTCCATGAATTTTGCATTAATCTCTTCAAACTCTGCTAGTGTATCAACTATCTCCTGTGTACCCTCTTCAACAATTTCCCTTACTGTTTTGTTAGGATCCAATTCTGGCTCCTGAGGTAGGTATCCAACTGTGTAACCATCAGACCAAACCACATCACCCCTGTACGCCTCATCCAACCCAGCAATAATTTTCATCACCGTTGATTTACCCGAACCGTTCACACCTATGATACCAATCTTAGCACCGTAGAAGAACGACAGGTAGATATCCTTCAAAACTTGTTTTCCAGCTGGNGTNTCCTTGCANACCTTTACCATGGAAAAAATCACCTTCTTATCGTCTGACATTTTGTTTTTTGTTTGGTCTAATTTCAAGTCAAAGGTACCACACCTCAGCCCTGTCCTCTCTCTTTTTTAAAACTGAAAAATACAATTAGAAGAATTGCACTTTGCAATAGAATTAATAAGTAATGAAGTATGTCAATTTGCACCTTCTTATCTGTAATCTCTAAGCCCAAATCCAACGCTTTATAAAACAAAAACGATGCTCCTAAACCTACTAAGTATCCAACCTGCTTATTTACATCAATACTACTCAGTAATTCCTTTCTATGTGCGACAAGAGTTTCTGCTCTTACTAGGTACCCNCCAAAAATGAATGTAAGCTGATATCCACAATATATAATTAGAGCAGAAGTAATACTGTACTTTAAAACAAGGAACGTGATTATGGTTAATAGCATCACAAACTCAACCAACAATGAAATTGCAAAAAAGCTCTTAATGTTCAGTAACCTTTCGTAGAATTTGGCAATTATGAGCATTGCTCCTGCTAGCACCATCCCCCCTACAGAATAAATTTCGGGATCAAGCGGCTCGTAGATAGTGAATAATATTCCCACTGATAGTCCTGTAAATGAAGAATTAAGGAGCTTGTAAATCAGGAAATTCTTCTCAACTAACTTCATTTGGTCTTAGGGTAAAAAGAAAGGTCATTGATGCAAAGGTACTCTCGAAGTCCCCCTCTTGCTTAACTTCGAGGCGTGGCAAAAATAGCAGATATACAAGCAAACAAGAACGAAGACAAAATGCGTCTTCTGGTGGCGGACTTAAATCGCAAGCTTAACAAGGTTAAGAAAGGCGGTGGGACTGCTAAAATGGAAAAGCAACACGCAAAGGGCAAACTCACTGCTCGTGAAAGATTAGATAGAGTTTTTGACCAGGGTTGTGAGAGATTGGAAATAGCTGCTCTCGCAGGTGATGGAATGTATGATGAATACGGAGGTTGTCCTTCTGGTGGCGTTGTAGTAGAAATTGGAAGAGTACACGGAAGGTTGTGCATCTGCGTTGCAAACGACGCCACAGTTAAAGCCGGAGCATGGTTCCCTATCACAGCAAAGAAGAATCTGAGAGCTCAAGAGATAGCTTTAGAAAATCGACTTCCAATTATATACCTAGTAGATAGTGCAGGCGTTTTTCTTCCCATGCAAGATGAAATTTTCCCAGACAAAGAGCACTTTGGGAGGATGTTTCGAAATAATGCCAAACTAAGTTCTGAGGGCATTCCTCAAATAGCAGCTGTTATGGGATCATGTGTAGCTGGAGGTGCATACCTACCAATAATGAGTGACGAAAGTCTAATTGTTGAAGGCACAGGATCAATATTCCTCGCAGGTAGCTATTTAGTAAGAGCTGCAATTGGAGAGGATATTGACAACGAAACTCTAGGTGGTGCAAAAACCCAAACTGAAATAAGTGGCGTTATCGATTACCCATGTACTGATGACGAGCACGCATTAAAGACTATAAGAGACCTGGCATCACACTGGGGCAATACTCCAACAGATGCAGGTTTTTCAAGAGCTGAAGCAAAGGACCCGTCTGGAAGATCACCTTCGTCTATTCTACCAGAGAGTAGAACCCAACCATATGAGACAAGAGATCTAATTAAAGCTTTAGTTGACGACGGTTCTTTTACTGAATACAAGAAAACATATGGCAAAACCATTGTTTGTGGGTACGCAAGAATTGATGGTTGGAGTGTGGGAATTGTCGCTAACCAACGCAATACTGTAAAATCAACCAAGGATGGTTTGCAGTTTGGCGGAGTTATCTATTCTGATAGTGCTGACAAGGCTGCTAGGTTTGTTATGACCTGCAACCAAAAAAACATCCCTTTAGTTTTCCTTCAAGATGTGACTGGATTTATGGTTGGTTCAAGATCAGAACACAACGGCATCATAAAGGATGGAGCAAAACTGGTAAACGTCGTTTCAAACAGTGTTGTGCCAAAATTCACAGTTATTGTAGGCAATAGCTATGGCGCAGGAAACTATGCAATGTGTGGAAAGGCATACGACCCAAGGCTAATAGTTGCTTGGCCTACTGCAAAGATTGCAGTGATGGGAGGAGACCAAGCGGCTAAGGTTCTACAGCAAATTGAAGTAAGTCGATTAAAGAGTGCTGGCAAACCAGTAGATAAAAAAGCTCAAGAAGAACTATTACAGAAAATCAAGGCTAGGGATGACGAGCAGACAAAACCAGAGTATGCTGCATCTAGGATTTGGGTTGATGCAATTATAGACCCTGAGGATACAAGATCTTGGATTAGTAAGGGTATTGAAGCAGCTAACGCAGCTCCTTCTGAAAAGCCTTTTAGACCTGGTGTTTTACAAACTTGATTATTGAGCCCTTTCTAGTCTTTGCAGAGAAGCTAACATTGGCTCGTACATTGCCTTTAGGCTTTCATCTTCACAATTTTCAATTGCTCCTCTAACATTGAGTATTGCCTCGAGTAACACGTGTTCCTCGTCTATTGATTCACATTGCTCAATAATTGTTAGACCTTCCATAGCAGCTCTAAAATCTCCATTGGTAGCTATTCTAGTTATGAGATCCAACTTATTTGAAGGATCAAACCCAGAACTCCATATAAAGCCCAAAATATCTGTAGATATTGCCGAGCAATCTCCACTTTCTAATTCCTCAATATAAATTCCTTCTGCGCCACTTAGCTTTATAGTTGATAGCATTGTCCTCATTCTCTCCCTAAGTGCATCCTCAGGCCTATCTCTATACGCATAGAGCAAAGGCCTAACCCATTTAATATCACCATTCTTCTCAGCCCTATCCAGTTCAGCCTCAACCTTACTATTGTCCTTAGAGTTTAAATCTTTCATGTTGCAAAGGTATCTCTGAAAATATCCCTACAACAATCTGATATCTCCGCAAGCATCATTGCTGTAGCTCCCCAAACCACATTTCCATCCAATTCAAATCCCGGCACCTTATTCCCTTTTATCTCAAACTCAGCCCAAAGATTATCTGAACACAATCTCTCCAAACTAACAAACAACACTTCTCCTACTTCTTTTGGGTCAATATTGAATTGAGGTTTTGCATTCAAATAGGCCAAATATGGCCTAACGAAAAACCTACTTGGTGGAATGTACAATGGCGAAAGTGTTCCTATGATTTGGGCTTTCACTAAACTCACCCCTATTTCTTCCTCACACTCTCTAATAGCAGTTTCTAAATCGCTAGCATCACCTGGCTCCCTCTCTCCTCCTGGCATAGCAATTTGCTTCGAGTGTACGCCATCATAAGATGCCCTTTTAATCAAAACTCCTTCCCATTTATTGTCATGAGGATATATGATGAAAACAACTGATGCTTTTCTCGCTTCCATCACATCTTTATCCGTAAAAGAATTTGCTCTAAAAGGAGGAGCCGCTTTTAATTGGGATTTCACCCCAGGCAATCCATTTGAGAGCACCTTCCTCAATTCATCAATCAATTTTTCTTCCTCAATTTTCACGTTCGCAAGGTCGTGCCTTTCTACCTTCGTTCAATGCAAATTCAGCTTTTAGATGAAAACATAGAATTCCCTTCTGTAGATAAGGCGAATGAAATTGGGCTATTAGCTGTTGGCGGAGACCTTAGTCCAGCAAGACTAATTGCCGCTTATGAACACGGAGTGTTTCCTTGGTTCAATCCTGGGGAAGAGATTTTATGGTGGGCGCCAAAAACAAGGGCAATTATCCCACTTGACGAGGTTAAGATTCACAAAAGCATGCGTAACATTCTCAATAGAGAAATCTACAAAGTGACTTTTGACACATGTTTCGATGAAGTAGTGAAGGGTTGCGCTACTGCAGATAGAGGAAACCCAAACGAAGGAACATGGATTAGTTCAGACATCCACAATGCTTATTGCAATTTGCACGAGCTTGGTTTAGCTCATTCAGTTGAGGTTTGGGAAGATGAAAAGTTAGTTGGTGGCCTATATGGAGTCTCTATAGGGACAATGTTTTTTGGAGAGAGTATGTTTTCAAATTCACCAAATGCTTCTAAAGTCGCTCTTATCAAATTAGCCCAAACCCTCAAAAAATGGGATTTTGTGCCCATAGACTGTCAAATTATGAATGAACACCTAAGAACACTAGGTGCGAAAGAAATCAAAAGAGATGAATTTCAAAATATTCTTAATTATCATCTATCCTCATATCCGACAAAAAAGGGTTCATGGAAAAATGAAATAATCTAGGCATTAATAAAATAAGAAATTGTTAGGAGGTTGAAAGTTTAGAAACCAAGACCTAGATTCGTTTATGAGTTAAAAAAAAACACATTCATTAATAAAATCAACAAACATTTCATTTAAAAAACAAAAGTGTTCTGATTTAAAATATGATAGAGAAAAATTGGATTTTTTAAGCGTATTCATCTGGAATTAAAATCATAAAAGAGTTGATTTTTCTAACAATTTAACAACTCCGCATAACAAAAGAAATCTTAAATGATTCCTTATAAAATTCTTAAATATTCAAGAGTACTTATTAGTATCAACAGGTTACTAACAATAATATTATATTCGTTAACAAAACGTTAATATCTGAGGAGGTTTGGATTGTTACTGAATTTCAGGACAACTTAAATTGCAAGAATCCTTTAACATCCAAAATATCCAAAAAATGCACATGGACAAGTATGACTTCATGATTCTTGAAATTATACAAAATTTCAAATTAGAGAATCAAAATCACATTAGACTTGGTGTACTAGAAAGAAACTTCTGGAAAAGAATAGAAGCCGATACTGATTTACATGTTGGACAAGCTAGAATTGGAGAGCGAATTACTAATCTATATCTAGATGGTCTAATCCAAAACAAGGACGGCTACACACTAACTAAGAAGGGACGAGAGCATTTAGCATTTGCTCCTTGGAATAGAGCGATGGTTTCATAAGAAATAAAAGTCTTTTAATTAAGTCGGATGTGTTTTGATAAAGAAAGGGGACGCAAAAGCATCCCCTTTGTGTATGTGCACCACCTTGCTATTTCTAAATATATACGAATTAATTTTCTTAAGATTCTTCGAGTATTTCAAGATTTGGATATTTCTGCTTCCAAAAATCTAATTTACTTTTATCTTTTATAGTAATAACAGTCCTTCGGTCTAATCTAACTTTTATGTTAGGTTGTAACTCTTTTTCCTTTTTCTTTCTCGCCATTAGATATTAGTTAGATTACGAATGAACGCAACATAGGACAAAAATTTACTTAATTATCTATTTTATTTAAACACTTTAAGTTTAATTATCATTTGGTATTGAAAATTTACCTCATTAAATATACTGTTCCTCTTATTTCTTCAGCATCTACATCATAGCCCTGGACTTTAATAACCCAATTGTATAATCCATCTGGTGCGAAATGACTTCCTCCGTTGACATTTCCAATCCACGGCTCATTTAAAGTTGTACTTGTATGTACTATGTCACCCCATCTATTATATACAAATAGTTCATATGATTCGACCTGTCTTGCAATGATCTCCCAGGCATCATTTTTACCATCGTTATTTGGAGTAAAAGCTGTGGGGATATAAACGATTACATCACCATATATGTGGACTGTAGCAACATCAGAACAACCGTTATTAGTTGTTGTGGTAATAGAAGCATCATACTCATCTAATCCGTCATATGTATGTAACATATTCTTTTCATATCCCCAAGTATCGTCCCCAAAATCCCATAGATAGTTAAACGCTCCTTCAAAAGGTTCCTCAGGTGAGGTTATTACATCAAACTCATAAGTACCATCGCCTAGATTGTATCTTATTACTGTTGAAGATACGGTTTCAACATCTACCCGCGTTGTTTTGATTTCTTCGTAATTACAATTATCAATTACTGATACTGTGTAGTTTGTTCCAACAGTTGGAGCTACAGTATATGCAAATAGATTGGTTGTAAAGTTTTCCCACTCAAAAACGTATGGCTCCTCTCCACCTTCAATTTCAAGATTTAAAGTCGTGCTAGCTCCGTTGCAAAGCACTGTATCTGGAGGCAGAGTTACTACAAGTGGTTCATAGGGAACTTCAAAAAGTGTTTGAAGATATAATGTTCGTTCACATCCATCCTCTACATAAACCTCTAACAAATGATCTACTAAGGACGTATGCCAAAGACATGACTCATTTCCAAAATCAACCCCATTAATTGTCCAATTATACTCTACAGGAGGATATTCAAGATCCGGATTTTGAATTAATTCTATACAAACCTCATCACCTTCATCACAAGGAACTGTAACTACGTTTGGTGTGACTGCTTCAAGTGGAGGTGTGTCGTATATATAAATACTCAAATAACTTTCAATATTACCACTTATGAGTTTAAGCTTAAGTTCTTCAGTCCCCTCTTCTATAAAATCTTGGGGGACGTAAAAACTTAGTGAAAGAGTATATTCTCCTACTGGTATAGTAGCTGAGGTAGGCAAACCTTCAATATCATCAGCAAAAGAAGCTTCTGAGTCATCATCCTCTACTATTTGAAATTCAAAAGGATAAACAGATGGAACTAGACATGGCCTACTAACAGTAATTGTTGAAACACCACAATCCTCCCAAGAACAGTATATTACTACATCATCATCTGGATCTGGGTCACAAGCAGGAGCAGCAGTGGCCTCGTATTCAGTTGCAATTGGAGAACCAAAACTACCCTCTTCAAGTACGACAATTGATTCTAACCAGTTATCTGAACCATCAGCAATAGCAAGCTTTATATGGTATGTTAATCCACAACTAACTGGATGAGAAGCTGTAAATGCTTGAGTATATCCATTAATACATGGTGGATCAACAGCACCTGGGTTGTCGATATAATACTCTGGATTTGTTACATTATTCACTGAGCTAATGGTAATAGGTAGCACTGGATCTGTCTCAGGTACTTGTGCAATATTAATTGCCCCATCAGGAAACCCAGCAGGTGATGCATAAGGACCTGTAATTCCTGGACCAGATAGGAAGAAAGCGAATATATCATTGTATGCAGAGTTCACCCATGTTAGATATTCATCAGAGCCAAATACATAGTTAAACGAAACAAAATCACCAGCTGGCTGGAAATCAAATTCAAGTATACAAACGTCATTTACACTAGAAACTGAAAAAGATTGACCAATCAATGGTGGAACTGAATTTGCAACAGTAAGAAGATCAGGCTCACCTGTCACACCACCTAATCCAGCATCACCAGCACAAGTCTCTGGATTTGATGCGTTACCTGAACTAAGTACAAGTCCACTTTCAATTGAGAAACCCGTTCCACCTGTTAGATATCCTAATTGTATATCTAATCCAGTAAATTGAACATTAGTTGCAATAACTCCTTCACCCAATAAAACATCATTTACATATTGTTCAGGGGTCATTCCTTGATCAATATTAAACTGAGCATTTAAAGTATTAAAATCACTTGAGATTAAAGCAATTATAATTCCAAGAACTGTCGTGAACTTCCTCATAATAACCTGAAATATAGTTATATAATTTTCTGAGTTCAAACACCAACAATCTATTAAGTTTGTCAAATGGTAGAAATCATCTTCTTTTCTGATTCAAATTGTAGTCAATTATATCCATTAAATTTTGGTAAGTGTGAGTCATCAATTCACTTTGGGGCACGATCAATTGCTAACCAGTGGAAAGATGCTTTATCAATTTTTGATACTATTCGTATAAAATTGAATTCTAGACTTTTACCAACATCTAAATCAATTGATACTATAATAAAAATGAATAGTGGAGATAGATGGATTCAAGATGAAATTTTAATAGCTGAAATTGAAGGATTAGATGATGGAGAAATCATATCACCTTCTTATCCTGCTGACCTATTGAATTCTTCTATTGAAGTTTTTGAAAAATGTTCCTTTGGTATAGGTGAAGATCTTGAAAGAATGAAGGTTAAATGGAGGACCAGAACTCTAGCAGAAGATGAACGTTCAACTTGGGCTAAAATAGGAGTTTTTATTAGCGGTCCTATGGAAAGAATTCACATTGGTTCTGGTGTAATAATTAAAAATTGCTCTTTGAATACTGAAAATGGAGACATCATACTTGGAAATGATTCTGAAATTATGGAGGGAGTAAAAATAAGGGGTCCATTTGCACTCGGAGCAAATAGCCAAATCAAAATGGGAGCTTTAGTTTATGGACCTACCACCGTTGGGTCATACTGTAAAGTTGGTGGCGAGATAAATAATTCTGTAATTCATGATTATTCAAACAAAGCACATGAGGGTTTTCTTGGAAACAGTGTAATTGGACCATGGTGTAACCTAGGAGCTATGACAACAACAAGCAATCTAAAGAATAATTACTCAGAGATTAAAGTTTGGAATGCAGCAAAGAATGGCTACTTAAATAGTGGCAAGATATTTTGCGGGTTATTAATGGGTGAGCATAGTAAAACAGCTATAAATACTTCCTTCAACACAGGAACAGTAGTTGGTGCATTTTGCAATGTTTTTGGTTATGGAAATCCAGAAAAACACATCTCATCATTCACTTGGGGTGGAGTAAATAACTCTGTGCCTCACGATTTAGACAAAGCGATAGAAACTGTTAAAAAAGTTATGGGTCGTCGAGGTATTAGATTGTGTAAAGAAGAAGAAGTAAGAATCAAAGAATTATATAATTCCAGTACATTTGGCATATCGTAGTATGACACCCTGTCATAGAAAAGCTGTTATTTGTATTGGCACATAAATTGCCAATACAAAGCGAATCGAAGAAAAAGACATGATTGATATAGAAAACAGCCATCATCTCCTATCTGACTCACAAGATCACGATATCATACCGTTGATCTCTGAAGAGGATGAAAAGGCCATTCATAAAACTGACCTTCCAAATATCATTCCACTACTTGCATTGAGAAATACTGTACTATTTCCTGGAGTTGTTATACCTATTACCGTTGGAAGAGATAGGTCAATTCGATTAATGAAAGAGGCAAATAAGAAAAAATTAGCCATAGGTGTAGTAAGCCAAAAAGATGTAGACGTTGAAATTCCTTTAGGAGAAGACTTAAATAAGGTAGGTACAGTAGCTAGAATTATGAAAATTCTTCGCATGCCTGATGGAACAAATACTGTGATTTTACGAGGTGAAAGAAGATTCACTTGGGATACAATTGTTGAAGAAGATCCATATCTAAAAGCAAGCATTAATCCTTTTGGCGGAATTGAAGATGAACCAAAAACTAAAGAAACACAAGCACTCAAAGAGAGTTTGAAGGAATTAGCAATTGAGATCATCACAATAAGCCCTGGTATTCCATCAGAAGCTGCAGGAGCTATTAAAAACATTAAGAGACTCAGCTTCCTTGTCAATTTTATTGGTTCAAATATGAATACTTCAGTAGAGGACAAACAGATGCTTCTTCAGATTGAATCAATTGAGGAAAGAGCAAATAAGGTTCTCGAAATGCTTCATAAGGAGAAGCAGATGATGGAACTTAAAAATGACATTCAAAGCAAGGTAAAGAGTGATCTCGATCAACAGCAAAGAGAATTCTTCTTGAATCAGCAAATGAAGCAAATTCAAGAAGAGCTTGGCGCAAACCCTTTGAAAGAGGAGATAGAAGAAAAGAAAGCAAAAGCAAGGTCAAAAACTTGGCCTGATTTAGCCCAAGAAGCATTTGATAAAGAAATTCAGAAGCTAGAAAGAATGAATCCTCAAGCTGCTGAATACAGCATGCAATCAAGCTATATAGATCTTTTGCTCGATTTACCTTGGGATGAAAAATCAGATGACAACTTCGACTTAAAGAATGCAATAAAAGTGCTTGATTCAGACCACTATGGACTTGAAAAAGTAAAAGAGAGAATTGTAGAGCACTTAGCAGTTCTTAAAATCAAAGGCGATTTAAAAGCGCCAATAATCTGTCTATACGGTCCTCCTGGAGTTGGTAAAACATCACTGGGCAGAAGTATTGCAGAAGCTCTTGGCAGGAAATACGTTAGAATGAGCCTTGGAGGGTTAAGAGATGAGGCAGAGATAAGAGGACATAGAAAAACCTACATAGGTGCAATGCCAGGAAGGATTCTGCAGAATCTTAAAAAGGCTGGAACTTCTAATCCACTTTTTGTTTTAGACGAAATAGACAAGCTAGGATCAGATCACAGAGGCGACCCCTCTTCTGCCCTACTTGAAGTTTTAGACCCAGAGCAGAATAGTGCATTCCACGACAATTATTTAGATTTGGACTACGACCTAAGCCGAGTAATGTTTATCGCAACTTGCAATGATCTCAGTACAATTCAACCTGCGCTTAGAGATAGGATGGAAATAATTGAAGTTAGTGGATACACGATTCAAGAGAAAGTCCAAATTGCAAAGAAGCACTTACTTCCAAAGCAGATAAAGGAAAGCGGTCTTGCTAAATCTGACATTCAACTTCCTATGGCAACAATTGAAAAGGTAGTTGAACAATACACTAATGAATCTGGCGTTCGTGGTCTAGAGAAAAAGGTGGCAAAAATTGTTAGAAATAGAGCTAAGGAGATGGCTATGGAGGAGCCATATAAGACAGAGGTAAAACCCGACGATCTTAAGGACATCCTAGGAAGGCCTAGAGAAAAGGATAGATATCAGAATAACGATGTGGCAGGAGTTGTTACAGGTTTGGCCTGGACTCCTACTGGTGGAGACATTCTTTTTATTGAAACTTCTTTGACTCCAGGTAAGGGTAAATTGACTCTAACTGGCAACTTGGGAGATGTCATGAAAGAGAGTGCAATTATTGCTCTAGAGTATTTGAAAGCTCATTCAAAAGAACTGGGAATAGATCCTAAAGTATTTGATAAGTGGAATGTACACGTTCACGTTCCTCAAGGAGCAATTAAAAAGGATGGGCCAAGTGCTGGAATAACTATGCTTACTGCCCTAGCATCTGCTTTTACTCAGAAAAAAGTAAGGAAATACCTTGCTATGAGTGGTGAGATAACTCTGAGAGGTCAAGTACTACCTGTAGGCGGCATCAAGGAAAAAATTCTTGCAGCAAAGAGAGCTGGGATTAAAGAAATCATTTTATGCGAGCGCAACAGACAGGATATTGAGGAAATTGACCCTAGATACTTAAGGGGCATGCAATTCACCTATGCAAATAAAATGGATGAGGTTGTGAAGAGAGCACTTTTAAACCAAACCGTTGAGTCACCTTTAGATTTTAAAATTGAAGAATGAGGAAAAGCAAAGCAATAATCTTACTTTTAAGCTTATTGATAAGCTCATTTATGATTGGTCAGGTTAACTATGGATCACCTGCTTTAGAAATTCCATTAGACGCGAGGTCTGGTGGTCTTGGGTTTAAAATTACTGCAGATCTTAATCCAAACGTATACGCATCATTATATAACCCTTCATTATCCGATAGTGTTGATATAAATTGCGTAAAAATGTCATATGTTAGTTACCTTGATGGCGTACAGGGCGGCGGAATAAATACGATTGTTAAAGCATCTAATAAATACGCTTTTCAAGTAGGTGCTAGATTTTTTTCATTCGGAAAATTTAGAGGATACGATCCTTCGGGAGTTGCAACAAACATTTTTTCAGGTGGTGATTATTTTATTCAAGGAGGAGTGTCATATAAATTAGACTCAAGCATAACTTGTGGTTTAAGTGTTTGGGGTGGATTCAGGAACCTTGCTTCGGAAAACGTTAGCTCGATAGGATTGGATTTTAATTTAATGAAAAGGTGGAGTGACAAACATATGGCTGTGGGAATACTTGTATCTGGTGTTGGAGTTCAATTTGCCAGTACAGGATCACAGCCAACAGGAAGCACACCGGTTAACATTCAGGCTGGTATTACCAAAGGTTTTTATCAGGCACCTTTTGTATTCTTTTTGAACCTTCAGAATCTTCAAACGTGGGATTTGGCTCCCGATGGTACATATGATGACACTTTAGACCCTCTTACTGGGGAAGTCATCCCAAACAAAAAGTGGAAATTCGGAGATCAACTTGCAAGGCATTTGAACTTCGGTGTAGAGCTTAGTTTCGGCACAAATTTCAAAGCCCAAATCGGTTATGATCACAGGCGCAGAGCTGAAATGATAGCTAATGGCTTACAAGGAATTAACGGGATTTCGTTTGGCCTAGGTATGAAGGTGAAAAACCTAGATGTAAATTTTGCTAGAAATACTTATCATTTTGCAGGAGGGTCAACACATTTAAGTATTGGCATCAACCTACCAAGGTAGTATCTTAGAGACATGGCAAAACGTAGAATAACAATTGCAATTGACGGCCATTCTTCAGCTGGAAAGAGTACTATGGCTAAGGCTCTTGCAAATGAATTGAACTACGTTTACATTGATACTGGAGCAATGTATAGAGCTGCGACTTTATACGCTATGAAAGAAAGGCATATCATCAATGGGCAAATTGATATTGAGTCAATCGTTGCGAGTTTAGATCGATTATTTCTTTCATTTAAATACAATCCAGCAACTGAAACTTCTGAAATCCATCTTGGAGGAGTAAACGTAGATAAAGAGATCCGAACACTCGAGGTTGCAAGGAATGTTAGTTTAATTGCTAAAATTCCAGAAGTAAGAAAGAAGCTTGTTTCTGCTCAACAAAGGATGGCTGAAGGTGCTGGTGTTGTAATGGACGGTAGAGATATAGGCACAGTAGTTCTTCCTGATGCAGAACTTAAATTCTTTATGACAGCTGACCCAGAAGTTAGAGCTTGGCGAAGACTAAAAGAGCTGAAAGACAAAGGCAAGGAGACTACGTATGACGAAGTTTTAGAAAACGTGCTGCATCGCGATAAAATTGATTCCGAAAGAGCAGTAGCTCCTCTAAAAAAGGCAGAAGACGCTATAATAATTGACAACAGTAATCTTACCATGGAAGAACAGTTTGATTTTATGCTGAATGTAGCATTAAAGAGAATGGAAATATGAGTTCAAAAACCTTTCTCTCTACTCTTGCTTTCTCTTTTGTTATTATCGGATGTGCTCAACAGTCAAGTGACGAAGCATTGGTTAAATCACCTGATTTTTTAACTAATCAAGATGCTAATAATTATGCTGACTCAGTTTTAATCACTTTAAATACTGAGCAGCGAATAGCTCAACTACTAATGGTTCCAGTTTACTCACAAACTGACACTGCAGGTTGGCATGAAGCTGAAGATTGGGTTGAGGATTTGGGCTTGGGTGGAATTATCGTCATGCAGGGCGGTCCTGAAAATCAAAGAATTAGAATAAGAAGAATGCAGGACCTTGCGAAGGTTCCATTACTAGTTGCATCTGATGCAGAATGGGGATTAGGTATGCGTTTGGATTCTACAAGGAGTTTTCCTCGAGCAATGACATTAGGTGCAACAAACAACCCAAATTTGGTAAGAGAATTTGGTAAGATTGTAGGCCAAAGTTTAAGACAAACAGGAGTGCAGGTTGATTTCGCCCCTGTTATTGATGTGAACTCCAACCCTATCAATCCTGTAATTGGATCTAGAAGTTTTGGGGAGGACGTGGAATTAGTTTCAGAACTGGGCTGGGCTTACGCAGAAGGACTACAAAGCCAAAACATCCTTGCAACTGCTAAGCATTTTCCTGGGCACGGTGATTCTGATTCTGATTCTCACAAAACCCTACCAGTTATTAAGCAAACTGCTGAGAGGTTGGATTCAGTAGAATTAGCCCCATTCCAATATTTGTTTGACAAAGGAATTGGCTCTGTTATGATTGCGCATTTAGATGTTCCTGCTCTTGATAGCTCAGTAGGATCACCATCTACCCTTTCGCCAAACATCGTTGACACTCTGTTAAGGCAAAATATGGGCTTTAAAGGATTGGCATTTACTGATGCTCTTTCTATGAAAGGGTTTGCAGATTTTGTAGGTGATAGACCCAGGGCTAGAGATGCATTAATTGCTGGAAATGACGTCCTTCTATTCCCTGGAGATCCAGTCCAAGTAATAGATGAGGTAAGCGATGCATTAAAAAATGGTGAGATAGACTCTTCGTTGGTTGCAGAGAAATGTATGAGAGTCTTGCAGGCCAAATTTTGGGCTAAAGCTCAGGCAGAAATACCTGCNAAAGGTGAATTTTGGGATCCTANAAACGCNGAGAGAGTCCACAGNGACATTATTGAAGCATCCCTAACAGTATTAGAAAACGACAATTGCATTCCTTGGTTGAGCAATGGAAACAATGTGGTCGTTTTAAATGTTGCAGCAAATGTTTCATCTGGCAATCCATTCGTTGAGCAGTTTAAAANAGTTGCTGGAGGATCGTTTGAGGTGCAAGGCATAACAGTTGGGAAAAATGGTGGCGGATTGTTTAGCAATAAGGTAAAATCAGCGTTGGATGATGCGGATTGGGTTATTGTAAATTTCCTTGAGACTAGTAACAGGCCAAGCAAGAAATACGGTGTAAATACAGAAGTAATAAAAAGCTTATCAGGTCTAGTAGACGATAAAAAATGGTCTATAAATCTTTTTGCTAATCCATATAGATTGGATGAAGAATTCCAAACGCTGTCAAATAAAGTTTCTAGTTTAATAGTCGCGTATCAAGATGATTTCAGGACGCAAGAAGAAGTTGCAAATGCTATGCTTGGGGCTGGAAGTGCGAATGGGAAATTGCCTGTGACGCCTCCTGGATCTGGGTATGTATTTGGAGAGGGTTTGGGTTTGGGTAGTTTTTCTCAACAAAGGCTCAAATGGGGGCATCACAGCTTGGATAATGATTGGGCTTGTTCTTTTAAAATTGACTCATTAGTTGAGGACGCCTTTTCTGAGGGAGCAATNCCTGGGTGTAGAATTGTGGTAGCTCACAAAGGAAAAGTATTGCACGACAGGGCTTATGGGACTTTAGACGGGAAGGAAGATGTAGAAAAAGGAAGTGTTTACGATTTGGCCTCAATAACTAAAGTTGCAGCAACANCTATTTGTTTGATGAAATTGTGTGAAGAGGGAAGGCTNAACTTAGATGATGAGCTTAAAAAATACATGCCCGCTCTAGACACTCTAGAGTTAGGAACAAGAACATTCAGAGAAGTTTTAGCACATCAAAGTGGTCTTTATCCTTGGATTCCTTTTTACAGGGAAACTCTTGTGGACTCAGTGGATCATATGCCTGTCGACACAATGTATCAGAGGATATATGATTGTGAATTGAGAGATGCAGGTGAATACAGATACAGCGATTTNGGCTATTACTTAATTCACGACATGCTCAACTCATGGTATGGTGGAGATAAAGCGATTGACTCTTTATCAAATGCATGGATTTATGAACCACTAGGACTCTCTTCTATGGGATTTGAACCGTTAGAAAAATTTGAAAAAAACCAAATCGCACCGTCAGAAAACGACGAAATTTTCAGAAAGTCGATTATCAGAGGAACTGTTCATGACCCTGGAGCTCATATGCTTGGTGGAGTGTGTTGTCATGCTGGTCTATTCAGTGACGCTAATGACCTTGCAAGGCTAGGTCAATTGCTTCTAAATGGAGGTACTTATTCAGGCCAAAAGATATTTGATGGCTCAACTCTCAGTGATTGGACTGCAAGGGCATATCCAAATACAGAAAACAGAAGGGGAATTGGTTTTGACAAAAAAGGATTGAAGGAAGATGAGGGAACCGCATCACAATTTGCATCTGATTCTAGTTTTGGGCACAGTGGATTTACTGGGACACTGGTTTGGGTTGATCCAGACTATGACCTCGTTTATGTATTCTTGAGCAACAGAACATTCCCAAGCTCAGAAAACGACGCTTTAATTACTAAAAACGTTAGAACTGAGATACATAGCGCGATAATGAATTGTATAATGGATGAGGCCAAATGAAAATAGCAATGGTTTGTTACCCAACTTTTGGTGGGTCAGGTGTAGTAGCTACAGAACTAGGAAAAGCTCTAGCGTCTAATGGTNATGAAATNCATTTCATTACCTATAATACACCTGTACGACTTGGTAGCTTTAAACCTGGAATCTTCTACCACGAAGTTAGAGTTAGTGACTATCCCCTNTTTGACTACCCACCATACGAGNTAGTNCTTGCNAGTAAAATGGTAGANGTCGTTAAGNNTCACGACATCGACATNATNCATGTTCACTATGCAATACCTCATGCAAGTGCTGCCATAACAGCNAAGAAAATTTTAGNNGAAGAGGGANTNAAATTACCCATAGTCACAACACTTCACGGNACTGANATTACTCTTTTGGGCAAGGACATTAGCTTCGAACCAGTAATATCTTACGCAATCAATAAAAGCGATGCCGTTACAGCTGTATCTGANGACCTCAAAGCCGAAACAAATAAATTGTTTGGTGTTGACAAGGACATAAATGTTATTCCCAATTTCTTTTGTCCTAAGCATATCAGCATAGAAGCCGACGAAGAATTCAGGTCAAGGATTTCGCCCGAAGNCCAACCCATTCTTNCGCATATTTCAAACTTTAGACCNGTAAAAAGGGTATTAGATGTAGTCAAGGTGTTTAGCAAGGTCTGCAAATCAAAAGACATGAGATTGCTTTTAGTTGGCGATGGTCCAGACCGAGCTGCAGCTGAGCANTTATGNAGAGAGCTAGATGTTGAGGAGAAAGTGGTATTCCTAGGGAAGGTNAAAAACCCNATTGANCCNTTAATGATTAGTGACTTATTTATATTGCCAAGTGAGGCAGAGAGCTTTGGGTTAGCTGCGCTTGAAGCAATGGCTGTTGGCGTTCCTGTCATTGCAACAAATACTGGAGGATTGCCTGAATTAGTTGAAAATGGCGTTTCAGGTCACTTATGCGAAGTAGGCGACATTGATAAAATGGCTTCCTGCGTTTTAGAAATACTATCTAACGATAAATCAATTAGCGAATACAGGTCCTCTACTCTTGAGAGAGCCCAAAATTTTAGAATTGATTTCATCCTACCCAAGTACTTAGAAATTTATAATCGAGTAATTAATCTCTAATGAGCTTAAAAACTATTGGCAANNGAATTTCAATTNCTGAACACGGAGATGCTACCACAATTGTGATAGCCCAAACCATCCCACCATCACAACAAATTGCACTTGAAGCTTGGTTTGGAGGCTGGCTAGGGCTAGGCGGCCTAATAGGATATGGAGCTTTTGCATCTGCAGGTGATGAAAGGAATATGCTAGTGATTTGTTTGGCCTTTTGGACTTACTTCTTTGTAAGAATCTTAAAAGTGATTTTATGGCGTAGAATTGGTTCAGAGGTAATTAGAATAAGTGCCAAACAGATTCTCATAAAGAACGCTTTCAAAAAGAAGGGAAAAGAAAGATATTTCTCTTTAACTGGTGTTGGGGAATTTAGTGCTGTAGAGAGATCAGNAACTTCTTTTTTAGGAAACTTAGACCAAAGCTTTTGGATACTCGGTGGTGACAACATCCATTTTAATTACAATGGAAAAACCCATGTACTTGGCAAGCAGCTATCATTTAATGATGCTATGCAATTATGCAATTACATGAATCGAAGTGTTGAGAAATTTCTAAAGAAGAAGTAAATTCATCACATGGAAAGTAAAAGGCGTTTAATTCTTTTAAAACATTTAGAATTGATGAGTTCTAAAAGAAATTCTATACAAAGATTTAGCCTTCAACTAAAAATTTCAGAGCAACTGAATAACCCCTTGCTCCTAATCCAGAAATAACGGCTTTACAAGCACCTCCAGTAATTGTAGTGTGTCTGAATTCCTCTCTCGAGTGAATGTTGCTTATATGCACTTCAATTACTGGAACTGAAACTGAAGCTATAGCATCTCTTATCGCTACTGAAGTATGAGAATAACCACCTGGATTGATAACAATGCCATCTAAAGACATACCCCATTTTTGAATGATATCTATTAATTCACCCTCNTCATTAGANTGAAAATCTAANATCTCATGNGAANTAAATNAAGACTTTAAATCTTCAATNATTTTGTCTAAGCTTAAGTCTCCNTANACACCTGGNTCGCGTATNCCNAGCATNTTCANGTTNGGTCCGTTTATCACTCCAATTCTCATTANTTAATGATTTTNGCGNTGTTNGAATGAACAAACATNGTNTCNCCTANTCCGTGATATCTCTCNAATAAACTTCCNTGATCTGCNACNGAATTTCCATCTAAGAAACCTAGAATTACTANATCAGCNCCACCACTTTTNTTGATGATTTTCTTAGTTACTTCAGATTCATTTTCAGTNTGGATAAACTGAATGTTTTGCTCAGCAATAGGAATACGTCCTTCTAATATTTGGTCCCGAATTTGGGTTGCATGTTCATCATCCGATCCTTGGTATATAAAGAACACAGAGATGCTCGCATCATTCCACTCTGGGTGAGATTGAATGATGTATGCAAGTAAAATCATTAGACTGGCATTTTCGCTATCCTCAGGAGTAATCCAAAGATGTATATCGTGCTTATTGCCATAAGTCCTTC
>PBEE01000031.1:0-48766 GCA_002717605.1 Crocinitomicaceae bacterium | reverse complement strand
TTCAAAAAGACGATAGATTAAACGTTTATGCAGCAACAGATAGATTTGATTCGAGTCATAATAAAAGAAGATGTGCCAGAAATCAACATTATAAACTAATATTAAACTGCGATACTCAAACATCAATACATAAGAAAGTTGAATACCGAAATCAAATGCAAACAATGCAAGTTTTGGATTCTTTAAATAGTAGTAAATCAAATAATGAATACTTTTCTTTTTGGTATCAACCTCAAAAAAGTGAGTACGAATTTTATGATATAATAAACGATCCATATGAATTGAATAATTTAATCGATGACTCAAGTTTAGTTGATGAAATCAATGCTTTAAAATCATCACTTGAAAACTGGATGCGAAATTGTACATATGATGCTTATAGTGAAACTCAAATATTGGATTTGATGTATCCAGATAAAATCATCCCACTCAAATCAAGCGAAGCAATTATTGAACAAATAGGTCAAAGTATTATAATCCGACCTTCAATTAATGGCGCATCCATTGGTTATAAAAAACGTGACGATTCAAGTTGGAATACTTATGAAAAAGGACAAGTGCTTCTGGCAAGAGATGTACACCAAGTAATTCAATTTAAACCTGGCTTCGAAACAAACACTGTAAATATCACTCAACAATAAATGCAATGTTGGCAACTGAACATTGATTATTTGAATTAGACGCTATTGCAAAGATTCGATACGCACCAGGTGTTGATGGAGTCTTAAAAATAATTTTTCCGTCTTTTGAGTTACTGGTAATTTCAAATTCAATTTCACTTACTGAGTCTTGGATATCTCCACCTATTTTATTTGTAAATGCTTCTGGGTATAGTTTGTAATCTATAAATACGTCTGTGTTGTTAAACTCAGCATATTCAATCTCCAAAGTAGCTTCAGAATTAGGGTTAAGAAAATGATCTTTTTTCCAATTCGTTTCATCTAATATTATATTGTTTATCGAAGGCGCTCTAGAATCTGGCCAATTTCCTTTCCAACAATAAGACATAAAATCAATTGCTTCAGTTGGCCTACCGTCGCTCAAAAACATACCATGCCAAGTTGCGGTAGATTCTTGCTTTTGGCCCCATAAAAAACAATAAGAACCAAGACACAAGTCAACGTCTTCTTCAATTAATTTTTTATATCTCCGCATCCTTGTCTTTGCTTTAATTCCTCCCGGAGGTTCAACTTTAGCCCCCCATGCAGTTCTGGGCGCTTCAAAAGGCCCATTAACACCCCACTCAGATACTATATATGGTTTATCCCAATTGTACTTCCTGATATATGTAGAAGCATTCTCTATAGATCCGTATGCATTTAATCCAAGTATATCTACGCTAGGACATCTTTCTTTAATCAAGTATGCTTTTGAAGGGTCAAGACCAGCAATTACAGTCATCGATGGATGATTGGGATCAACTTCTTTTATGAATTTTGCCAGTTCCTCTATTGTATCCCAAACTTTAAAATTTGAATATCTTAAGTCCACTTCATTACCAATACCCCAAACAAGTAATGCAGGGTGATCCTTGTATTTTAAGATCTCTTGTTTTAGTTGTTCAATTTGACCTCTTACAGCATATTCATCATTATAATCCATTCCTGACCTTTCAGGACGTACATATAATCCCAATGAAACTGTCATGCCATGATTATATGCTGAGTCTAACAACTGACCATTATTCGTGCTCCAGATACGAATTGAATTTGCTCCTGAAGATTCTAATAAGTCAAAATGATCTTTTGCGCCAGCTCCTTTGATGTAGTAGGGTTCTCCGTCTTTTAATAAAGTAAAAGAATGGTGTGATTTAACAATCTCTACTTTACTAGGTTGAGAAATAGCGTTAATGCTAAAAAAAATATAGAAAATAAGTAAAAATGCGTTTCTCATTTTCCTATCCATTTTTTTGGATTTGTTGGATTCCCTCTGAATTCTACAAGTTGAAACTGAAATATTTCAAATTGAGAACTTTCTTTTACAGTGATTCTAATTTCCTTTAATGAACTCCAATCAATTAATTGATATTTATCGAAAGATTTAATCGGAATTAAAACTTCATAGACTCCCTTTTGTACTTCTTTATAATTGCTTTCATCAATCAATCTATAAACCCTTCTCTTATCACCTTTATATGAAACTATCATTATCTGAAGGTTTGGAATAGAAGAAGATTTTATTTTAAAATTTAAAGCTGATGTTGAATAGATTTGAGATATATCAACGTGATTCCATTTATCAAAAGAAAACCCAAAATTGTTCCATGAATTTTTCTCTGACAAATCAACATCTACTATTAATGATTCGGACTGGCCTTCGATAGAATTTGATGCAAATTTGAAATTGGATGAATACGTAGGATTTATTCCCCACCAATATTGACTTCCTACGCCAATTTGGATTGGAAAAGAATTGTATGTCGTTTTAAACTCAGTGTCAGTCTTAGTATAATTATGTTCGTGAGGAACAATTTTCATATCATCAATATGAACACTTCCACTTTGCTGAAATTCTATGCGCAATTCTTTAATGTTCGACATATTTACACCTTTCCTTTCGTAATTGAAAGCCTGTAATGGAATTCTGACCTTTGTCCAGTTTTTGTCAATAACACCTCCTTCTATATCAAGATAATTTATTTTTGATGAACATTGTTTCCCACCATAATCCCAAAGAGAAAAAAACATAGGAAGCTTTGTGTATTCATTCTTATCAACCCTAATCATCATTTCTATTGCAGAAGATGTAATAATTTTCGACAAGTCTTTGGCCTTATAATTATCCCAAGCAAATCCAATACCTACGTATTTACAATCTTGACTATCCCATATCACATGTAAATGATCCCTACCACTATAACTATTTTCTTTTTCAAAATATACCTTCTTACATGTGGTATTTTTTAATCCATTCACTTTTGAAAGATGAGAGTCTAAAAAGATATTTTTAAAAGCGAAATTTTCAAATGGATTGGGGGGGATATCAATAGAAGAATATAGGGAAACTTCCTGCATATTATTACAAGAATAAAAGCAAATAGAAATAAATATTATTCTACAAAAACGCCTCATAGTCAGTTTATCAAAGGCTCATTTTCTGTAAAAATAACAAAGTCAATATCGGTACGTACTTCCTTATTATATTCATCAGGACAAACTGGATTCTGTCCTCCTGATGGACATGCTTGACATGCTATTCTAATACCTTTGATATCTTGTGGATTTCGATCATTAATAACTCCTGGAGCATTTGGATTTTTTACTTCAAACTCATCATAGGAGATTGAAAAAAATCTCCATCCATCCCAATTTACTGGTCTTATCTGAGTTTTATAGACTTCAACATCATCTCCAAAAATATCTGCTCCACCAGCAGGATTATCATTAAATGGAATGTCTGATTCTGAAACTAAAATATTTAAAAACTGATCCATATGTAAATTTTCCGTATCTGAAAGAACACCAATATTTAAAAAGAAATTAGTTGGATTAGATGTAATGGTTGGATCTAAATCAAGTGGGATATCAATATATCCTAAAGACCAATCCCAATTTACCTTGCCACCAAGTTTATAATAATAATTTCCCTCTAATGGAGCATCTTGAATTATATCCTCCGGATTAGAAATTCGAAAAGTCATATTTCCTCCATCTGGAACTGGCGTCTCTAAAGATCCCTCGGGTAACTCTCCATTTTCAAAATCAGCAATAATTATTCCATCTGTTTGATATGATTTTGGAGACTGGATAATTAAAGAATCATGCAATAAATTGGGATGCTCAGGGAAACTAAGTTCTACCATACATTTCTCTGCCTGAAAAAATGGAATCGAAGTTGTATTCCCGTTCCAGGAGGCATTATCTGAATTAATCTCAGATGAGATATTTGTAGATTCAATTATCTTTTCAGCACCAGACACTTCACCGGTAATTGTTATTTTCCATTTAACATTCAGCGAAAATGCAGCATTGAATTCAACGACTTCTCCAGATGCAAAGTCAGGATTATTATTGACAATAAATAAAGAGTCCGTAATATTAAAATCACCATATAAGTCATTTAAGGATGGCCCCTCTGAAGTATCTTTTGTACAATTGTATAGGCAACTTATACATAAAATAAGAAGTAATATATATTTATAATTCATCATAATTTTACTGATAAAACAAAGAATAATCTACCGTAATTAAAGTCTGGGACATCTTCCTCATTGAATTGTGTACCCCAAATGTTGTACTGAATATTTCCATATACATTCTCATTGAATGTATATAGTAAACCATTGGTAAAAATAAAATCTCGTTGATCATATTGCTGCGAATCAAAATTTACAATTTCTCCATAATTTGATCTTTCAGTTATGAATTCATTACCAATTGCTGTGAGGTTTCTGACACCAGTTTGGAAGAAAAATTTATCAGCAACTTCAGCGTGAAGCGTTAGACCAACTTGATTGCAATCAAGGTTTAGTTTTTCAATATCACTCCCTTGCCTAGATGTATTTTCTAGAGAGTAATTAAATACAAAATCTAACTTCTTAGAAAAACCAAATTTTTTACTTGCATTAAACTTGATAAGTGCTTGTAATTGAGAAAATAATCTCCTTTCCTCTGTTCCCTGACCTATAATTTCGGTATAGTATCCTGCATTAAAGTCTGAAACAATAATATCATCTATAGTTCTATACTTTAATTTCAAATATCCACCTTGCCTGTTTGGAGTTGCATCTCCATATGGCAGAATATTGGAATAAATTTGATTGTATGCAGTTAAAGTAGGACTAATTTCCTGATTGTAAATGTTTTCATCAGACATAATATCAAATAGTGACATCGGTCTCGCAATAGAGTCGTTATGGTATAAATTATAGGTAGTCAATGGACTGTTTATATCTAACCTTCTAGTTTGCGATCCTGCACTTCTAAAATTTGGATCAACGTACCTAAAACCAGCAACAACTTCAAGAGTTGAATCATTATTTAAAAATTTGTTTTCAAACTCAAAAAACAAACCCTCAGAGAAATAATTAATAAATTCTTCATCCTCTTCATTTAGCCAAAATCTTTTAGAAAATCCAGCATGTAGAATATGACAAGTGGTATACTTGTCCTGATTTTTATCAAAACCTATTGAAGTATGAAATACAGGATTTCGTATATACATGCCATCGGTTCCAGTGGAGGGTATTTCAAATAAGTTGATATAATTCAATGAATGAGAAAAGGCTTTGGAAAAGTTAGTTATCATAGATCCTCCTGACATAATACGATCACTTAAATAAAGAGTTTCAGAAAGACCAACAGAGCCTCTAGGTCGTGTTATAAATGCATCAAACTCAAGAGATCTAATAAAGCGATCAAACTTGAATGAAAAATCTGTTTGGAGGCCTTGCATTCTCCATCTGTCATCTACATAAAAATTTTCATACTGAATAATATTGGCGTAAGAATTAAATAAATCTCCTTGATAGGATCCGATGAATTCTTGATAATTATGAAGTGTAAAACGGGTTTGATTTAGATAAATATCACCTATACTAAATCTTACTTTTTTATTTATAATACCACTAGCTCGTAATTGTCTTACATCAATTGATGTTCCCGATCCAAAAAATCCACCAAATGTGTTTCTTATTCGTAACTGAGCAAAAATTTCAAAATCATCTGCTGGGTTAATGTGCGTATTAAAGTCCAATAAATTATATCCATTTGAGGAATTTGTTGGAGTAAGAGAATCAACATACGCTTCTTCTTCACCTAAAACATTTCTTGCAAAGAATGATCTAGCCGTCCCATCAAACCATACAGTTTCTTCTTGAGAAATAAGTGTCTTATTCCCACAGAGAATAAAAAAAATAAATAGAGTTAATATATGTCTATGTCTCATTAGAAATTAATTTTTAACTCAACCATGGTTTCTGTTCCTTGCAGATGATTTTCTACAAAATTTGGATCTTTAAATCGATAAAAATTTTGTCTTAGAAATAGTATTGCATTGTCTGCAATTTTATAGTCTATACCTATTCCAAAAAGTCTATTCCTTTGATTTCGATTTAATGTATATCTATAAAATGAATCTAACCCTAGTGATTCAAAAAATGGATTTGTTGAGCTTACAGTTTGATTGTCTCCAAGATCAGTTAATTCATTACCAATAACTCTCTCCATTCCATAACTCATAACAAGTACAGCTTTATGATTTATCTCAAGACTTAGATCCGTCACAAAGCTAGTTTGATTAATCAGTGCTTCATCCGAAAAAACCGGGAAGGTCTTCAAAGACTTTTGACAAGAATTAATTGAAGTTAGAGTAAAGAAATATAAATTTTTATTAAAAATGGTGGCATTGTATTTTGTCTGTAATTCAATCGTATTAAAATATTTTTTATAATCTACATTACCAATTGTGTCTCCATCTGACAAACTTACCTCCTCGAATACTCTTCTATAATTTGAATTAAGGCTATTGTATGGCCCCCAATTTTGAGAAAATAAATTAATTCTAGAAATAGTTTCACTATTAACAGAATGTACGTAAGATATACCAGCTACAGATGGCTCAATTTCTGAGAAAATACCTAACCCACCATTAAATTTAAGTTTACCAATACTCAAATCAGTATTAATTGCAGCACCTTGTCTATTGTTAACAGGAGAGCCTAATCCAACAATAGGACTCATAAATGGTAATCTAACTGATGCACCAACACCTTCAACATTAGGAAAAACTTCAAGAACAGTTGTATTAAGAAAATTCCCCGTTACATTTATAAATTGAGGTGATATTCTATATATCTGAATATCTAATGGAATAACAGATGATTTTTCTGTTTTTAGATTAGCAATAAATGCTTCGCCATTACCCATATCATCATCTGCATCAGAATATTGACCTATACCCGCTTCAATTTGCAATCTAATATTATCCCACTTCTTATCTATCTCAAAAGTGTTTATATAATATTTACGTTCCCTGATTCCAAGATAATCTATATCAGCGAATGAGTTAAGATGTTGATAAGAAATAGCTAACGAATCATTTACAGATTTTTTTAATTTAAAACAAGCCGTGAAATTATCACTCGATTCAATTGAAGATCGATTGAAATTACTCTTTCCGACAACAGCTTTTACAAAAAAATTGTGAGGTAGCTGCAAGCCTTCAAGGAATATACCTTGAAATGCTCGACTTCCATATCTAAGTCCTTGATCAATTAAGCCAGAGTTATAATATTTAGAATACCTATCCTCAGGATTTGTTGTTAATGGTGTTTGAGGTCTTCTATCGTAAATACTAGTTCTATTGAAGGAACGATTGCCCCATACTGTAAGTCTACTTTGTCTATACCAACTGACGCCTCCTGTTTTTATATTAAAATTTCCATATTTAGTAGCAATACTCGTTCTAAGATTTAACCCAAGCTCAAGAGTTAATTCTCTATTTAGGTCTTGTGATACCCCCTTGTAAAGACTATTAATCATAAAATCAGCACCAAAACTTATTTTATCTCGAGTTAGACCTTTCATTTTTAGAAGGAGCATTGGCTCTCTATATGCATCACCAACCAAGATTGATGTATACTTATCTATATCTGAAAACTTATATTTCTGATTACGTATAAACTCCATAAATCTATAAAACCCTGTAAAACTGATGTCACTTGTTTTGGATTTTACATATGGGATATTACTAGAGTAGGGGATGCTATCAGGTTGAAAGATTTGGTGCTGACCATAGGTATTATAACAACACAAAAGATGTATTATAGATAACGTAACTTTTAATATTTTCAGATCAAATCTCAACAAGCACAAGTTATGGATTTTTTACACATCTAAAACCTGTATGGCTCATCCCTGTATCTTGAGAATACGGCATTCTAGCACTAACTCTATAACTCGAACAATAACTGTCATTACATAAAAAGGACCCGCCTTTAACAACTCTTTTTGGATCAAGAGGTTCAGGAGTGAATTCCCATGTATCTGGGCCTTGAGGATTGTATGCAACTTCATTTGGATTAAAAGACTGATAATAATTCTCACCAAACCAATCAGAGCATATTTCCCAAACATTTCCTGCCATATCATAAAGGCCAAAATTGTTTGGTTTATAACTCATAACAGGAGCGACTCCTTCATATCCATCTTGTTTAGAATTTGATGATGGAAATACCCCGGTCCAATAATTACACTTTGCTTCATTAACCTCAACTCCTTCGTCTCCCCATGGGTATATTTTATTTTCTAATCCACCTCTAGCTGCCCATTCCCATTCAGCTTCTGTTGGCAATCTCTTTCCACACCAGTTTGCGTATGCCAAAGCATCATGATAACAAATATGCACAACAGGATAGTCTGCCATGCCTTCAATTGAGCTTCCAGGACCTTGAGGGTGTTTCCAACTTGCACCTTTTATCCATCTCCACCATTGAGAATAATCAATCAAATTAAATATTTGATTTGTCTTTGTAAACACCATAGAACCTGGCTCTAAAAATCTACTATTGGGTTTGGTGGTATTTGGTGGTAATTGAAGTTTTAACACATCCCAATCAACTGGCAACTCAGCAACCGTTTTGTATCCAGTAGCATTTACAAATTCTTCAAATTGTCGATTCGTAACCTCATGTATATCCATATAAAAGGAATCAACTCTTACTTTATGTTTTGGCAACTCGCGCGCTAACGCCAATTTATCGTCGCCTGCTCCCATATAAAATTCACCAGATGGAATCAATACCATTGAATCTGTGTTAGCATCTGATTTTAATAAATTGTTTTGCTCTATGAAAATAGAATCCTGCGATTGATTTAGGATTAAATCTGCCTTGGTGATTTTACAACAATCACCATCAGTTTTAGACTCACTTACACATGAGTTAAAACCAATTAATAGCAANAAGNATATTGNTATNTTTCTATTCAAATTCATGAAATGAATTTATGATNTNTANAGGTGTNNNNTTCCATGTTATTCCCTCTNGCCACCTTGGTGCATGAACNTCTTTAAGATACTCATCTANTATATTCTCAAGNTCATNTGCNTTTTCNATATTNAATTTTNCAAGATTGTTTGATTCACTNATATCCTCNTNNAGATTATANAGTTGAANCTCATNATTGTCATGNAANTTNATTAATTTAAAATCACCTTTTCTNACNGCNGAATGAGGTCTTTTTANAGCAATNCCATTTCTATANGGAACATGAAAAAATANTCCTTCAACACCTCNCTCTACTTCNTGATTTTCGTTACCCTTNATCACTNNACNAAAACTNCCACCATCAATTTCATGTAGTTCAATGTTNGANCTTCCNGCTANATCNATNAANGTTGGNAAAATGTCNGANCCCGAAACAGGNACNGCTGATTCGATTCCNTCTTNAATATTTGGACCAGANATAATAAGTGGNACTCTNACACCACCNTCCATNGCATCCCANTTTCCTCNTTGTAAAGGNNAATTGTANCTCAANTCATACTTTTTTGCACCNGGAATATTTGGGACAGATCCATTATCNGCCATGTAAATGATATAAGTNTTNTNATCCAATCCAAGNTCNTNNACTTTNTNNATAATCANNCCCAAACCNTCATCAAGGTCTTCNGTCATTGCTGCAAAACCAGGATTNATTTGCTGACTTCCTTTTTCCTTCAATTNGTANTTNTNNAATGATTNCTCACGNGCTTGAATATTAGAATGNACAGCGTANTGNGANATCTGNANATAGAATGGATTCTTNGAATTTTCNTTTAAGAAATTGACNGCTTTTTCAGNAAGNTTAAATATGTNTTTAGGATCTTCTTNGACTTCACANTTCCATTGGCTTGTNTCATTTACAAAACCNCCCTCTCTATTTTGATTTGGNCCNTCACTAAAATCGTATCCAACAAGTTCAGGAGAGCTACCAATTCCCCATTTTCCAAAATGGGCAGTTACATAATCGGAATTAATTTCTTTTAAAGCTTTAGGAATGCTCATCATGCCTTCATGATCGATATGATCTGAATTCATACCAACTCTAATTAAGCTCAACCTAGCTGGAGTTTTAGAAAATTGTATACTATACCGTGATGGAGCACATACTGGAGCTGNAGAATAAGCATTTGAAAATTTAATCCCANTNGAAGCAAGTTTTTCAAGATTGGGTGTTTCATGGTAGTCACTCTTTGATAGAGTGTCAGAATTCATCATCTGAACTGAAGTTCCATTCCAACCTTGATCATCAACTAAAATGAAAATGAAATTTGGAGAATCTTCCCTCTCAATGCAAGAAGATAATAAACAGGACAATAAAATTAAATATGCTAGGTTCTTTCTATTCATCATAAAAAGNTATATCGCCATTTAAATTATGAATATCTCTATAGGTAACAACTTTAGGAATATGAATTGGTTGAACACCTTCAATTTGTCGGCCTAGATTTTGTGGCTTTTGCTTTGATTCTATTATTCTATTATTGAGTGAAATTTTAAGTGAATCAAAAACAGAACTGTACGATGAATCATTTGCCAAGTTATTGAGTTCTTTTGTGTCATATCTATGGTCATATAATTCGAANCCTAATGAGCCACTATCGCCCCAGCTAGTTATTCTATATCTCTCTGTTTTAATTGAATAACCATTTCTCCATTTTGTTAATGCACTTGCACGAACTGAGGGTTCTAGTTTAAACAATACTTCTTTTAAACTTCTTCCTACAACGTTTTTAGGGATTTCTATCCCTACTAANTCAAGTAGAGTAGGATAAATATCGATTAACTCAACAGGTGTGTTTGTTGTAAAGTCAATAGAAATATTATCTGGAACATAAAAAATCAATGGAACTTTAGTTGAATTCTCAAATAGGGTTTGCTTTTGCCAATGACCATGTTCTCCTAAATGAAAACCATGATCTGAAGTAAATACTATAATCGTGTTTCTATCTAAGCCGGTCTCCTTAAGTTTTTTTAAAACTCGTCCAACTTGTTCATCCATAAAAGTCACAGTAGCATAATACCCTTTCTTAATTTCTTTGGCTAAAGAATCTTTAAGATTAATCTGTAGTTTTCTTGAACTAATTGACTTACTTGAAGGCAATGGTAATGTGCTTAAATACTCATCTGGGATCTCTGGAATAAGAATTGAATCAGTATTATAATATTCGAAATATTTAGCAGGTGCAACAAAGGGTAAATGAGGTTTCATAAAACCCAATGCGAGAAAAAAATTATCTCCAGAATTTGCGAATTTTTCTAGCTGTTCAATTGCTTCAGTTGCAGCGATGCCATCCGTTTGCTCAAGATCATTTCCTTCTGCTGCTAACCAACTTAATGTACCACCGTACCTTCTGTGCTCAAGAGAATTAATTACATGCTCATCAATTTTATCCCTACCGTATGGATTAATTGTATGTGTCCAAGAATAAATATCATCTATACCAGATGTTCCTATTGTTCCAGGATTGTCAAGATGAAAGATTTTACCAATTCTAATAGATTGATATCCCTGCTGTTTAAATCGTTGGGCAAGAGTGACTACATCTGGAATAGCGCTCCTTAAGTAAATATTATTATCAAAGATTTTAGTTTGATCTGAATACATCCCTGTCATAATTGACGACCTAGATGGTCCACAATGAGGGTATTGACAATGTGCATTATTAAACTGCACACCTTTCTTAGCTAAAGCATCAATATTTGGAGAACTTACTTCATTATTTCCATATGCTCCTAAATCACAATTAAGATCATCTGAAATAATAAATAAGACATTTAGCTTATCAGACCTTTGCACATATGAAGTATCATTATTGTCACACGTAAACAAGATTGATAACATGAAAAATAACTGACAACCTTTCATAAATCTGGTATTATTAAAGCTTTTTTATCTCGAGATTACACAATTGATGTTTATAATATCATTTTGAATTGAGCTAATTTCATTGTCAATAGAATTAATTGGGGAATAGTGAATGTCATTTTTAATGATACCAACAATCACATTGAATTTATTTAATTTTATTGCTTCAATTGCACCCATGCCTAGTCGACTAGCAACGATTCTATCAAAAGCTGTTGGACTACCTCCCCTTTGAAGGTGACCTAAAATGGTTACTTTGATTTCATAATCTTGGTATATTTCCCCTACATCTTCAGCAATTTTAGATGCACTACCATATTTATTTCCTTCAGCAACAACAACAATACTAGATGTTTTATACAATTTTTTACCTTCATCTAGACGGTTTATTAAGTTTTCAATGCTGAAGTCGATTTCAGGTGTAATAATGTAACATGCACCAGTAGCTAGACCTGAGTGGATCGCTAAATTTCCGCAATCTCTTCCCATAACTTCAATGAAGAAAAGCCTATTGTGAGAGCGTGCTGTATCTCTAATCTTATCAATTGAGTTAGTAATCGTATTTAAAGACGTATCAAATCCAATTGAATGATCAGTTCCAAATATATCATTATCTATTGATGCAGGTATCCCAATCACTGGGAAATCAAAATCTTCTGAAAAAACAGCAGCTCCTTTGATAGATCCATTACCACCAATAACAACAAGTAAATCAACGGATTGTGATTTTAAATTATCGTATGCCTTAGATCTAAAGTCTTTTTGTAAAAAGTCAGTTGACCTAGCGCTTTTTAAAAAAGTACCGCCAAGTCCTAATCTTTGGCTTACATCTCGTAAACCTAAAGATTTATAATCGTTTTCAATTAAACCTTGATAACCTCTATAAAACCCTACACATTCTATATTATTATATAGTGCAGAACGAACAATACTTCTAATTGCTGCATTCATTCCTGGTGCATCTCCACCTGAAGTAATAATACCTATTTTGTTAATCAAAATTCTTTAATTTTAGATTTGGATTAATGTACAAAAAATCAATGTTAAAGTATAAGTTAAAGTTGTTTGTAATCTATTTAATAACTTTAGTTATAAACTTAAATTATTGCATATTAGCAAACACCTATTATGTAAGTAATACATTAGGTGATGATGATAATGACGGTCTAAGCCTTGAGCAGCCATTTAAATCAATAGAAAAGATCAATTCTTTTTACTTTAACCCTGGAGATACAATTCTCTTCAGGTCAGGAGATCTTTGGAAAGGTATGTTATGGATTAAAGGCTCAGGGTCTGTTCAAAATCCCATTATTTTAGATTCATATGGTGGTGACATAAGACCAATCATAAATGGGTATGGATACCAAGCATGTATTCTTATCTACAATGACGATAACATTAATATTAACAATCTTGAATTATTTAACGAAGAATCTCATTTAGATTCATTAGGTAATGTCAAAAAATTAACTGGTTTTGGGGGAGCTTCCAATTCATGGGGATCTGGAAAAGATGTTAGGTTTGGGATAAAAATTATTGCTAATAATCAATCACTTTCTAACTACCAGTTAAATGAATTGTATATCCATGATATATATCCAACACCTGATAATATAAATAACATACATAAAGGCTATGGAATTAAACTTGAAACACAATCAGATACATTAATCAATTTATATAATACAATCTCAAATTTTGATCTTACTGATTCATTTATCTACAGGACTGGTCATTATGGATTTTGGATAAAATCATTAGGCCTAAATATGAATTTTGATGATATTAAAAACGACAACATAAAGGTTTTAGATTGTTTATTTGAACACACAGGAGGATCAGGTTTTGTTCCAAATAAATCATCGAATGTCCTTGTGGAGAATTGCATTTTCAATCATTCAGGATCAAGTATTGACCAAAGAATGTGGAAGAGAGGCAGTGGAATGTGGCCATTTGATTGTTACAATGTCATAGCTCAACAAAACTACTTTATGAATGCTAGAGGTCCACAAGATTCATATGGATCTCATATTGATTATGGAAACGAAAATGTCGTTTTCCAATACAACTACAGCTTCAATAATGAAGGAGGGTTTGTTGAGATTCTTGGAGATAATATTAATTGTGGTTATCGCTATAATATCAGTGTAAACGATGGCTATAGATTAGATCCTAATAATCAACTTTGGAAGAAAAGAGGAAAAACATTCTTTATATCAAATTTTTGTGGTAGCAATAGTGTAAGATGTCCAAATTCAGGAACTTTTATTTATAATAATACATCATTTGTAAACGACACATTATCACCTGAAATTTATTGTTGGCCTGATGTAGGAGACGTACATATATTCAATAATATAGTATTTGCCACTTCAGATGGAGATGTGATTCCAACATTAATTGAAAACGATTCAAATACAATCGATATTAGTCATAATATATTTTATGACGTCAATAGATTCTATTTAGATGAAGACCTTTGGAACATTGCTATTTATGAAGATCCAGAATTATTAAATACTGATCCATTAGGCACTGATGACCCAGTCTACTACAACGTTTCAAATGAAAGTAGTGCAATAAACCAAGGAAGGATAGTGAACGGGAGTGATGAAATAACTGATTATTTGCAAAACAACGGTGGCCGAGATTTTTTTGGAAACATAGTTTCAAGTAATATTCCACCTACAATTGGTGCATGTAACTATAATGGAACTAATGAATTTAATGTCAGTAATATTATAGCTTCATCCGTTGTAACATATCCTAATCCAACTTCTACAGAAATAAACATAGAACTCGGTTTATTATCAAATGATAACTATTTGATTTCAATTTTTGATCCAAAAGGAGATTTGGTGTATGCCCTTGAAGATAACAACTCTAGTTTAAAGATTGATGTCTCGCATTTAAGTAAGGGTGTTTATACTATTCATATAATGAGTAATAAATATCAAACAAATAAGAAAGTATTGATAAACTAAACTTGTTTAGACAACAACCGTTACGAAGATTAGATATCTACTTGTTAAATTCATATAGAACACTGAAATAAGCTAACCTTCCTACCATTGGACCACCATATGTTTCAATATGCCAATTTCTTAGAAGGTTTGAGCCACCGATTTTGAATGTTGTTTTCAGGTCTTCTATATATAAATTGATTTGACCATCAACAACATCATATTGAGGAACAGTTCCTGTAAACTGAGGTGAGCCTTCGAAAACAAACTGCTGAACCCATTTATAATTAAAACCAAAGCCAAATTTATTTTTACCTCGTGTATTTATACCTCTGGCATTAATGCCAATATTAAATTTGTGTTCTGGTGTATTAAATGCTGGAATTATAGGGTCATCCTCATTTGTTTTAACCAATCTATTCCAACTATAGTTGCCAGAAACTGAATAGATATTGTTCAAATAATATTGAAGACCTACTGAAGCACCAGTAGTAATTACTTCATTTAAAGAATTTGCTGCATATCTATATACATCTATACCTGCTATATCTCTTAAAGGTTCGTCACCTCCTATAATATCATACTCAACGATATTACAGTCTAGACCTATTATATATCCAATAAAATGATTGTACTTACTGTAGTATGCACTAGCATCAACGTATAGTTTATCTTTAAAAGTAGTTCTTAATCCAACTTCGAGAGTTTTAACCTCTTCAGGTCTTATCGGCTCAATATCAAAACTATCTAGTAGAGCTATATCTTTTTGTAGATCAGATCCTCCGTTTTCAAAAGATGAATTATCTGATGTTAGATAATCATATAAGCTACTTGGGGTAATTAAATCTTGAGCACCATTTAAGTTTCCAATTAAAGTAGCTGGTCCAACATCTAAATAAAGGTATTGATCAGCAAGTGTTGGATTTCTTAATGCAGAGCTAAATGAAAGTCTAACTATATCTTGTGAAGTATTTGTAGTATTTGTCCATACAAGACTCAATGCGGGTGATATAACTGCATCAAAATTTTGATTTTTATCAACTCTTATAGTACCCGATGCTGTCATTTCATTTAAAACGGGAAAATGTTTTTTAAAACCTAAATAAGATCCATACTCAGTATTTGTGATTACAACACCTGCAGTATCACTAAAAATTGTTCCTTCACTGTTAGGAGTGTATCGTCGATGATTTGCACCGATCCGAATTTCATCAAACCAAGTTTCATCTATTATATATTCACCGTGAAGATGAATTAATGACGACAAATCGTGAAATCTAGTTCCCTGTTCTTCGTTATTATTTTTACTTGTCGTCAATTGGTTAAATAACTGATTAAACTCGTCAGTTCCTGGCTCTAGATATCCTAGAGGTGAACCAGCTGCCAGAGGATTTCCTGCGTCTCCTTGAGCAGTCCATTCTTGGACTTGAGTATGCCACAAACTTATGCTATCAGAATACTGAGTATACCAATCGTTAACAGCATCCTGATCAAGTTCCGATACTGGGAAGGGTATCCATGCATCTATAGCCTCATAATATGTACTATCCCAACCAACAAATTCAAGTACTGGAAAATCTAGTTCACTTATTAATTCTTTTCCAATAGAGTTCACCCAATAAGTTTCATATACAGCTTTGTATACTTCATCAGATCTAGTTTGAGTCTGCAGCAACAAAGCTGTAGCATACGGGTCATATGAATTACCCGCATCCTCATTGGTTCTATATGCTCGAATGAACCAATTGTTCTTCTTTCTAAGCTCTACTCTGTGCTGATAAAACTCAATATCTTGTAATCTGAATCTATTGTCACCTTGATAAACTGTAGATCCTTGTCCCATATTGAAACTATATAGTAACTCTGGACTTTCGTAAGTTTTTTCAGGTTGAATTCTCCAGCTGCCACTCATACTAACCTTCAAGTTTTCAGTATTATAATCCACCAAATCAATTTCTTTATATCCATTTCTATGGAATGTCATAAGCCCTTGATAATTCTCGGTTGTTCTGAATTCATTGAAATTAAACAACTTGTTGTACTCATCACCATAAATATTCACAGCATCATATCCTCCTGGATTATTTATATCGGATATAGAATTTTCTACAGGGTTGTAATTTGTCGCCTCCCAATCATATGCTTGAAATCGAAATGCATTAATCTTGTATGCAAAAAGTGGTTTGTCATTTTTGTTATTAATTACTTGAGCCCACCTAAAGCCAAACTCAAAAAGATTGCTCTCACCCTTTTTTGTTGCCTCTCCTATTTTAGTGGAAACTGATAGACCTGGGAAAACAAATGGATCTTTAGTCTCCATATTTACTACTCCATTAAATGCACCTGGACCATAGAAAGCAGAACTAGCACCTGCTACAATTTCAACGTTTTTTACATCTAAATCAGGAGCGCCTAAGAAGTTTCCTAATGAGAAATTTAAGCCAGGACTTTGGTTATCTACCCCGTCAATTAATTGAAGAGACCTAACTGGTGACGTGGAATTAAAACCTCTAGTATTCACAATTTTAAAGCCAAGAGAAGCCGATGTAAGGTCAACTCCTTTAAGAGTGCCAAGACCCTCATAGAAATTTCCGGAAGGCGCTTCCTTAATTGCAATTAAATCCATGGATTCAACTGTTAGAGGTGCTTGCTTTTGCTTCTCTGAAATTCTTTCTCCAACAACTTCAGCTTCTTCAATTAAAATTTGGTCTGTGAAAAGTTTTATCTCTAAGTTTTTAGTCTCATCCTGAACAGTTATAGTATTTGGTGTATATCCAATAAATGATACCATTAATTTTGTCGGAAAGGATTTAACTTGAATCCTAAAAATTCCGTCAAAATCTGTTGTAACACCTTGACCTGTTTCTACACTTACTACACTTGAGGAGAACATTGGTTCACCAGTGTCTCCATCAATTACTCTACCTCTTACTAAGCCTTGGGCTTGAAAATCTATAGATAAAAATAACAAGCTAAATAAAAGTAGATATGTTCTCATATTCCCGTAGGATGAAAATTCGAATTCACAATATCGCTAATTCTTTACAAATTCAGATTCCTTTGTTCTGATTTTATTATGGTGATTTTAATCTGTTCATCAAAAATCACCACATCATCAAGTCGTAATTTTCTTCTGCGTCTATATTCAATTTCTCCATTAACGCAAACAAATCCATCATCAACTAATAATTTAGCCTCCCCTCCAGACATAACTATAGAGGTCGCTTTTAAAAGTTGCAATAGCTCAATATACTCAGTAGTTAGGGAAAACTTAATGTTTTGCATATTAGTTTGGGAATGAAACTGGAGATGCCTCATGCATAATAGCGTAAACTTTTTCTACAATATCATCAACCGATGGCTTACTGAAGTAATCTCCATCTGAACTATAAGCTGGTAAATGAGGTTTTGCTGCTAGGGTTTGAGGTTGGCTATCAAGGTATTTCCACGCACCCTGTCTGTTTAGAACATCCTCTAGCAAATAGCTCGAAGCTCCTCCTGGAACATCCTCATCAACTACAAGAAGTTTATTCGTTTTTGCTACAGAAGAAGCAGTTATATTAGTCAAATCAAATGGAAGTAAAGTCCTTGCGTCAACGAGCTCTACCTCAATTCCTAAATCTGCTAATCTAGATGAAGCTTCAGTGCAAATATTGAAGGTAGAACCATAACTCAGTAAAGTTAGATCTTTACCAGTCCTTGTAATTTCAGGAGTTCCTAAAGGAATTGTAAACTCACCAATATTAGTTGGCAATGCTTCTTTTTTCCTGTATCCATTAAGGCATTCGATTACTAGAGCTGGTTCTTCTGCATTGAGAAGTGTGTTGTACATGCCTGCAGCCTGTACCATGTTTCTAGGAACACAAACGTGCATTCCCCTTACACTATGTACAATTGAACCCATTGGTGATCCGCTATGCCAAATCCCTTCTAACCTGTGTCCACGTGTACGTATTATAAGGGGTGCCTTTTGGCCTCCTGCTGTTCTATATCTCAAAGAAGCTAAATCATCCCTCATTACTTGAAGAGCATAATATAGGTAATCCAAGTATTGGATCTCAGCAATGGGTCTTAGACCTCTAAGAGCCAGTCCAATTCCAGAACCAATGATGGTGCATTCTCTAATACCTGTGTCGCTGACTCTTACTTCTCCATATTTAACCTGCATGCCTTCCATTACTTGGTTTACTCCACCAATGCTTCCTACGTCTTCTCCAAATGTGAGGACTTCAGGACGGTTTGCAAAAATGTAATCGAAGTTTTGTTGAAGGACAATCCTTCCATCAACCATTTCAGGATCAGTTGAATACTGTGCTGGCACTTCAATAACATTTAAAGCACTATCAGCATGTTCAGAGTACAAGTCTGAATTGTATCTAAAGTAATTCTTTTTTGAAACTGAGTCTAGCCATTTTTTTAAGGTTACTCTTTCTGTTGAATTTGAACCTGATGATTTTATAATAGCCTTTCGAGCTGCTGTCATAACACTAGCTCGTCCAGGGTCTAATTCCTTTTCTAAGCCTATTGCTATTTCTGAATCGTTTCCTTCTAATTCTTTGATTAATTTGGATACAGTTGCTAGCTCTGTATCTATATCTGTGCGATAGTCTATCCAAGCTTCCTTTTGGTTTGAGCGTACGGCTTTTTTAGCGTTTTTGTGTACATCATCGAGCTCATCTTGGGTGGCTGCTCCCTCAACAATTAGAAATTCAGCAAATTTTGCAATACAGTCGAACTCTTGAGCCCAAGCCAGCCTTTCTTTTGATTTATATCTCTCGTGAGAACCAGAAGTTGAGTGTCCTTGTGGTTGAGTTAATTCTTCTACATGAACAAGAACTGGAACGTGTTGCTCTCTACAAATTTTGGCCGCCTCCTCATAAGTTGAAATTAGAGATGGATAATCCCATCCCTTTACCCTAAAAATTATAATTCCATTAGACGTCTCAGTCTTTTGGAATCCTCTTAGAGCTTCTGAAATACTTGATTTTACTGTTTGGTATTTCTTTGGGACAGAGATGCCGTAACCATCATCCCAAACATTCATTAGAAGTGGAACTTCTAAAACTGCTGCTGCATTCATTGTCTCCCAAAACATACCCTCAGAAGTACTTGCGTCTCCAATGGTTCCAATTGCAATCTCATTTCCGCAATTTGTGAAATTTGAGAATTGCTCTGCCAAATCTGGTTGAGACTTGTATATTTTGCTGGCTTGGGCTAGGCCAAGAAGGCGTGGCATCTGAGATGCAGTTGGACTTACGTCGGCAGAACTATTGAAGTCAGCCATGAGATTAAGCCATTCACCATCTTCATCAAGTGTTCTTGTAGAGAAGTGACCACCCATTTGACGACCTCCAGATTGAGGATCGAATTTTATATCTGAGTGAGCATATAATCCTGCGAAATATTCTTTGATAGTTAGTAAACCCTTTGCGAACATTAGAGTTTGATCTCTGTAATATCCACTTCGCCAATCTCCTCGTCGTAGAACTTTTGCAAGTGCTATTTGACACACTTCTTTTCCGTCACCAAAAATACCAAACTTAGCCTTTCCTGTCAGAACCTCTTTCCTCCCCAAAATCGATGCCTCTCTACTTATGCAAGCTAAGCGGTAATCATCCAATAAAATTTTTCTGAAATCTTCTCCCGACATCGACGCGAAGATACAAATTTAGGCGCCATATGCTCGAGCTATCTGAGCACCAACTCTTGCGTTATTTTCAACAAGAGATAAGTTTGATTTGAGACTTAAATTTAAAGTGGATTTTCCAATATATGATAGAATAAAAGGTGTTAATTCATTGCCTTTTATATTTTTTGAATTAGCCATTGCTAACCCTTCATCTATTGCATTGTTTATTAAGGCTACATCTGCTTCGTGTTCTTCTGGTATTGGATTTGCTACTAGTATGGACCCGCGAAGCCCAAGAGTCCATTTGGCCTTCATGATATCAGCCACCTCCTCAGGTGTGTCAGCTCTTGCCACCAACTTAAGACCGCTTGTTCTTGAATAGAATGCAGGCAATTGGTCTGTTCCATATCCAACAACTGGTACGCCCTTAGTCTCAAGCACCTCTAATGTCTTCTCTAAATCTAAAATTGATTTTACACCTGCACTGACAACAGCCACATCACATAGAGCTAGTTCTTCCAGGTCTGCACTGATATCAAAGGTGTTCTCAGCTCCTCTGTGAACGCCACCTATACCTCCTGTAACGAATACTTTAATTCCTGATAATTGACATGCTATTAATGTCCCACTAACCGTAGTTGCCCCTGTACCACCTGAAGCTAAAACAATGGGTATATCTCTTCTGCTTACCTTAGAAATAGGAGTGTCTTTTGATGCAAGTTTCTTGAGAAGATTCTGTTTTACACCTACGTGTAGTTTTCCTTTATCTACTGCTATAATTGCTGGAGTGCAACCGTGTGAGCGTATGATTTGGGATAGCTTTTTAGCACACTTTAGGTTTTGGGGATATGGCATCCCATGAGAAATTATAGTTGACTCAAGTGCGACAACTGGGACGCCACTTTTAAGAGACTCAACAACATCATCACTTACGCACAAGTATTTGGTCAGATCGTTCATTTATTAATCGGTGGTGGAAGTTGCGTAAATGGCCCCTTGGAAAGACCGGTATCTGGGTTAGCATCTTCAATAGCTCGCCAAATAAGATCTTTGAGTTTTTGAAGGTTTTTTTGGGCTACAGAACTAAAGAACAGAGGGTCCAATTCTGGCGCCTCCTTTTTCAATTCAGCTCTAATTTCAGATTCAAGTTCATCGTCCAACAAATCGCTCTTACTTATAGTCAAAATTCTCTGCTTATCTAGTAGTTCAGGATTGAATTTCTCCAACTCACCAAGCAGAGTCCTATACTCAGAAACAATATCATCTGTGTCTGCTGGAACGAGGAATAAAAGAACTGGATTTCTTTCAATATGTCTCAAGAATCGCAAGCCCAAACCCTTACCTTCAGCTGCCCCCTCAATTATCCCTGGGATATCAGCCATTACAAACGACCTGTCGTCTCTGTAAAACACCATACCTAGGTTTGGACGTAGTGTGGTGAAAGGGTAATTCGCAATTTCTGGTTTTGCTGCGCTAACAACAGAAAGTAGTGTTGATTTACCTGCGTTAGGGAAGCCCACAAGACCTACGTCTGCAAGTAGCTTAAGCTCTAATATCTTCCACTCCTCTACTCCATCTTCTCCAGGTTGAGCGTATTGAGGAGCTCTGTTTGTAGGCGATTTAAAATGATCGTTACCTAACCCTCCTTGGCCTCCTTTGGCAATGATGATTTCCTGGTCGTGTTCCGTTATCTCGTATAGAATTTTCTCGGTCTCAGCGTCCTTTACTATTGTACCTAATGGGACCTCAATTATAACGTCGTCACCATCAGCGCCGTGCTTGCGGTTTCCGCTTCCAGCTCCTCCGTGGTTAGCAATAATGTGGCGTTGATATTTGAGGTGAAGAAGGGTCCATTTATTTCTAGACCCTTTTGCAATTATGTGTCCGCCTCTACCTCCATCACCTCCGTCAGGACCACCCTTTGCAGTGGTTCTATCGCGAAGCATATGAACAGAACCAGCTCCACCCTTTCCTGAGCGGCAGCAAATCTTTACATAGTCGACAAAGTTTTGGCTTGACATGTAAATAGAAGTTTACGCATCAATTGCTTCAACCAACCTCACAGTAATTTCTTCTATCGAACCCACACCATTTATAGCCTTGTACTTACCAGCACTCCTGTAGAAATCTGCTACTGGAGCAGTTTCAGCATTATATACGTTAATTCTATTTTGGATTACTTCTGGATCAGCATCATCTACCCTTCTGCTTGTTTCAGCTCTCGCTAACAATCTGCTCTTAAGCTCATCCTCTGGCACCTCTAGTGCCAACATTGCCTCTATGCTGTCGTTTCGCTCATCAAGAAATGCATCAAGAGCTTGGGCTTGGGCTGTTGTTCTCGGAAAGCCATCAAAAATGAACCCCTTTGCTTCTGGGCTCTTTTCAACCTCTGCCTTAAGCATTGAAATTGTTACTTCATCAGGCACGAGTTTACCTTGATCCATGTATGACCTCGCCAACTTGCCTAACTCAGTATTATTTTTAATATTGTAGCGGAACACATCACCAGTACTAAGGTGAACTAAACCGTAATGGTTAACTAAAAATTCACTTTGAGTTCCCTTTCCTGCGCCCGGAGGGCCAAACAACACAATATTTCTCATTTTCTATATTTAGTTTTACAAAGGTAGCCAACCTAAGCCGTGATAATGCCCTTTCAGGAGTTAACTTCGCACTTCAAACTACTTTAGTAAGAACTCAACTTATGAAATACGACGTAATTGTATTAGGCAGTGGCCCTGGAGGCTACGTTACAGCTATTCGCGCATCACAACTAGGATTAAAAACAGCCGTTATTGAACGCGAATCACTTGGTGGGATATGTTTGAACTGGGGGTGTATTCCTACAAAAGCTCTCTTAAAGAGTGCAAACGTATTTGATTACATAAATCACGCGAGCGACTATGGAATCGATGTTTCTAAGCCCAAAGCCGACTTTTCTGGTATGGTTCAAAGAAGTAGAGGTGTTGCTGAAGGAATGTCTAAGGGCGTAACTTTTCTTCTCAAGAAGAATAAAATAGACGTAATAATGGGTTCTGGAAAAGTACTTCCAGGCAAGAAAGTAGAAGTAAGCACAAACGAGGGCTCGACTCAGGTGCTAGAAGCACCACATATCATTATCGCTACTGGAGCTCGATCAAGAGTACTACCAAACCTTCCTCAAGACGGTGAAAAAATAATCGGATATAGAGAAGCAATGACGCTTAAGACTCTTCCTAAGAAAATGGTTGTTGTCGGTTCAGGAGCAATAGGTGTTGAATTCACGTATTTCTACAATTCTATCGGTGTTGATGTTTCAATCATCGAATACCAAGACCGCATCACTCCTGTTGAGGATAAAGACGTGAGCAAGCAACTCGAGCGCTCATTCAAGAAACAAGGAATTACTGTAAAGACTAATTCTAAAGTTCTTTCTGTTGACACTTCTGGAAAGGGTTGCGTAGTAAACGTAAAAACTAAAAAAGGAGAGGAAAAAATTGAATGTGATGTAGTTCTTTCTGCTGTAGGCGTTGTAGCTAACATCGAAAACATTGGACTTGAAGATGTGGGGATTGTAACTGACAACGGAAAGATCATTGTAAACGATTTCTACGCAACTAACATACCAGGGTATTACGCTATTGGAGACTGTGTTCCAGGCCAAGCCCTAGCACACGTAGCTTCAGCTGAAGGCATTATTTGTGTTGAGAAAATTGCAGGCCAAAGTCCAGAGCCACTCGATTACGGAAACATCCCAGGATGCACATACTGTTCTCCTGAAGTTGCTTCAGTTGGATTAACTGAAGAAGCTGCAAGGGAGGCTGGTTACGATGTGAAAGTTGGAAACTTTCCATTCTCAGCATCTGGTAAGGCCAGTGCTGCAGGTCACAAGGACGGATTTGTAAAGCTTGTTTTCGACGCTAAATACGGAGAACTACTTGGAGGGCACATGATTGGTGCAAACGTTACTGAAATGGTTGCTGAACTTGTTGCGGTTAGAAAACTTGAAACAACTGGACACGAACTTATTAAAACTGTTCACCCACACCCAACATTAAGTGAAGCTGTCATGGAAGCGGCTGCGGCTGCGTACGACGAGGTAATACACCTATAACCTAGCAATAAAGTTATTCAATTGAAACAACTATAATTATAGAAATTCGAGAAAAAAGACTTTTACCTAAGTAGAAGGTCACGAACATGTTAAGGTTCTATACTAAATGCTTTACCTAATTAGGGTAATATGCATACATCCTCCTTCTGGGATAATTAAAATACGTCCCTCTTTTTGGTATTTAATTAAAAGCTTTTGTATTTCTCTAGTTGGACGACTACAATTAGCTTTTTCGTTTGGCCTATCCATAAATGCAATATCAAAAGATGCTCCGTAACTATGCGTTGACGAACCTCTAGTTGCGTTCCTATTTCTTCTCGCAAGCTTTCTTTGTTGTTCGTCAGTTCTTGATAGTGAAGTCACTCTGAATACTGTTCCCTCAGAGTCAGTTCCTTCAAGAGCATCCGCATATGCATGACCCATTTCTTCAAGAAGTTCTTTAACTTCGGGAAGAAGCATTGCTTTACTGTGACGCAGTCTATCGAGTCTATATCCTCGACCGTCTTTTACCTCTACCAGTTTATTTACACTTAACCCATATCTAATATCGCTATCATTTTTAATGAAAAAACTGTTTGGTAAATTTCTAGCTGCTTGCTGATGTCTAGTGTATGGGTTTCTAGGAACCCTAATTGTCTTCTTGCAACAGCTGCAAGGCAACAAAGAGCCAAGTGGAACATTTTCTTCTACAACCTCCTCAATCTGAGGTTCTTTTACAGTGGATTCTAGCTCCTCTTCTTCAATAGATACAGAGACTGCAAGCTTCTTAGTTGGAACGTCGTAACCAACCAGCTTCTGAAGAGGTTCTGGAAAGGACAATCTCGCAGGCGGTTCTGATAATACTTCCGGAGAAGAAACTAGAGCAACCATTCCACCCGAGCAGCCAATAATAACTATTGCTACTAATAGGATTCTATCAAATCTGTAAAGCTTTTTGTCCTTTAAACTCATGAAACAAATTTCCCCTTCACAATTGCTTTTGCTTAGTTTAGGCCAAATAATTTCTCACTTACCAGTGTTGAAACTAAATTTGGGTTAAATGAATTACACCTTCTGGAAAATATTGAGCTTGTTTAACAAGTCCCTTTTGCCGAAGATCTATCGCAAACCTGATTTGATGAAGCTAACTGCTTTTGATAAAGCAATTGTTGGGTGGAAGATGCTTGTGACCTACAAATTCCTAGACGCCGCTAAGTCAAAGGGCTACGACGTGGTCTAAGCGAACTTCTTGAAAAAGCTCATCATAGGATATAAATCTCCCTTTTACCTTTAATTCTGCACCTATATCTAGGCCCAAATCAGAGCTATCTGCAGTCATGCATACAATGCCTCCACTAAGGATAAAGCCCAAACCAGTTTTCGACTCCACCTTCCCGCTTACTGTATAAACATTATCCCCAAGCTCACCCCTTTCTGCTTCGTTTAACTTTTCAATAAAATGATTGAATTCATGTGCGTCGAATTCTGCTACTGAATCTTGAAGGGTAAAATCAGTGTGGGTTTGGGTTAGGAGAAAGTAACCAAAGACAAGTGCGCCTATTGACATAAACGTAAACAAACCCAATAGCTTCGACCTTAAACTCATATCTTCAAAGTGACTAAATTAGTGTATATTTAACTCTATGAAATTAAAGATTACCTCATTTCTTGCGATTTCATTTATCGCCTCTTTTATTTTGATGTCTCACCACAATGGAGTTGCAGAAGAGCAAAATAAAGACAGAACAGGAGCTCCTGGATCAGTTCAACCTTGTACTCATTGCCACTCGCCCGTTGGTGGAGCTATTACCTTAAGTTATATTAATGTACTTGATGCAAATGGTAATGAAGTAAGTGAATACATCCCTGGAGAAAATTATTCAATCACTTTTGTGGTTACTGATGCAAATGCTGCTGCCTATGGTTTCCAAGCAACTGCTATACATTTAGATGGATCTAATGCTGGGACCTTTTCGAATCCAGGAACTAATGTTCAACTTGAAGATGTGAATGGTAGACATATTGTTGAACAAAGCTCGCCTCTTGTTTCAGGCGTATTTACTGTTAATTGGACTGCACCAGACGTCGGTTCTGGTGATGTTGGCTTTTACATGGCTGGTTTAGCTGTAAATCTAGCATACGGTAACAGTGGTGATTCGCATCAAGAAACTGCACTTTCAATTTCTGAAGCAGCTGTTGAAAGTATAGAGGAAATAGATTTATTGCAAATTCCATTTGTTACATCTGAAGGCATTATTTGGAAAGCACACGCTAATGGTATTTTAAATGTTTATTCTATTGATGGGAGGTTAAATTATTCTTCTACTTGTTCGGCTGGGAATGATGTAAATATTCCTTTTTCATCGACATTAAGAGGATTGCAATTAGTTCAATTTACACCTGAAAGATTAGACCACAACTCTCAAAAAACTTGGAAGGTTATAATGCCTAACTAAGCTTAGCAAATGGCAGAGGAGAAAAATGTCTATACGCTATATCAGTTAAATAGAAGTATTAAGAATACTCTTGAGACAACGGCCGGGGAGAGTGGGTTGTGGGTTAGGGCAGAGATTGCAAATATTACAAGCAGTAAAGCAGGACATGTTTATATAGATTTTGTTGAGGAGCAAAACGGAGTTAGGCGAGCAGCAATTCGCGGTGTTGTTTGGGCTAGTTCAATGCAAAGAATTAAAAACAGCTTAGGGGATGACATATCTAATATCCTCAAAGTTGGGTCTGAGATCGTATTCCTATGTAGAGTGACATTTCATGAAGTTTTTGGCTTGAGTCTGTCAATCAAAGAAATCGATTTAAACTTTATGCTAGGCGATCTAGAAAGAAGAAAAAAAGTTACAATTGATAAAATAATTAAGGCAGGAATAGACAGATTAAACAAGGCAAAATCTCACCCAACAGTTATTCAAAAAATTGCTCTAGTAGGATCACCTGGTACTTCAGGTTTCAGAGACTTCGCTCACCACATCCTTCTCAATGAATGGATGTTTAAATTTAATGTCGATGTATTCTCTACGCCTGTTCAAGGAAAAAATGCAGCAACCCAATTATCTAAAGCAATCAAGCTTGCAGATTCAACAAACCCTGATGTAATTGTTTTAGTAAGAGGCGGCGGATCACCATTGGATTTGGATTGTTTTAACGATTTTGATTTAGCAATAGAAATTGGAAATTGTAAATCAGCAGTATTGACTGGAATTGGCCACGAAACAGACCTTTGCGTAGCTGATATTGTAAGCCACAAACACTTCAAAACTCCTACAGATGTTGGTGATTACATCGTAGAGGTTGTATCAAATTTTTCTTCTCTATTAATTGAAATAGCAACCAAGGTTGGATCCAGATCTCAATCTGCGCTATTCAAAGAGAGAAATTTTTTAGACAAGGCCAAACTAAACATCCGAGAATTTTCATTTAATCTTTTAAATGAAAAGAAGACTAAAATAGGACAGATTAAAATTGATTTCAAACGTGAACTAAATAGAGTGATAGATAAACAAAAAGAGGCATTTTTAAATATACAAAACACACTAAATATTCTTCACCCAAAAAACACTTTAAAAAGAGGCTATAGCGTTGTTAGAAAAAATGGAAAATCTGTTTCTTCTATAAGATCAATAAAGGTTGATGAAAATGTTAATGTAGAAATGAAGGATGGTACTATAGTAGCAACAATAAATGAAATAAGAACAAATGACTAAAAACAATTCTGCTGACGAGCTATCCTATGACGATGCAATTAAAGAGTTAAAGAATATTTTAAGCTCATTACAAGATGAAACCCTTTCAATAGATCAGCTTACTGATTACATCAAAAGAGCTTCAGAATTATTAGAGTCTTGTAATTCAAGACTAACTAGTACTGAGAAAGAAGTAAACTCAGTGATCAAAAAGTTAGGATTAGGAGATTAATATGCACTCTTCTGAAGTTTATTTAAAACTTCTGCAGCTTCAGTTTCATCTCCTTCTACAAACTCCTTTTGTTCATTTTCTTTTAGTGAGACAACTTCATTTTTTACTTCAATCATAGCATCTCTAATAGCACTAAAGCTTTCACATTCCTTCAAGCGTTTTGCCCATGCCAAGTCAGCCTCTACATGACCAAGAGTAGCCATACATCCATCCATTGTAGCTGAAAATGCTTTATTTAAAAGTTCAGAAGTAGAGTATTTCCCCTCTTTAACTTCTGATATGAATCCATCAATTACTTCAATTTTTGAATCAATGCAGTCACAAGGGTCGCCTCTTTCTGCGTTAATCTCCTCAACAGTTCTATGATAAACTGTATCTTCGTGTTGCTCAGGTGAAGAAGAGCAACCAATAGCAATAACAGCTATTAGCGGTATTATGAATCTTTTCATGTGTAAGAAATGTTATTTTTTAGTTACAGTCAGTCCCGAACAACATCAACATTTGCAGAAGATCTGATACTCCAATTTCTTCATTATCGTCTAAGTCAAATGGTCCAGTCCAAGACGACCCAAAAGCAGATAAAAACAATAAAAAGTCATCCGTGCCAACAAATGAATCATTATTAAAATCACCTAGACATTCTCCACTCGGCAGGAATCCATCTCCACCAAATTCCATAGCCCAATCTGGGAAAACAATTGTTTCAGCAAAATGAAAAGCATGTGTTCCAACTTCTTTGCCAACCTTTCTTCCTGGAGCATCATCTACTGGGGGGTGAATCCCTCCCCAAATTCTAGAAAGTGCACTTTCGTTTGAAGCATCCATGAAAGTTGCCCATTGGAGAGTTACATCAACAGACGGTCCATCTTCAAATACAAGAAATTCATTAAATGGTGCTTGCCATTCGGCAAGACCACCTGGCCAATATTCAGATCCAGTTAATAATTCGAACAATTCTGCTGCTGCTCTTGAGAATGTTGAATGGCCACTGAAATAAGCAGCAAATGGTGGTGTAACGAAACTTGGACGTTGGTAAGGCCACCAACGATCTCCAAGAATCCAATCAACACCTGCTTCGTCAATCATTGGGATTTCAATGTAATCTGGACCCTTCCATGTGTTTACGCATACCTTACCAACTTGATCCACTCCTCCAAAAAAAGCAAGAGGGCTGTCATCATCTACAATTTCAATTAAACCTTCAATAAGAGGAAGTCCTGCAGGATGGTAATATGGCAATGTAGGATCTGTGCACTGTCCTTTTTCTGCCATATATCTAATTGCAGAAACTGGTCTAATGTAGTCATAGTAACCCTTATTACTCCAAGCAGATATTGCGCAATCATGCATAGCTCCTCCAAGAGCCAAGTATGATTTTACACAAAATTCTAAATCCTCAATAACAGGGCCTTGACCTCTCCAACGATTTTCTCCTGCATTTCCGATAAGAATAAATTCATTTAATAGAGTAAACCAGTGTCCTGGGGGAGTTTCAGAATCTGGACCGTCCGCCCAAAATTCAGCTATAACTCGTCCGTAATCTCCACGAGGAACGATATTTGGCTCATATGCTTCACCTGTAAATGGATTTACTGAGTGACCATTACCCCCAAAGGTNCCATCATCATTGTGCCATGAAACTAAACCACCATTTTCCCAATCATAAAATTCTGNATACTCATATACNTCAGGAATTGTNCCATCGTATTTTANAGATGCAGGGCTAATATCCCACATTACACCATCATATGGNTTTAGATGNTTTGACCAATTAANTACCATACCAAAGCCCCATTTATAATCGCTATCTTCAAAATTCAACGCTACCGTTGTATCTAAATAAACTGGTGGTCCTGGATTGTGATAGGTATGATATAAACAACCATCTCTTTCTAATGATGTCAAATTAGAATCTCTAATAGCAAATCCGTCTACATTTCCCCATTCTGGACCAAGGAATGGAGGGGTTTCCGTAAGTAATTCTCCACTTTGGTCTATTGCAAATGACAGCTCCACTGCTTGCCAGCTATTTGGATCTAGAATTCCATTCGTTCCAGGTTCTTCAGGAAGAATGTTGGGATTGATTGACTCATAACACAGACTAGCATAATCATCAATTTCATTAGACCCATCTTGTAGACCATACGCAATAATTTGCTCAGCCAGATAATTTCCTAATGCAGCTGGACCATCATTTATGTAATCAGTTGATGCAAAAAGAGGATCTAATTCCATATCNATCATTCTAGCATTGATATTAGACATTGTAGCATCAGCCTGTGGGCTGTTCCCATATCTATACTGCATGAATCTAAATACAGCATAACTCATTGCTGTTTCTTGAGCTAATTTTATTTCCTCTGGTGTTTCTGGAATTGAGAAACTAGCTTCGTCAAACTCACAGGAATAATCGTATAAAGTTTTTCCAAGCAAATAAGTTTCAGAAGATGTATTATCGTAAGCAGCCCAAGCATCGTACATTATAATACTTGAATGAAATAAATTTCTTGCATGAACAGTAGGTCGTGCGAAATCATTTCTGATACCTTCTAAAACCTCTTCATTCCAATGAGTANCAACTGTAACGTCTTGAGCGTTAGTGGACGAAACAGCGAACATCATTAATAAAACAAATAATATATAGTGTGAATACATCAATTTAAAATATTCAACATTGAAACGTGTTCTTCCTGTTATGTATACTTTTTTTCTCATAATGTTATACAAATATATAAACTAGTTCTATGATTATCATTACGGTGGCCGCAGACTTTCAATTACAAGCATAAATCTAAACACAGCGTTCCAACGAACACACTTCACAGAAAGGGATACCCTTATGTAAGATGTGAACCATGCATAAGTGCAATTCAACCAAACGAATACCTAAGAGCTGAAAGATGGTGGTGGAAAAATTCATCCTAAGAGTGTGGACTACAAAAAGGCTAGCATTAGCTTAGTAGTATGAATAGAATTTTAATTGGTTGTTTTTGTCTGATTATTGTTGGTTGCACATCTGGATTACAAGAAAAAACTATCATACTTTCTAAGCAGTATAGTAGTAAGACTAGTGAAAACTTCATCACCCGATTAGATAGTAATTACTTCTGGCGTTTTGTAGATGCATATACAGTTTCTTCAGAGCAATTGAATGAAGAACTAAAAAAAGCAGACGGAATTATTCTAACAGGAGGAGCTGATATTCATCCTGATAAATATGGCCAAATTGCAGACACCGCTAAATGTGGCACAATTGATACTTATAGAGATAGCATAGAGTATGTACTTCTGAAACATATAGATGATTTTGGGACTCCATGTATAGGTTTTTGCCGCGGTTTGCAGATTATGAACGTATACAATGGAGGCTCTTTACACCCTCATCTGCCTGATACTTTGAGTTCTATTCACAGAGGTCCTAAAGGTAAAACCGCACATACAATTAGTGTAACTAAACATATAGCAAGTGTAAATATTCCTGTAGGCCAAATGAATAAAATAGTCAGCAATCACCACCAAGGTATTGCAGAATTAGGTGATGGTTTGGAAGTTTGGGCTATTGCACCTGATGGTCTTTCTGAAGGTATAAGGCGCTCAGACACTTTGAATTACCAATTCTACATAGGCGTTCAATGGCATCCTGAACAATGTGAACCTGGAAATGAATTTGACGAGACTATTGGAAAATCTTTTATAAATGCAGTAATTTCCGAGTAATTTTTCTTGGAAATAGGAATGAAGTACGTAAATTTGTCTTCCGCTTAGCGTTGGAGGTTATGACCAGCATAAAGCAAAGCGTAACCCACATCGCGGGGTGGAGCAGTTGGTAGCTCGTCGGGCTCATAACCCGAAGGTCGCAGGTTCAAGTCCTGCCCCCGCTACTAAGAAAACTCAAGAGTCAGCTTACGCTGGCTCTTTTGTTTTTATCCCCTTAAAGCATTCTGTTTACTGGTTAAAACAGTCTAATAAGAAGTACGCCAGAAATGAACTGTATCTCAGATCTTGATGATGAGGATATGTCGGACTAAATGATGTGATGATTATACTAGCTGTACACGACACAGGTTGTCGTTAAAATTGTACTAACCCGCCTCCGTAAATACATAAAGAAGCATATGAGTCTTCTTCTTTGAGTTCAACTCTGCAGGTCCTGTATAGATATAGTTAATCTTTAATTCAGGGTGCTCCTTTTTAAAATTATTGATGGTCTGTTCCCAAACTAGTTTGTCGGCTAAAAACGGAAAGTCAAATTTGTAAACACCATCAATTACTTCAACACCCACTACAGGTGAATCAGAATTTGAGAATGTGTGAGAAGAAAAGCTTCTAATTAAAAAAGAGGCAAAAATTGTCATTGCCATGCCAACTAATATTGCTGACTTTATTCCTTTCGATTCTTTTACATTAACAGGTTTATCCTCAAAATTGGTCATATAGTTGAATACTACCCAAGATGCTATTAACACAATCCAGAANAGTCCGTGCTCAAGCAATTGGAATCTATCTCCAAACACTTGGTCNCCAATTGAGAATAATGCAAACAATGTCATTGAAGAGAAAATAGCTCTGAAAAACCATTTTTGGGTTTGGGCTTCGTCACCTTTTAAAAAGTTAAACCCTGAAAGCAAATAGAAAACAAAATTTATAACCTCTATTGCTGAAATACTAGCCAAAGCAATGGTAGCGAAGATGGGATTCTTCAACCCTAAAGAGCCAAAAAACTTTACAAATAGAGCGTAAAAATCCTTACCCACCCACAGGTAGTGAACGTCAGGGATAATTTTATCCACTACACTCAAGCCCCAAAAGAAAGTCCAAAAAANAAGGATAGCTAATCGNATGATANTCTTCTCTCTCATGATTTCTCCTCCGTTACAATGTAAAAAATTAAGCTATCTGCTTTCTTGAGTCTAAGTGAATTGGGGACAGTGTAAAGTTGTATAATCCTAAGGTTTGGATTTTCCTCTTTGAACTTGAATAATGATTTTTCAAATACTGTACTTCCACCTAAAAATGGGAAAGAGATTTTGTACAAATTTTCACCAACCATTTCAGTTTCTAATGCTGAAATCCTCCTGTGAAAGAAGTTTTCATTGTAATCAAAAACTGAAACTGACGTAATGATTATAAGGAAAAGAGAAACGATACCAGCAATCAATTTTTGCTTTCTTTCCAAACCCAAATCCTCTTCTTCAACTCCTTCTAATCTATTGTAAACAACCCAAGAAATTATGGTGATAAACCAAAAAAGGGTGTGCTCTAACAGCTCAAATCTATCTCCAAAAATATGGTCGCCAATTGAGAATATGGTGAAAGTCACCAAAGTAAAGACAATACCCAAAAAAAACCATGATCGTGAAGTCTCTACTCTATTTTTCAGAAAGTTTAGAAGAGCACCGGCGAAGAAAACAAATGCAAACACCTCTAAACCTGCAGCTACAATTAAAGCTGCATCTGCTATTGTGCGCGAATCAAGTCCAGCAGACGCAAAGAACTTTTGAAATTGAGCGAACCTGTCGCGACCAACCCAAAGAAACATGCTCCCTCCAATTAGTTTGTCTATCACATTGAAAAACCAAAAGATGGACCAATAAACAAGAATTGAAAATCTTACGATTTGGCCTGTAGAAAATTTAGAATTCATCTAATTTGAAATTTGCTTTCACAATTTAGAACAAAAAATCGCCACACCACCTAAGTGATGTAGCGCTTCAAATCATACTTAATGTATTTACTACATACAAAATGTTTAAGACAAATTGACTATTGAAATTGTAGCTACACTATCATATTCCCCGTCACCATAATCTAATGTTCTTGTTACAACACTTTAGGTGTTAAAAAAGTATCATTTTCTTAATCATTTGCATAATTATTTTGTTTAAAACCAAAAATAAAACCACACATCAAATTCTGTATGGTGTGGCGTTTCTAAAAAAGTTTTGTTTAATTATGCTTCAGCACCCTTTGACCAATCGAAACAAAGCAAATCATTTGTTGCTTGTTTAGGGTGTGAACAGTTATTTGTATTGTGATTTGAGCAATTAGAACAAGATGATGATTTTGTGATACTCACCTTAAGGTTATGACTATCACAAGTGTTGTTTAAATCAACTACCACATTGTGTACACTACAATTGAAATTTCTCTCAAGATTTTCGCAATTAGTGCAAGAGTTTACTGTATTTAAAGTCATGATTTCTAATTTTTACTTACGCAATTTAGAATTCGATTTGTTTAGAATCAAACCAAATAACTCAAAACCAGTTATTTAGATTTAGACCAAATAACCATAAGTTAGAATAATTCTGTTGGTGCTTTCAATTTTGGCCCAATTCAATAATATAGACAAGACTCAAGGGAATATTAGGCCAGAAAATGATTTCATAGTAATTGAAAAAATTACAAAAAAAGTTGGTGAATAAAAAGCACGTAATAAGAGACACATACAAGCTTAATTACTCTGAATGGGGATCATATAGTGAAGGAAAGAGGAAGGATAAAAAAGAAGAAAGAATAGTTTCCATTGAAAAGGAATGGATGCCTATTGGACGGTATAAACTTACACACCTAGAAGCTAGACTAACAGTCGAACAACGTGAGTTGATAGTGAATTGACTCAATCCTACTGATTAGACTACCTTTGGGCACGCAAATGAACGAAGAAAATAAACAAAATACAGACCAAGCTACAATCGCTGATAGTGNTACTAATTACCCTGAAGGACACAAGTCTGGATTTGTGAACATTGTTGGCTCTCCAAACGTTGGAAAAAGTACCCTCATGAATAAACTTGTTGGCGAGCGTTTAAGCATTATTAATTCTAAAGCCCAAACCACCCGGCACCGTATCATGGGCATGGTTAACGAGCCAAAATTCCAGATTGTTTATAGCGACACACCAGGAGTACTGGATCCTGCTTATAAGCTGCAAGAAGGCATGATGAAGTTTGTGAAAACAGCTCTTCAAGATGCAGACGTACTTCTTTTAGTAACAGACATATTTGAGGATTGCATCGCACACGAAGCAACTCTTGAGAAGATTGCAAAAATGGAAGTTCCTGTTATTGTTTTGATCAATAAGGTTGACCTAGGAAATCAAAACAAGGCGATGGAAAGGATGAAATATTGGAAGGAGCAGATACCTAGAGCCCAAATCGCAGCTATAAGCGCTCTACATAATTTCAATTTGGATTGTATCCTTGAAATGATTGTAAGTGATTTACCAGAAGGTCCTCCATTCTTCCCTAAGGATGAACTCACAGATAAACCTATGAGGTTTTTCATTTCAGAAATTGTTCGAGAAAAAATCCTGACTCACTTCAAACAAGAGATTCCATATAGCTGCGAAGTTGTAGTCGAAGAATACAAAGACGAACGAGATATATGTAAGATTAGAGCAGAAATAAGAGTTGCTCGAGAATCCCAAAAGCAAATTGTAGTTGGTGCAAAAGGTCGAATGATAAAAAGAGTTGGTACAGATTCAAGAAAAGATATGGAATCCTTCTTAGGCAAAAAGGTTTACCTAGATTTATACGTAAGAGTAGATAAGGATTGGAGAAACGACGAGAAGAAACTAAAGAGATTTGGCTACTTCGACTAAATTTTAAAGTTTGATTTATTTCCCAAACGCAAAAATTAATTTTGGCTTAAGAGTTCTTGGCCATAGGGAAGATGGATTCCACAATATCCAAAGTGCATTTATTCCTGTTGGATGGAGCGACATATTAGAGGTCAATGTATTAGAAAACGGAACGAGTGGAAGTTTTAATTTTTCAATTATAGGAAACGAAATAGAAGGAGATGATTCAGACAATTTAGTTGTTAGGGCACATGGTCTTTTAAGTGCGGAATATAATTTACCTGAGATTACAGCAACACTATTAAAAAACATTCCATCTGGAGCAGGCTTAGGTGGAGGGAGTTCTGATGGAAGCTTTATGCTTAAAGCAATAAACGATATTTGCCGTTTAGGTTTGAATAGCGAAAGCTTAGAACAATATGCCGCTAAGCTTGGAAGTGATTGTCCGTTTTTCATCAAGAATGAACCTTCTCTAGTAACCGGCCGAGGAGAAAAATTGTCGAAATTTAATTGCCCAAAACAATTCTTGGACCATGCTATTCTTATCATATTCCCAAGCGTTGGTGTTAGTACTGCTGAAGCCTTCTCTTTATTGGATTCGAAGGATGGTGAGGAAATCGACTTTAACGACACATCGACTATTGTGAACGACTTTCAAAACAGCATAATAAATAGAGTTCCAGAAGTTGCTGAAGCTATAAAATTTCATAAAAAAAATGGAGCTAATTTTGTACAGATGACAGGGACTGGATCGGCTGTGTTTGGTCTTTATTCAAAAGAAAATCCTCAACTTAAAATAGAAGCTGAAGAGAGAGGATGGCGTGCTTATTTGGGCGCATTTTTATAGATAAAATACCCAAATAAGCTGAAGATTATGTTTGGCAACCATGCTGCTATAAATTGTATCCCGTCTAATCCGTATGGCAGCCAAGCTGGAACCTTAGCTGTCGCAGCATAAACGGTAATTAATCTCGATGTAAAAACAAATGTGAATCCTATCAAAACAGCTGCTAATAGATGAACTCCAAGACCTCCTCTCGACTTTCTGGATGCAATTGCAAAACCTATAAATGTCAGTACAAAAATTGCAAATGGAGTTGCTGTTCTACTATATCTCTTTAGCAAAAGTTGACTTATATCAGCGCCACTCGCCCTCACTTCTTCGATATGTGAATTCAATTCAGAAGTAGTCATCGTCTTTACGACTGCTGCCCTTTGAGCAAAATCTTCAATCCTCATTGGAAGAACTGTATCTATTCTATTGACAAACTTGAAGGTCTCTGTTCCATCCTCATGAAAATCTCTNACCCCAACATTGAGTAGACGCCACAAACTATCTTCAGGAATCCAAGTGCCTTTTGCAGCTACAATTCTTTGCTCTAGCTTTTCGTCATCACCCCAATGTTCCATTTGGAATTTGTATCCAGTAAGTCTGCTGTAGGTGATACTCCGAAAATATGCTACGGTTCCTGGTGCTACCTCTCTGTACATGTTTTGATCTTTCACATGGAAATTGACATGTACCCATTGGATCTCAAAATCGAGTTTGTCCTTATTAGCTTGAGGGACAACGTAGTGAGTAAGCACAAGAGAAAACACTACCAGAATTGAAGCCGCCATAAAATAAGGCCTTAACAACCTTGGAAAGGACATTCCTCCACTCAACATTGCTATTATTTCTGTCTGTTGGGCTAGTCTACTTGTAAACCAAATTATGGTCAAGAACACTATAAAACCACTGAGTAAGTTGGCGAAATAAAAGCAGAATGAGAAATAGTACTTTATTGTACCCCAAAGCGGAGCATCGTTAGATATTAACCTNCCAATATTCTCAACCAAATCAAAAACTACTGCTACAATGCAGAACAATCCCAACATGAAAAAAAATGTCAGGAGGAACTTTTTGATTATGTACCAGTCGAGTTTACTCATCTCAAATTTTTGTGCTCAGTTTCATTACCATTTTATCCTTCCACTCTGCAAAATCGCCAGCAATAATATGCTTCCTTGCCTCTCTTACAAGATCTAGATAGAAGGCCAAATTATGCGTGCTCAATATATTCAATGCGAGGATTTCATTAGCCCTGAGCAAGTGCCTAACGTAAGATTTACTGTACATCTTATCCACTTCAGCAGAACCAGCTTGATCGAGTGGTGAAAAATCTTTCTCCCACTTTTTATTTTTGATATTCATCACACCATTCCAAGTGTATACAGTTCCCGTCCTTGCATTTCTTGTTGGCATAACACAGTCGAACATATCTACTCCTAGTCCAATGTTCTCTAAAATGTTTACCGGCGTACCAACACCCATCAAATATCTTGGCTTATCCTCTGGAAGAATCCCACATACTAACTCGCTAGTCTCGTACATTTCCTCTGCAGGTTCCCCCACACTCAATCCACCAATAGCATATCCTGCNGCATCTTTTCCAGCNATGTATTCTGCACTTTGCTTGCGTAGAGTCAGAATATCCACCTCCTTGTAAAATTGGGAACAGCTCTTGATTATGTCCATAGTGTGGTTCTGTCTCCGCAAGCCTAGCAACACATCTATCCAACCATCTATGAGTTCTCTCCATAGAATTTTTAGCGTATTGCTTTGTACAAGGATAGGGTGGGCATTCGTCAAATGCCATGATTATATCGCCGCCAATTGTCCTCTGAATGTCCATCACATTTTCTGGAGTAAACATCACCAAATCCCCATTTATGTGATTTCTAAAAGCAGCACCCTCTTCTGTTAGTTTGCGCTTGTGGCTTAAACTGTAAACTTGATACCCCCCACTATCAGTCAAAATGGGCAAATTCCAATTCATATACTTATGCAATCCCCCAGCCTTGTCCATCGTATCCATTCCAGGCCTAAGGTATAAGTGATAAGTATTACCTAAAATAATATCTGCTCCCACCACATTTTTTAAATCTGGCTGAGAAACTGCTTTTACCGAGCCAAGCGTACCAACTGGCATAAATATGGGCGTCCTAATATCCCCGTGATCCGTAGTCAAAGTCCCCGCTCTTGCGCTTGAGCCCTTATCCTTTGCTTCTAACTTAAATTTCACTTGTATTACTCGCGATTATAATTACACAAATGTAACTTGTGAGCATGGTATTACTAGGCACCATCTTCAATACAATTACTGTTGCGGTTGGATCTTCTTTGGGACTTTTGTCAGGAAGGAAGATTAATACTAAAGCCCAAACCAACATAGTAATCGTGTTTGGCCTTTTCACCCTAGCCATGAGTATGGGTATGATTAAAGAGATGAATGAGCCCATCGATATTTTTCTAGCACTAGTTATTGGTGCACTGTTAGGAGAATATCTTCAGCTTCACAACAGGTTTGAGCGCTACGCTTCTAAGTTTAATTCTGATGGATCTGAAAATTTTGGAGAGGCATTCATTAAAGCAACAATGTTGTTTTGTGTTGGAGGCATGACACTTGTTGGATGTATGAATGAGGGCATTGATGGAGATTACAATCTCATCATGGTAAAATCTGTAATGGACTTAATCAGCTCTTTTTTCTTAGCATCTGCTCTAGGAAGAGGTGTGTTGTTTTCTGCGCTGGGGATTTTTGGCATCCAAGGGTCACTGACTTTAGGGTTTCATTTTATTGGAGTAATGATGCCACAAGAACTGACAATCGACTTAACAGCTACTGGGGGAATTCTACTTCTCGCACTAGGTCTTGATTTGGTTGAAATCAAAAAATTTAAAATGCTAGACTTGATTCCAGCACTTGCCATTTTACCATTAATTCACCTTTTTCATAACACGATAATTTAATGGCAAATCGCTTACTGCATTTTACTGGATCTATTATCGTCCTTGGGATTTTGACCTTTGGCTATTTGCAGTACAAGGGATATATAACAGATATTAAGAATTTTCTAAAAAACAAAGCAAGCTCCGGTGATGCAATTAGTAATTACAGCGAGGAAGTTGAAAGGGCAGCAGTTGAATTTGACCTTCCATATCCTTATTTAATGGGGTTGATACAACTGGAGTGTGGTGGTAGAAAACCCGCTGGCTCTAGGTTTGAAAAACACGTTTTCAAAAGACTTAAAGACGTTAGAGATGGCAATAGGGAAAGCTATGAAAATGTAACTCATAGGCATTTGGTCGACGCAAGTGATGCTGCTTTAAAGAACCTAGCGACATCGTGGGGTCCATTTCAATTAATGGGGTATAAGTGCATATTACTCGACGTTAAAATTAAAGATATTAGGGGTCCAGAATCTGTGTATTATGGGGCCAAATGGATAGATTTGGCCTATGGAAAAAGGCTTAGAGAAGGGAAGTATAAAGATTGTTTCCACATACACAATACAGGCCGACCTTTTCCAAGTAATGGAAAGCCCACAACACACGACCCTCAATACATACCGAGGGGAATTTCAGCAATAGAGAAATACCAAAATGCCGGCGAATAAATACGCTTTACTCAGATATCGAATCATCGATAGGTGTATCAATAACACCTCTCGTCCATATCCCACAAAGGAGGATTTGCGCTCTGCTTGCGAGGAAGCATTGTACGGTAGTGATGGTGAAAACATAAGCATCTCAACAATTGAGAAGGATATTTGGGCTATGCGTAATGAGTCCGAGTTAGGGTATTACGCTCCCATTGCATATCACAGAGATCATAGGGGATATTACTACGAAGAGGATGATTATAGTATCAACGAAGTAAGCCTCAACGACGAGGATTTAGAAGCCATTCGATTTGCTGCAAACACACTAGTTCAGTTTAGGGACCTGCCAGTTTTTAAGCAGTTCGACCAGGCAATTGGAAAGATTGCAGACAGACTAAACGTTGCACCGGATTTAGACACTTCAAGGGTTGAAAGTTATATGCAGTTTGAATCAACTCCTTCGGTTAGCGGTTCGCAACATTTGGCCTTATTACTTGAAGGGATAAAGGGTAAAAAAGCAATTAATCTAAAGTACAATAAGTTCCTAGAGGATAAAACTTCTGAGTATAATCTTCATCCATATTTATTGAAGGAATACAGGAGTAGGTGGTATTTATTGGCTTGGGATTTGAGAAGGGAGTCGGTAAGGACTTTTGGGTGTGATAGAATACAAAATGTCACTTTAGAAGAAGAGAGCTTTAGCAAGGTTAATTTCAACGCAGATGAATATTTCAAACACGCAATTGGAATTACAGTCATCGACAATAAGCCGCCAGTTACTGTCAGTTTTAAATGCTCTCCATTGCTTGCTAATTATTTAAAGACTCAACCTATTCACTCATCCCAAACCATAGCTAAAGATGGCAGTGAGTACATCATAACAGTGGAAGTTCTAATAACATTTGAGCTTCTTCAATGGTTGCAGGGAATGTCAAGTGAAATAGTGGTTTTAAAACCTGATACGCTTAAAAACAAGCTTTCAGAAATTCTAAAATCTGCTGCTGAGAAATATTAATTGCTCAAAAAAATTTCTCAACGTAAATACATTGAGGAGTGGTTAAATTCATTTGTAACGTAAACAAATCTTTTGCCATGTCTATACCACTCAATACACTGAGGCCAAACTCTCCAAGCATTAACAACCTAGCTGATGCTAGATTATGGATCGACAGCTTCCCAAGGCCAAGCGGATTCAGTCCTTATGCTTGGATTTCAACTAAAAGAATCGCACTTGAAGTATGGAAATGTTTCTTTTTAGGAAATAAGTTTAACAGAAATTTAAATTTCATGCATCCATCATTCTACACAATGATTAGAACTCCTGAAGGACTTCCATTATTGAAGGAAAATTCCATCCGGGGACGTAGTTAAATATTTGGAATAAAACTTGTTTAGTCGTAGGTTTATTGATGTTAATCGATACTTTTATACTTTTGGTCGTAATTAACTTATGATACGAAATCCAAATTCAGCACGCATTTCCCTGATGAAAGAGTGTCAGACTCTTTTAAATAATGGAACTGACGTGAAAAGCCACCGAGACGGAATAATGCTCTCTTATACAGGTCCACTTAGTGATAAAACAACAAATTCGATTGTTGACCTTACTGAAAACTCGGTAAGACAATGTGGAGTACCCAGGGCAGAGTTACTCAGGACTAAAAGTGTTGTTTCAGATAGTTTGAAATGGTTCAACTCTAATGGTTGGATTGACGATAAAGGTGAAACTGAAATCTACTTAATAGTTGAATGCGCGGAAAATATCATAAATGTTAAGTGTGGAGGATTGTACGAAAATAAAAACACAGATCTACTCAAAGAGAAAATTGATACAATAAACTCGATGAGTATTAGCGACCTTAGAAAATCATCAATTGAACTTATTTGTAAAACTGAAGATATAGATAATAATAATTCTGAACTACGTCTTATGAATATTGCATTAAACTGTTATAGACCTATTGATTATAAAGTAGAACAAAAAGAAAATGGTACTATTCTATTAAGTGTCGATTTAATTATAAACCATGCATAATGCTATGTTTTCCTTTCTTGCTTTTTAGCAGCAGGAAATAAAATATTATTTAAGATAAGTCTGTACCCTGGTGAATTTGGGTGCAAGTTTAAGTCAGTGGGTGGATCATTTACCATGTGCTGGTAATCTTCAGGGTCGTGACCACCGTAATATGTCCATTGGCCTAATCCCATCTCACCATGAATGTATTTTGCCGTCGGTAGATTTCTGTTATCCCCCATAATTGTAACGTCAGATCTAATAAAATTCTTTCTAAACGAAGTGGTTTGTCCCATAAACCCAGCTATAACTCTTTCGTGACTTTGAGTAAGCATAGTTGGTACAATATCCCACTTTGCAGAGAAATCAAATAGAGTGAAAAAATCATTAATAGGCTTAATTGTCCTGTGATCTTCTGTACCATCAATATCTGAAAATTCATAAACAAGGGGATTCATTTCAAGTTTATAATCTTGAAAGGCCAATCCTCTATCAAAGTCTAATTTACCTGTAGCGCCTGGATCGGCAGGATCACCATCAAACATCGGCTCACATATATCAACTTCCTCTGCAGAAAGAGCAATATCGAACGAGTCAGTGCCCGAGCACATTGTAAATAAGAAGCCACCACCAATAACAAAATTCTTAATACTCAAAGCAACCTCCCTCTTCATCTCGCTAACCTTTTGAAAGCCCATTATTTGAGCAGAACGATTTTGTGAATCCACTTCTTCCTGGTACCAAATGGCAGATCTATATGCCCTATAAAACTTCCCAAACTGTCCCGTAAAATCTTCGTGGTGAAGATGAAGCCAATCGTATTTTGGCAGTTCTCCATCAATCACCTCTTGGTCGTAAATAACATCATATGGAATTTCCGCATAAGAAAGAACCAGGGTCACAGCATCATCCCAAGGCAACTTACCCGAGGGACTATAAACTGCGACTCTTGGCGCAACTTCGAGTTTTACGCTTTCCATATTAATTTCTGGATGAGAGATCTCTTCTATAATTGCAACCGCTTGAACATCAGCAATAATCTGATGTGACACTCCCCTAATGATGCATTGATTTTGAATGTCTATAAGATTGGGCAACAAAAAACTGCCCCCCCTATAATTCAAAAGCCATTCAGCTGGTACTTCTCTTTCTAAAGCCCAAAACGCAATTCCATATGCTTTAAGATGATTGGTTTGGGTTTCATCCATTGGAATTAAGATCATTGATGCCTGAGCCATAAAAGCCCAAACCATTAATACAACCAATAAACTTTTCCGTAAAAATTTCATCTTAGAATGGTGACCCTCCTTTGTCTTCAATATCATCATTCATCTTTGATCCTCTTGTAATCGTACCTCCGTCAGTAAAATCTGTATTTGGAGATAATGAATCAAATCCTGCATCGGCAAAAGTGTTGTAGTCTGTAAACTTTGCAAGTCTAGCAATAAACTTCATATTTACAGTTCCTAAAGCACCGTGCCTATGCTTAGCAATTATAAATTCAGCCAACCCTTTTGTATCTAATCCATCTTCGTGCTCAGTGAATCCATAGTATTCAGGTCTATAAATAAATGAAACTAAATCGGCATCTTGTTCGATAGCACCACTTTCACGGAGATCACTCAACATAGGACGCTTATCACCACCTCTTGTTTCAACCATACGACTAAGCTGAGAAATCGCAATTATTAGAATATCTAACTCTTTTGCAATAGATTTAATTGACCTTGATATAGAAGAAATTTCTTGTTCTCTATTTCCTCCATTTATACTACTGCCTTGCATAAGCTGTAAGTAGTCAATTACCACCATGTCAATTCCGTGCTGCTGTTTCATTCTTCTACACTTAGCACGAAGCTCAAAGACATTCAACCCAGGAGTATCGTCAATGAATAACGGTGCTTTAGAAAGTCTACCAATTCTATCGTGAAGTTGTTGGTACTCATGATCCTTAAGATTTCCTTTTCTAAATTTATCTGAATCAATTTCTGTTTCTGCTGCAATCAATCTTTGGACTAACTGAACAGACGACATCTCAAGCGAAAACACTGCACAAGGTATACCTTCATCAACTGCAACATTCCTACACATGGTTAACACAAAGGCAGTCTTTCCCATACCAGGTCTTGCTGCAAGGACAATCATATCCGACCTCTGCCATCCACCTGTAACTTTATCTAGTTCAGCAAAACCTGACGGAATACCACTTACTCCGCTGTCGTTTGATCTTGCCTTATCAATATAATCTATTGCTTTCTTCACAACAGATCTCATCTCTTCAAAGCTCTTTCTAATGTTACCCTCTGCAACTTCAAATAATCCAGATTCTGCTTCGTCAAGTAAATCAAAAACATCTGTCTTTTCGTCAAATGCCTTTTCAATTATATTGCTAGATACTCTGATTAGTTCACGTTGAATATGCTTTTGTGAAATAATTCTTGCATGGAATTCAACATTTGCTGTACTTGCAATTCTAGTTGTAAGATTTGCAACTCCATAAGATCCCCCAACGAATTCTAAATTACCTTCTTTCTTGAGTGCTTCAGTAACTGTGAGCAGATCGATTGGTTCGGAATCATTAAAAAGTTTCTGAATAACCTCATAAATCTTTTGATGTGATGGCTTATAAAAACTATTACTATCTAAAACGTCAATTACAGCGTTTACAGCACTTTGCTCAAGCATCATTGCGCCTAACACTGCCTCTTCAAGATCAACTGCCTGAGGGGTAACCTTTCCATGAGAATGAATAGCTGAAGGAATTGTTGCTGTATAGCTTGGCTTCACTGAAAGGCGGTCAGTAGTTTTAGACATATATAATTAGGAAATTTTTATTTAGTTAAAACAGCAATTTACAGTTTTAAGGTAAGACTACGATTTAGCTTTATACACATTTTCTCATCACCGTTTTCAACAGGAGATAAACTTGAAATCATGTTAGAATACATCATTATAACCAAACTATAATATTGATTTATTAATGATTTTTAGTACTTATTAAAAATAAAAAAAATTAGAATATAACTTGTTAAACCTGAAGGTAGAACAAAAAAAGGTCCACAAACCAACAGCTTTTAGAACTCAATTACTTTAACAAAAAGGAACACATTATAATTATAGGCAGTAAAGACCATTCCCAGTTTTAGTCTAGATTAAAGGCAGCCTTAATATCTGTTACTTTATCTAGTTTTTCCCATGGGAAAAGTTCTACTTGTACCTCTACCCTTTCTCCTCCTGTAAAAGCTTCAAAAGTCTTATTCACAATCTCACTCTTTCTCCCCATGTGACCATATGAAGACGTCTCAGAATATATCGGTGAACGAAGTTTAAATCTCTACTCAATTGCAAAAGGTGTCATTGGAAAAATAGACCATATCTTTTCCGCAATTTGACCATCAGTAAGACCAACCTTAGAACTACCATAAGTGTCTACGTAAAGACCCACTGGTTCAGCTACTCCAATTGCATATGCAACCTGGACTAGTACTTCATCGCAAACACCTGCAGCAACTAAATTCTTGGCAATATGTCGTGTTGCATAAGCAGCCGACCTATCAACTTTAGATGGATCTTTTCCGCTAAATGCTCCACCACCATGTGCACCCTTACCACCGTAAGTGTCTACAATAATTTTTCTGCCAGTAAGTCCTGTATCTCCGTGTGGACCACCAATGACAAACTTTCCTGTAGGGTTGACATGAAGCTTATGATCACCTTTGAACATATCTTGAACTCTTTGGCTCATTTGGGCTACAACTCGAGGGATGAGTATGTTACTAACATCCTGTTTGATTTTAGCCAAAATCTTATCATCGCTATCCTCAAATCCATCGTCGTGTTGAGTTGAAACAACAATAGCTTCAATTCTTTCAGGTTCTCCATTGTCAGAGTACTGAACAGTCACCTGACTTTTAGAATCAGGTCTTAAATAGGTCATCACTTCACCTTCTCTTCTAATCTCAGCTAGTTCTGACAAAAGCCTATGACTTAACTCAAGCGGAAGTGGCATGTAGTTATCTGTTTCCTTACACGCATAACCAAACATCATACCTTGGTCTCCAGCTCCTTGTTCTTCAGGGTTTGTTCTCTCAACACCTTGGTTTATATCAGAAGATTGCTCGTGGATTGCACTGAGAACTCCACATGACTCGGCGTCAAATTTGTACTCACTCTTGGTGTAACCAATTTTCCTTATCTCGTCTCTAGCTATTCTCTGAACATCTAAATACGCTTGAGACTTAACCTCTCCTGCTAGAACAACTTGACCTGAAGTAACTAAGGTTTCACAAGCAACTTTACTGCTCGGATCAAACGCAAGGAAGTGATCAATTAATGCGTCAGAAATTGCATCAGCTACTTTATCTGGATGCCCCTCTGAAACCGACTCTGATGTGAAAAAATAACTCATGTAAAAAAAGTGAAAAGTTGATACAAATGTAATTCAAGTATTAATTTTATTCATTATTGCAAAACAACTAAAATTATGATTACAAAAGATCACGTTGAAAAAGCACAATCTAATTGGGGTAATGGAGTAGTTAAAATTGGAAGTCTAAAAAATGATTTTCATGAATGTGAAAATTACACTAATAGCTTTCTAGAACAGTTATATAATTTCCAAAATGGTACTGTTTTATTTAAGCCAACTAAATGTGCTCATGAACAATTTAGAGCTACAAAAAAAGAAGCTCTATCATATTTTATAGCTGGAGAAAATCGAGCTTGTCAAGAAGATAAAGGGTTTGCTATCCAACCATGGACTAAGGTCAGATTTGAAAATTCAGGAATGATTTTAGAAAATGATCGTGCTTTAGCAATGGGCAATTACTTTTTTACAGACACAGAAGGAAATGAGGTAAAAGTAGAATATACTTTTGGATATAAACTTGATGCTGGAAACTTAAAAATTGATTTACATCACTCATCATTCCCATTCAACCCTTAATCGCAATAAAAAAATCTTATTTTTTTCTAAAGAATAATCTCACTGAAACCCCTGCAAGGTCGTATTCCTCTCGGATTTTGTTCTCGAGGAATCTTTTGTAGGGGTCTTTTATGTACTGTGGTAAATTACAATAGAAGGCAAAAGTTGGAGTTTGAGATGGAAGTTGAGTTACATACTTAATTCTCAAGTATTTTCCCTTGTAAGTCGGAGGCGGATTATAATCGATAATAGGGAGTAAATAGTCATTTAATTGACTAGTAGAAATCTTTCTGCTTCTATTTTGATGAACCTCTAATGCTGACTCTAGAGCTTTAAAAATTCTTTGGCGCTTCAAATTTGAAGTAAATATGATTGGTACATCGGTAAATGGTGCAATCCTCTCTCTAACTTTCTCTTCAAAAGCAGTCATAGTGTTGTTATCCTTCTCAATCTTATCCCACTTATTTACAACTATCACTACTCCTCTATAGCTCTCTACAACCTGCCAAAAAATATGCAGATCCTGCTTCTCCATTCCATCCTCTGCATCGAGAAGAAGTAGGCATACATCGCTTGGGTCTATGGCCTTAATCGTCCTAACAGTTGAATAGAATTCTAGGTTATCTTCAATTTGCTTCTTCTTCCTAAGTCCAGCAGTATCAATAATTTCGAAATCAAACCCAAACATATTGTATCGCGTATGAACACTATCTCTAGTAGTCCCTGCAATATCAGTTACGATGTTTCTTTCCTCTCCAAGTAGAGTATTTATAAGGGTTGATTTACCAACGTTGGGCCTACCAACAACAGCAAGTCTTGGCAACTTATCCTCAGGTTCTTCTGGCTCCTCAGGAAGAGTATCAACCAAAGCATCAAGTAATTCGCCAGTACCATATCCGTTATTTGCAGAAATGGAATAAATATGATCTGCTATACCAAGAGAATAAAATTCTGAAGAGCCAATATCGTGAGCTGATGTATCTACTTTATTACACACCACCATCACTTTCTTATCAGATTTCCTTAGAAGATTTGCTATATCCAAGTCCAAATCAGTAACTCCAACTCCTACGTCAACCATCATTAAGATCAAGTCAGCTTCTTCTATAGAAACCTCAACTTGAGCATTGATTGCTTCTTCAAATGTGTCGTCAGAATTTGTAATCCAACCTCCAGTATCAATTACAGTAAACTGTCTATCAGTCCAGTATACCTTTCCATACTTCCTATCCCTAGTTGTACCACTAGTTGGGTCAGTAATTGCTTCCTTCGTTTCAGTTAAACGATTGAAGAGAGTTGACTTTCCTACGTTGGGTCTGCCGACAATTGCGACTAAAAAATCCATGGTTCAAATTTAGAGATAAAAAAAGGGGCCCCGAAG
>PBEE01000030.1:0-26336 GCA_002717605.1 Crocinitomicaceae bacterium | reverse complement strand
AATGAAGGGACACCCAGTACTTCTTAACCGTGCACCAACTTTACATAGACTCGGTATTCAAGCCTTCCAGCCTAAACTTATTGAAGGAAAGGCTATTCAACTCCACCCTCTAGCATGTACGGCCTTTAACGCAGATTTCGATGGTGACCAAATGGCCGTTCACCTTCCGCTTGGACACGCTGCTATTCTTGAAGCACAGCTATTAATGCTTGCGTCTCATAATATTCTTAACCCAGCTAATGGAGCTCCTATTACTGTACCGTCTCAGGATATGGTTCTAGGTCTCTATTATATCACTAAGGAGCGTAAGTCTTCTGGTGATCTACTAGTTAAGGGAGAAGGAACAGTTTTCTACTCTTCTGAAGAAGTAAGTATTGCTCACCAGGAGGGGAAACTTGATCTTCATGCATCTATTAAGATGCGATATGAAGATTATGAAGGTAATGCTTCGATTATTAATACTACTTGTGGTCGTGTTCTATTTAATGAATACGTACCTAGAGAGGTTGGTTATATCAATGAACTTCTAACCAAGAAGTCACTCAGAGATATTATCGCAAGAGTACTAGAAATCGTTGGAGTTGCACGAACATCTCAATTTCTTGATGATATTAAGCAGCTTGGCTTCACAATGGCATTTAAGGGAGGGCTTTCGTTTAATCTTAATGATGTAATTATTCCTCCAGAAAAGGAGAAGCTTGTTAATAAAGCAACTGCAGAAGTTGCGGAGGTAATGGATAATTATAATATGGGTCTTATTACAAATAACGAGCGTTACAATCAGATTATTGATATTTGGACCCATACAAACTCTCGTCTTACAAATATTCTGATGGATCGATTGGAGACAGATAACCAAGGATTCAACTCAATTTATATGATGATGCATTCTGGTGCTCGTGGTTCCAAAGAGCAAATTCGTCAGTTGAGTGGAATGCGTGGATTGATGGCTAAGCCACAAAAGTCTTCTGCTAGTGGAGGTCAAGATATTATTGAAAATCCAATTCTTTCGAACTTTAAAGAAGGCCTTTCAATCCTTGAGTACTTTATTTCTACTCATGGTGCTCGTAAGGGTCTTGCGGATACAGCACTTAAGACTGCCGATGCGGGTTATTTAACTCGTAGACTTGTAGACGTAGCACAAGATGTAATCGTAAAAGAAGAGGATTGTGGTACACTTAGAGGTATTATGGTTACTCCTCTTATCAAGAATGATGAAATTGTTGAAGGAATTGCAGATAGAATAGTTGGACGTATTCCAACAATGGAGGTTTTAGATCCTGTTACAGGTGAGGTTTTAGTCTCTGAAAAAAACCTGATAACACCAAAAATTGCTAGAAAAATACAGGATGCTGGTATAGATGAGGTAGAAGTAAGATCACCCTTAACATGTGAAGCTGTAAGTGGAATTTGTGCTATGTGTTATGGCCTAAATCTATCCACTTCAAGAATGGTCCAAAAAGGAGAGGCTGTTGGTGTAATTGCTGCGCAGTCAATTGGTGAACCAGGTACGCAACTTACTCTTCGTACTTTCCACGTTGGTGGTACAGCATCTAAAATTAGTGATGAAAACGAATTTAAAACTAAATTTGACGGTGTTGTAGAAATCGATGATCTAAGAACTGTAGAGCGTAAGAATTCTGAAGGTGAAAACGAAACAGTTATTGTTTCTCGTTCTTCTGAATTTAAAATCTTAGACCCTAAAACTGGCGTTGCATTCTCAACTACTATTCTTCCTTATGGTTCTGTTTTATATATGAAGACTGGAGATAAAGTAAAGAAAAACACTTCAGTTTGTAAATGGGACCCATATAATAGTGCCATTATTTGTGAAGCTGAAGGAAAGATTCAATTTGATCATATAGAAGAAGGTCTAACTTACAGAGAGGAACTTGATGAACAAACCGGTTTCCGTGAAATCGTAATTACAGAGACGAAGGATAAGAAGAAGAACCCTGCAATTCAAATTATTGATAAAAAAGGTGAGATTCTTAAGACTTACTCTCTTCCTGTAGGAGCTCACATCTCAGTTAAAGAAGGAGAAAAGTCTACTTTAGGTCAAATTCTTTGCAAAATTCCACGTATCGCAGGTAAATCTGGTGATATTACAGGTGGTTTACCTCGTGTAACTGAGTTATTCGAGGCTCGTAACCCATCAAATCCTGCTGTTGTTTCTGAAGTTGACGGTATAGTTTCCTACGGAAAGATTAAGCGTGGTAACAGAGAGGTTATCGTTGAGTCAAGAATGGGAGATAAGTATAAGTACATGGTTCCACTTTCTAAGCATATTCTCGTTCAAGATAATGACTTCGTTCGAGCTGGGATGCCTCTTTCTGATGGAGCTATCACTCCTAAGGACATCCTTGATATTAAAGGACCAACTGCTGTACAAGAGTATATTGTAAATGAAATTCAAGATGTTTACCGTCTACAGGGTGTAAAAATCAATGATAAGCACTTCGAAGTTATCGTTCGCCAAATGATGAAGAAGGTAGTTATTGAAGATTCTGGTGACACTCGTTTCCTTGAAAAGCAAAATGTAGAAAAGTCAGACTTCCTAAGTGAGAACAATAGAATTTTTGGCATGGTTGTAATCCAAAATTCCGGAGGTTCAGAAGATCTTAAGGAAGGCCAAATGATATCAGCTCGTCGCCTTCGCGATGAAAATGGATCACTTAAGCGTCGTGACCTTGATCTTATTGAGGCAAGAGATGCAATTCCAGCAACTTCTCGTCCTTTACTTCAGGGGATTACAAGAGCATCTCTACAAACTCGCTCTTTCGTTTCTGCTGCTTCATTCCAAGAGACAACTAAGGTATTGAACGAAGCTGCCGTAAGCGGCAAGCAAGATCAGCTACTTGGTCTTAAAGAAAATGTTATTGTTGGACACTTAATCCCAGCAGGTACAGGTACTAGAGACTTCCAGGATGTAGTAGTTGGATCTCAGATTGAGTTTGAAAATGCAAAAGAAGCTATTGAAGAAGATTCTTCAGATATAGTTAGTGATGCAATAATTCAAGACGAGGTGTCTACTACAAAAGAATAATGTAATTTGACTATAAAAAAAGGGCTTCCCATCGGAAGCCCTTTTAAAAATTATTGTCCGTTGTTTTGTTCGATAGCTCTTGCAGCTGCAAGAGCTGGATCTTCAAAATTTGTCCTCCCTTCTGGTTCTAATCCACAGTATCCGAACAAACACTTTTCTTTGATAATTCTATCAACAAAGTCAGGAACCATTTTTTCCCATTCGCCATCGCCAGATTTAATCATCTTAAATGCCTCAGTTGAGAAAATAGAAAGAACATTTTCATCAAAATTTTCAATATCCACGATTCTTTTATTAAAAGATAGATAGTCGAATAAAGGTTTTAATCTAGGGTGGATAGGTATAGTATCAGTTGTCCAAAGTGAACCGCTTTTTTTATCCCTCCATGGATAGAGTAAAATCTTTAGATCTCTTGAAAATAATATTCCGAAAGCCTCTAGAATTCCACCGTTTAAATCTCTGTAATATTTCTCGTTGAAGATTTCTGTTAAAGTAGCGGCACCCATAATCACCCCCATTCTTTTATTTGTATGTCTAGAAAAGAACTCAACAAGTTTGAAGTACTTCTGGTAATTAGAGATGAGTACAGTTTGGCCTATTGAGCAAAGAATGTCAGCACGATCTAAGAAATCTTGCTCATCTATATCACCTTCACCTTTTAGGTTATTAAGGGTAATTTCAAATAAAACCTGAATATTATTTGCATTTACTTTTGGCTCTTCGCGGAATTTTTTAAGACCCTTGGCAATCATATCGATGTTTACCTTCGTTACAGGACGGAAGCTTCCACGAATAGCTAATATATTTTTCTTATATAAAACATCAGCTGCCTGTCTGTTCACTCCATCTGGTGTGAAGATTACAGCGTCTGTCATACCTAGTTTAACAAGTTGAAGGGATAGAATTCTATTATCTACATTTTTGAATACAGAACCATTCATTTGGATCATATCGATTTCCAGCTGGTCGCGTTCAATATTGTCGTATAAGGATTTTAAAAGTTCTTTTGGGTCTTTGTTGAAGAAAAAACAACCATATAGTAGGTTTACTCCCAATATGCCTGTTGTCATTTGTTGTTGAAGCACATCAGTTTCATGCAATTTAGCATGAAGAAATACTTCACTTGGCTTAGAGTTTGATTCTGTTTGAAATTTTACGCCAAACCATCCGTGGCCTTGACTAGTCTTAGAATAATTAATTGTAGCAACAGTATTTGCAAACGAAAAAAACTGTTTTGATGGGTGCTTGTCTCTCTTGATTCTATCTTCAACTAAATTATATTCGTGAAGCAACATCTTCTCTAATCTTGATTGACAAACATATCTTCCGTCTTCTTCAGTTCCGTATAGAGCATCAGAGAAATCTTTGTCATATGCACTAATTGCTTTTGCAATTGTTTTGGAGGAACCACCCGCTCTAAAAAAATGGCGAACAACTTCTTGGCCCGCGCCAATTTCAGCGAAAGTTCCATAAAGGTCTTGATTCAGATTAATTCTGAGTGCCTTTTGCTTTGGTGATAATATGACGCGATCAGAGTCCACGTATTGGCAAAGGTAAAATACCTTTGTAGAGTGATAAACAAAAAAATGCATGAATTAGGGGTGAATAATATGCGAGTGACCTTTTTGGGTACTGGAACATCACAAGGAGTTCCTGTAATTGGTTGTAAATGTGAAGTTTGTTTATCAAAAAACTTCAAAGATGAACGTTTAAGAACTTCGATTAGGGTTGAGATAGGTGAGCATAGTACAGTTGTTGATTCAGGTCCTGATTTTAGACAGCAAATGCTCAGGGAAGATGTGGAAAAACTTGATGCTATTGTGTTTACACACGAGCACAAAGATCATATAGCAGGATTAGATGATATAAGAGCATATAATTTTTTACAAAAAAATCCGATGCAGATTTATGCTAATAAACCTGTCGAAGAAGCATTAAGAAGAAATTATCACTATGCTTTTAATAATAGTGTCAAGGCAGGCGTTCCTCAAATGGTATTCAATTCCATTCATAGGCATGATTTTTCTTTAGGAGGTGAAACTTGGACTCCACTACCTGTTATGCATGCTGATATGGAAGTTTTGGGCTTTAGGATAGGGGACTTTGCATATGTGACTGATGTAAATTATATACCAGAGGAAACATATGAAAAATTAAAAGGGGTAAATGTTCTGGTAATAAGTGCGTTAAGGAAGTTTGAACATCCTAGCCATTTTTCGCTTAATGAAGTCCTTGAAGTAATTAAGAGGATTGAGCCTAAGGCTTCTTACCTTACACATATGAGTCATCAGATGGACTTACATGAAGATCTAGAAAAGTCTTTGCCATCAGGTGTTTACCCAGCTTATGACGGCTTAAAACTAGAGAGCATATGATGTCAAGAATTGCATTATTTTTTGTCCGACTCTATGGACTTAAGCCTTGGTGGGTGGTGAGGATTGATATACAAATTGCAGCTTTTTTGTTGACTTATGTTTATGGATATAGGCGTAAAGTAATAAGGCAAAACCTGAAATTGGTTGGGGCCAATGGTGTAAGCGAGTTTGGAATTTATAAAAACCTGAGTTCTCTAGCTTTTGAGTCTTTTAAACTTCATTCAGCAAGCATAGAAAGTGTTGCGTCAAGAGTTTCTTATGAGAATTTAAATGTATTACATCAACTTTTTGCAAAAGGACGGAATGTAGTTCTGGTGGGAGGGCATATGGCGAATTGGGAAATGTTTTCTCTTTCCTTACCTAAAAATGTAGAGTTCAAAACATACGCAGTATACAAGAAGCTGAATAATCATATATTTAATAAAGCAATAAGAAATTCTAGGAGTAGGGCTGGAATGAAAATCGTTGGGATTAATGATTTAAGGTCAATTATCAGAGATGATTCTGATAAACCCAAACTCATTTCAATTGTTTTCGATCAAAGACCGCTAAAATCCCAAACTTCGATTTGGACTGAGTTTCTTGGCGTTGAAACACCTGTATATAGCGGGATAGAGAAAATAGCATCTATGCTCGATGCTTCAGTGGTGTTCGCAGCAATAAGACGTCAAAAGGATTCGCGATATGTGATGAATCTTAGGTTAGTTGAAGAGAGTGTTTCGCAAAATGGTGAAGTAATTGACAAATGCCTTGGAATGTTGGAAGAGGAGATAGTTAAGGAACCTGAGTCTTGGCTTTGGACGCACAGAAGGTGGAAGCATAAGAGGCCTGACAAAATTAAACTCCACGAGCGAAGGATTGGAAAGTTTGAAGGGTGGCGTTAGATAGCGAAAATATACCGTTAGCAGAGAGGATGAGACCAAAGAGTTTGGACTCTTACCTAGGCCAAACCCACCTGATTGGAACAGATTCCATTCTAAGGAAGGCAGCTGAAAATTCTACTTTACCTTCTATTATATTTTGGGGTCCTCCGGGTGTTGGAAAGACAACGTTGGCGAGGATTTTGGCCGCCAAAGCAAATTTACCATTCCACCAGTTATCTGCGATAAATAGCGGTGTTAAGGAGGTTAGAGAAATTATAGCTAGAGCAAAGTCTGGCGGAATGTTTGCTGGAAAAGCTATCCTTTTTATTGATGAGATCCATAGATTTTCAAAGTCTCAACAGGACAGTCTACTGGGAGCAGTAGAGCAGGGGTATGTTGTCTTGATAGGTGCAACAACTGAAAATCCCTCGTTTGAAGTAATCCATGCATTGCGCTCAAGGTGTCAGATTTATGTATTGAATCATCTTAGTCAAGATGAGATGCTACAGCTCATAAATACAGCAATTGAGGATGATGAGATATTGTCCAAACGCAATATTGAAGTTGTAGAAACTGATGCATTGATGAGGGCAAGTGGTGGCGATGCAAGAAGATTGCTAAACATTCTTGAAATGGTAGTCGCAAGCGTTCCAAACGGGAAGGTTGAAGTAACAAACACTATAGTAAAGGAAATAATCCAAAACACAAGAGCAGGTTACGATAATGGCGCCGAGGCTCATTACGATATTATAAGTGCGTTTATAAAAAGCATTAGGTCAAGTGATCCAAACGCAGCTGTTTATTATTTGGCCCGAATGGTAGAAGGAGGTGAGGATCCCAAATTCATTGCAAGGCGCTTACTCATTGCCGCTTCAGAAGATATTGGAAATGCAAACCCCACTGCATTGGTAATTGCCACATCTGCATTCCAAGCAGTTGAAAGAATAGGTTGGCCTGAAGNCCGAATCATACTTTCGCAATGCACCGTTTACCTTGCCAGTAGCCCTAAGAGCAACGCGTCTTATATGGCAATTGGCGAAGCCCAAAAATTAGTGCAAGAAACGGGCGATCTTCAGGTTCCACTTCACCTGCGCAATGCTCCAACTAGCCTTATGAGTAAGTTAGGATACGGTGAAGGTTATCAATACGATCACAATGCGGCTGGAGGGTTTAGCGAGCAAGAGTGCATGCCAGAAAGCTTAGTTGGAACTAAGTTGTACGACCCTGGAAATAATCCACGTGAAAATCAACTTCGCGAGCAATTGCGCAAGTTGTGGAAGGAAAAGTACGGTTACTAATCTGCTATCACACCGTTTTCGTAAATTTCCTTTTTAACTAGTTTCCCTTTGATGTCGTAGAAATACCTTGGGCCGTCAAGCTTGCCCATTGCATATTCTCCTTCTTCTTTCACTTGGGTTCCCTTGAGAACACGCCTTTGAAGTTGCTCACCCGTTTCTTCGTCGGTAAATGGTTCAATAATGTATTCGCCGCAATCGTGCCAAACCCTGTATGGACCATCCAACTCCTTGTCTGTGTAAGAGTATTCGCTCATCGACCTGCCATCAGGGAATGTGTCTTCAAAAGTTCCATTTATCCTAATTTCTTTTACCCTATTGCCAAAAGAATACTTGATTATCATCTCCATCCTTCCATCTTCCAAGTAAGTCTTCCAAGATCCATCTTCGTGTCCTTCTAAGTATTGGCCTTTTATTCGAATATTGTTGTTGCTGTGGTAAGAAGCGAATTCACCTTCTAATTCCCCAGTACTATACGTGATGCTTTGCCTGGTTTTTCCGTTTTCGTAAAAAGCAGTCCAAACTCCATCTTTCTCTCCGCCAGAATAAGAGCCTTTTTCTACCAATCTGCCCTTACTGTCCTTAACCCAATACTCACCCTCCAATTCGCCATCATCAAACGATTCAGACCTGATTTGCAATGAGTTTTCATCGTAATAACCCCAGCTGCCTTGCTTTGTGGGCTCGTTATTGCCAATTGCTGGATTGTAGTACCCANAGGCTTGGACAGTCCCGTTTGGCCTATAGTGAATTGCAGCAGTAGTCTCAGGCATGTGTTCAATTGATGACATCAATTTTCCAGAATCGTAGAAGTACATAAAGCTCCCTACAGGCTTGCCTCCTTCAAAAGTTCCCTTGTAATAAATGCTTCCATTAGGCCAAACCCTTATCCAAACTCCATCCTTTTCCCCATTAGAATCAAGCAAATTGTAATCCACTCCGGCTTCACCTGTAGGCATAACTCCTTTGGCAGAAGGTAGGCTGCTTGGTTGGGCNATTGCAATGTTTAGTGGGATGAATAAAGCCAAAAGCGATAAAAAAGAGAATGAAGCTTTCATGTAATCGTAGTTTGATAACGAAAATAGGCACTCATTTGTTTCAGCAACGGTCCTNGACCCTGTATTTTTGCACTCCGAAACCCCAATATCTTAAAATGAAAGTTACTGTTGTAGGTGCTGGTAATGTAGGCGCCACTTGTGCAAATGTTCTTGCAACGCGTGAAGTAGCAAACGAGGTAGTTCTTCTTGATATTAAGGATGGCTTTGCTGAGGGTAAAGCTCTTGATATCTGGGAAACTTCTCCAATTAATCTTTACGACACTAGAACTGTAGGTTCTACCAATGATTATTCAAAAACTGCTAATTCAGATGTAGTTGTAATTACCTCAGGTCTTCCTCGTAAACCGGGTATGAGTCGTGACGACTTGATTGCAACTAATGCTGGAATCGTAAAGTCAGTTACTACACAGATTATGGAGCATAGCCCAAACGCTATCCTTGTAATCGTATCTAACCCATTAGACGTAATGACTTACTGTGCATACCTAAATGCTGGAGTAGATTCAAAGCGTGTTCTTGGTATGGCTGGTATTCTTGATACTGCTCGCTACCGTTCTTTCCTTGCTGAAGCATTGAACGTTAGCCCAAAGGATATCCAAGCTGTACTTATGGGTGGTCACGGAGACACAATGGTTCCACTTCCACGTTACACTACAGTTGGTGGTATCCCTGTAACTGAGCTTATTGACGCTGATACACTAAATTCAATTGTAGAGCGCACTAAGAAAGGTGGAGGAGAGATTGTTAACCTACTTGGTACTTCTGCTTGGTATGCACCAGGTGCAGCAGCAGCCCAAATGGTAGAAGCAATCATTAAGGATCAACGCCGTGTATTCCCATGTTGTGTTTGGATGCAGGGTGAGTACGGAATCTCTGANATNTACCTAGGTGTTCCAGTTATTCTTGGAAAGAACGGTGTAGAAAGAGTTATCGAACTTGATCTTAATGACGAAGAAAAGCAGTTGCTTGCTGAAAGCGAAACTGCAGTAAGAGAAGTCAAGGCCGTGCTTGACGGAATGTATTCTTAAGTTAGTCTTCTAACTTTATCCATAAAGCGGGAGGTCCAAAAGGGCTTCCCGTTTTTGTTGGAACAACAATGTAAGTGCCGGCTGGCCAATTTGAGGTTTGGACTTGTCGCTCTTTTGAAGTTCCCATTAAGATTCCTGTTGAATTGAAGATTTGTACTTCAACTTGAGGGTCATTGCAATTCCAGTTCAAAATCGATCCTCCAGGGTTGGGATAGAGATTGAATTTGGGCTTGCTTGCTAAGGGCAATTCAGGAGCACTTATAGTGACAGAATCTGAACCTATATAACACCTCATTCCACCGTTTTGGATTCCCATTAAACAATCGATTTTTCCATCGTCATTTAGTTCTCCAAAAGTGCACTTAGATCTATANCCACTAACGTAGTTTAAGACGTTCGTTGTTTGCTCAGTGTATTCAAAANTTANGTCCTCTTGNAGTAGGCCAAANTACTGAACNGTNCCNACTTCATTAGANACNNAAATATGGNTNCCACTTTCGTCANTTGTTANTGAAGGAGTGCTNTAACCGTTNATNCCTAAAGCATTGTCNACAAGTATNTTGCCCCAATCTTCTCCGAATTCNTCGCTAATGTATTGNCACCATGACATTTGGGTTGANGTNCCGCAATTAAGGAACAGATTTAGAGTNCCATTTTTCTCNCCTACAACTAGGTCNAGTAACCCNTCANANTTAATNTCAATNANCTGNGGNGCNGCAAATTGTCCNATGTCAATTCGCTCACCATTGTCGTCCGTCATAGCTAGAATTGAAAGCTCAAATTCAGGCCAATTTCCTGCACCATTTACATTCTCGTAATAATGCAAAATCCCAAGCTCATCACCAACAATCAAATCCACGTCTCCGTCGCCATCAACATCGCCAATAGCAGGCACTGGACTTTCGATTCCAAATGTGGCTAAATCTGCTATAATTTCATCTGGCATTGTGAAAATAGGGTTACTTGTTGTGCCTGTGTTTTTATACGCCCTTAATTTTGCAGGAGTACTTCCGGTTTCTATATAGTTTTCCTTATTCGTTACAACTAAGTCTAGCAGGTTATCCCCATCTAAATCAATTAGTAGTGGATAGCATCCCCTTCCCATATCAATCATTCCATTTTGTATGAATTGAGGTACGATAATATCCCAAATTGGTTGATCTTCAGTTCCAATATTCCTCATGTAGTATACACTGTTATCATCGTCAACTTCTAAGTAACTATTTGGGCTAAATATTAAATCCCTTACTCCGTCAGCATCTACATCAATATGGTAAGCAGCTGGAAAACGTTTGCAATCAAGTGCTTCTAAACCGTTTGTTTGACTTGGGAAGTCAAAATCAGTGAAAATTGCACTGTCTTGTCCATCTACAGCATCTTCGAGTAAAACCCCTATGATTGATGGATATGTAACATCACCAATTAACAGGTCCATTGGCCCATTATCATCTAATTGAAGCGCTGTTATAGACCCACCTATGTGTCTATGTTCATCTCTTGGGTCTAAGACGTTGTATTCACAATTAAAATCCTCACCTATATATAAATTGTTGTTCTCACTGGCTTCAGCAAGCATTCCATAACAGCGATTTGTACACTCCATTTCTAATCCACATTCGCTTAAACCTTCAAATTTATATAGTGTTGATGAAGCAGCAGTGAACGTAATAATGTCTAAATCACCATCGTTATCTAAATCTTGAATTGCAGGTATGTCACTGCTTAGACAAACCACTGGAACTAGGTCAGATCCAGATCCGTCATTGTAAATACATTCGAGGGGAGAAGCTACTAACTCAAACTGCGGGTTTAGAGGGTCAGTGGTGTTGTTCTTATAAACGGATATTCCATTAATCCATGCAGTAAATACATCTGGTTTTCCATCGCAATCAAAATCTCTTAAAAGGCACCATGAATCTAGATCTGGCCATCCTTTTGCCCATTCAGGCCTATATCTCCAATCCTCACCATCCCTTTCAAATGTCAAGATTCTATGCCCGTCTCTATCGAATGCAAAAAGATCTTCATCTCCATCAAAGTCCAGATCTATGGGTGACCACTGAGGAGCTGTAAGTCCACCAGTCCAAGGATTTTGTATAGTATCCCCATTTATGATAACTGGGATAACTCCTAGCTCAAAACCATAATCCCATTGGGCTATGCTTAATTGTGAGGCGCAAATAAATGCAACCAACCAAAACTTACATTTTACTTCGGACATTATCTCATTGTTTCAGAAAGAGAAGGAAAATAGATGATATCATCCATCCCAATAAGAGTCCCCCTTTCTGTTTCAATAGAACCAGATCTAACGTGTGCATCTCCGAAATAAATTCCGCCTTCTTTTGTTAATTCTAGCTTTATTCCTGAGTGAACTGTCCAATCTGTTCCGTCAGAAAATGCTTTATACTCAAGTGGTATGTCAATGATATGATATGAAACAAATTCATCTAAAGCACTTTCGTTTCCTGGCTTTAGAAGCGCCTTGTACTCAGGATGCACCTCAAAAGCTTTATCGATAGGAGCTAAAAGTGTTACATCTCCGCTGTGAATGTGCTTACTTAAACTTGACTTTTTTACAAGCTTGGCAAAAATGGGATACTCATCACTTGATGTTAAATACCTATATGCTGAAGTCTTGTTTTTAGATTTATCTGAGATCCCTCTTTCCTTTGCTTCTTGACGTCGTTTCATCAATCTCATACCCTTCTTTTCTGCTTCTGTAAGCTCTCTACCTATTGGAGACTCAGCCTTTTTCTTAACAGAAGTATTAGCTTTTTGAGGTTTTGGGCTATCTGTACATGATGATGCCATAACTAACATCAAGCCTATGAATAATGTCTCAATTTTTCTCATGTCGTAAAGATAAAAATTTAAGTTAGTAGGTTGTGAACAAATTTTCATAACAGCTTGAGTGTAAGGCTTATCTTTGTGTCAGGAATATTTTAAACCTTTCTTCGAACATGAAGCATACGGGTATTATCCCAAAAAACACGTCACTTGAAGCTATTGGACTTGAAGAGGTGTCTAGTGTGCAGTGGAATCTTCCTCAATCAACCTTAGTAAAAGAATGCATACTAAATGGAGAAGGTAGACTAACTGATACAGGTGCACTTGCTATCAATACAGGTGAATTTACAGGTCGTTCTCCAAAGGATAGATATATCGTGGGAGATGCAAAAACTAATTCAAGAGTAGATTGGGGAGGTATTAATCAAAGCATTACCAGCGAGGATTTTGGCCGTCTTTTNGAGGATGNCCAAAANTACCTTCAAGNTAAAAANGTATANNTNANAGATGGAGNANTAGGAGCTGATCCTGCAACNNNAATCAANACTAGAGTTGTTTCTGAATTTGCNTANTCTNGNTTATTNGTANACAANATGTTCTTGCGTTTTNGTGNGNNAGAAATTNNAGNNGNAGATCCTGCATGGTANGTTATNTGNGTTCCNNANTTNAATTCNAANCCNNAACGNCACGGATGTCGNCAAGGAAACATAAGTGCAATTGATTTTACTCGTAAGATCATCATTGTTGCTGGTTCTGGTTACACTGGAGAAATAAAGAAGGGTATGTTCTCTGTTATGAATTTCGAATTACCTGAAGTTCACGGAGTACTACCAATGCACTGTTCTTCTAATGTTGGTAAAGACGGAAACGTAGCAGTGTTCTTTGGCTTAAGTGGTACAGGAAAAACTACACTTAGTAGTGATCCCCTTAGAAACCTCATTGGAGATGATGAGCATGGATGGTCAGATAANGGAGTCTTCAATATGGAAGGAGGATGTTATGCAAAGACTATTGACCTTAGCGAAGAGGGTGAGCCACAGATTTATAACGCGATTAAATACGGTGCTCTTCTTGAAAATATTGGTTTTGAAAGCGATGGAGTGACTCCTAATTACGAGGATGATAGCATTACGCCAAACACTCGTGTTTCATATTCAATTGACCATATTCCTGGAGCAATTCAAGACGGAATGGGTGGTCATCCTACAGATATTTTNTTCTTGACGTGTGATGCGTTTGGGGTGTTACCTCCGATCAGCCGTCTTGATGCAAACCAAGCGATGTTCCACTTTATCAGTGGTTACACAGCAAAAGTTGCTGGAACAGAAGTCGGAGTTGTTGAGCCCCAAACTGCATTTTCTGCTTGTTTTGGCGCTCCATTCCTTCCTTTAGCTCCAACTGAATACGCTGNGATGCTTGGCGAAAGAATTGAAAAGCACGNAGCTAGGATTTGGCTAGTTAATACTGGTTGGACTGGTGGTGGCTACGGAGTTGGTTCTAGAATGAAGCTTCGCTNCACTCGTGCAATGATTACAGCTGCCCTTGAGGGTAAGCTAAACGAAGGCGATATGAGGGTTGATGAGGTGTTTGGCCTTAAGGTGCCAAACTCATGTCCTNATGTNCCTTCTGATGTTTTAAACCCNCGTGAAACTTGGGCTGATAAGGGAGCATACGACNCTGCAGCAGCAGATCTAGCGCAGNGATTTGTATCTAACTTCTCNCAATTCGACGANACAGCTACTGATGCTATGCGTTCTGGCGGNCCTCGTGTTGCAGTAAGCGCTAGCTAATTGAGATTACTATACGTTCCAAATCTTCATGTAGGAAGCTTTGAGCTGCCAGAAGATGAGGCGCGTCATGCAATCAAAGTTCTTAGGGCTAGGGTAGGAGACGTATTCCAATTAATTGATGGAAAAGGAGGGTCAGCGGATGCATGTNTTGTAGAAGCTGGCAAACGCAACTGCATTGTAGAAGTAAAGGAGGTTGTCCAAACGCCAAAACCTTCTCCAAAGCTTACATTATTAGTAAGCCCCACAAAGCAAACTGAACGGTTCGAGTGGTTTCTGGAAAAGGCGGTTGAAATAGGGGTGGATAGAATTATTCCAGTTTGGACTTCGAGGTCAGAAAGAAAGGTTGAAAAGCACCAAAGGTGGCAAAAAGTGATTGTCTCAGCGATGAAACAAAGCGGTAGGTCTTGGCTTACAATTTTAGAAGAAGCATGCTCATTAGAAGAAGTGATTGCGAAGGCTNAGAGTCCCATTTACATTGCTCATTGCATGGAGGGTGAAAAAGTNCATTTGCTCAATTCAATTAAGCGAAACACAGATGCATGTATTGCAATTGGCCCAGAGGGAGATTTTACTGGGGAAGAGGTTGAATTAGCTCTTGGCAAAGGAGGAGTGGAGATCTCACTTGGAGAAAGTAGATTGCGTACAGAAACAGCAGCAATAGTAGCAACCACCTACTTTAGAGCTCTTCAGAATTAATTTACTTGCCTTTGAAATTTGGCGCTCGCTTTTCTAAAAAAGAAGCAACNCCTTCTGCGTAATCCTCAGATTCTGCAGCAATAAATTGGTAGTCTAGTTCCCTAGCTAATTGATCGTTTAAATCACAGTTCATTCCCTCGTGGAATGCGGCCTTAGTAAGACTCAGCGCAAGAGTTGGCATAGCAGCAAGTTTTTCCGCAGTTGATTTTACAACCCCGTCAAATTCGTCATCACTAACGCACTTGTAAATAAGCCCTATATTTTCTGCTTCANACGCTCCCACTTTATTCCCAAAGAAAGCCATTGCTTTTGCTCTTTGCATTCCCACAAGGCGTGGTAGCCACCAAGTCCCACCACTATCAGGGATTAGACCAATCTTTGAAAAGGCTTGTATGAATGATGCGCTTTCCGTTGCAATAGTTAAGTCACAGGCAAGTGCAATATTTGCTCCTGCTCCAGCAGCAACGCCATTTACAGCTGCAATAACTGGCTTTTTGATTGAGCAAATTCTTCTGATGCTTTGATTGTAAGTCTGCTCCACNATAACCTTGAAATTGGGCGCGTCAGGTGCTGTTACTTCTTTCAAGTCTTGTCCAGCACAAAACGCTCGGCCCTCACCTCTAATCACAATACATCTTACTCCATCATCATTGCCTGCATTGTCTAAGGCGCTTTGAAACGAAGCTCCCATTTCTCTATCAAAGCTGTTGAATGCTTGGGGCCTGTTGAGAGTTATTTGTCTAACTGCTCCTAAATCCTCTACGATAATTGAATCTGCCATCTTTATTGCTTTATTAAGTGAGTTGCAACAGTTTTGCCCGTCTCTGAGTCTGTAAATATTGCAGTATAATATCCAGGTTTTAGCTCAAGCCCAAACCTCTTNTGCGCATACACTGTTTCTNCTATTTGGCCTAAGCTATTGTANACCCTGATAATACCTTCCCTTTGAGAGGAAAAATTAAATCCATCTATTGTGGGGTTTGGGTAGATGATAAGACCTGATAGACTTTCTTCTTCTACCTCAGACATTGAACACCAGTTAAGCCAAGAATTTAGCTCAATTACATCTCCNGCTTCCATATCCCTNCCNTCAAATGCCTGATAGTCTGNGGCATATCTATANGNTCTAAATACTGATGTGTTNCCTGGATCTTCTCCCTGAGTNGTTGCGCCAAAAGCTGTNATAGGACTTATATAATCCCAAACCACTTCCTCCTCAGCTGTTACCTCAAATAAATGTCCTGAAGACCCCTCGCATATTAATGTGTTGCCATTTGGTAACCTTTCAGCCCCACTTATGTTTTGAGAATAGAAATCAGCGTCAAATGCTTGAGGGTATCTCCAAGAGTAACTTTCTGGCATAAAGGGTTGCTCTTCATCAATGGGATATGTTCCATATACCATTTCTGGTAAATCGATAATTTCTACAGTACTGTATTCTCCTTCAGGTCTATTCTTTCCGTTGTTGTATAGCATCACACCTTCATCCATCCAGTGAGTATCGTGCTGGTGAAACAGAACTTGATCCTCATTAGTTCCTCTATCATATGCTCTAGGGTTTCCCCAACGATATAGTAAATCACCTGCGTCTGTTGCAGCTTCTTCAGTGCTGAGATTGTGGTCAATAATCCAGAATTCGCAGAATTTTGCTGAGCTTATCATGATTTGGTCTAGTTCAGCGTTGTAATCAACAGAATTGCAATGCATCCAGTCAGAAGATCCAGCTCCTTGGTTTGGACCGTTGCCATTTGTAAAGTTNATATTGAATTTCCTAGGGTTATCTGCGACTATTCCATAGTTAGGTTTGTTTGGGTCTGTATCTTGAATCAAGTGATCCCAAGCGCTCCAAGACCAAACCACATTACCGCCCTGACTACCAGTTGGTTCAATTTCTGTTATTTGACAACACCAAACTGGATTTTCAGTTTGTGTTGAGTCTTTCCCCATAGCAATGGCCTCTTCATAGCTATGTNATTCCCAAGCAATCAATAGGATATTGCCATTTGGCATCATTTCTATGTCGTGATGATGGTGTTTGTCTTCGCTCGTCCAATTCAAATTCCAAATCAGCTCTCCTTCCCAATTAAAACGTTCAACCATTCCGCCTAGTCCTCCTCCCGAAAAAGGGTATTGCGTGCTTGAGATTAATTGGCCAGTTCTTAATAGAGAACCGTCTTCCAGCAAATATGCAGAAAGCCCAATACGATAATCACTATTCCACTGGTTTACTACTTCACCACAGTTGTTTATTAGATAAGTATCGAATCCTGGAATAGGAGCGNANAGCGTNTATCCNTTNAAACTNCTTTCAGAATTAGTGAAAACACCTACGGNTTGAGTTTGNGCNATNNCTGCNNAAAAGCNNGTAAGAGCAAGTNTNNTAACTAATAGATTTCTCATTATTCAAAAAGACCAAACTTTATTCTTTTTCTCTTTGCAAATAAACGACGCTTCAGCTGCCCAACGGTTGCATTGTTCAAGTTGTTCTATTGACATGTTTAAGACCTTGTAGGCGTTTTCATACTCAGTCATAAGCGTTATTCCCATTACACCGGGGTCATCGCTATTTAGCGTGGTTTTAACACCTAATTCCATTAGTTTTTTGACGGGATGATCCTCTATGCTATCCACTGCCTTAGTAAGAACGTTAGATGTAGGGCAAAGCTCAAGTGGTGTGTCAGTTTCGACTAAAACATCTATGACTTTTGGATCCTTAATTGCTTGAACACCGTGTCCAATTCTGTCGGCTCCTAGCTTTTTGATAGAAGTAATAATATTAAGCGGCGCGTCAGGTGAATTTGGTTCTCCAGCATGGACAGTTATGCCAAGGCCTTTTGTTTTGGCCTTTTGAAATATGTGTGTAAAGGGATCAGGAGGGAAGTTCACTTCGTCATCAGCCAAGTCTAGACCCTGTATTTCTTGTCCCTTATCTATTGCAAAGTCAGCCCAAAACTCGTTTTCCCTCACAGATTTGATTCTTTGTAATAGGCATATTAATCCCACTGCGATTGGATACTTTGATTCAGCTTTTCTGCATCCATTCATTATTGCCTCATGCATTCTATCGGCTCCAAGTTCTGGGGATTTTTCAAGGACAAAACTCGGTGCATACCTAAGTTCTAATAGTCTAACATTAGAAATAAGGTACATGTTTTCACAAGCTTCAAAGACAAGTCTTTCTATCCTCTCTAGACTTTTAATTCGATCTCTAGTGACTAGAAATTTCTGAAGAACGGTTGGTAGGTCATTCATTGGAGAAAGGACCATGTATTTGGCCTTAAACTCATCATCGCTACATCCCTTTGGCAAATCCCCATCTTCAATAGCCCAAGACTTCATTGTATTAAGCCTATACGCAAGCTCAAGATGGCAGTGTAGCTCAACTTTAGGAATGTTGAATAAATGTCTTTGAGTCTCCCTTGAAATCATCATTCGAAGTTAACTTACCTTCGCAATATGTCCGTGGAGATAAAGAATAAAAAGGCGTCGTTTACTTATTTTCTTGAAGATGAGTTCACTGCGGGTATCCAATTGAATGGTTGTGAGATAAAGTCCATAAGAAATGGAAAGGCAAGCATAGCTGAAGCCTATTGCAAAATGGAAAAAGGGGAGATGTGGGTGATAAACATGCACGTTGAAGCTTATCCAAATGGTGGTTATACTCCACAGAATCCAAGAAGAGCACGTAAGCTCTTACTGACAAAAACTGAGATTAAAAAGCTCGACAAGAAGTTGAAGAACGTAGGTATTACCCTAGTTCCAACACTATTGTTTATTGCCAAAAGCGGTTATGCTAAACTCAAATTCAGCATTGCGAAGGGTAAAAAGATGCACGATAAAAGAGCGTCTATAAAGGAAAGAGATGTTGCGAGGGATCTAGATAGATCTCTCAGTTAAGAAGCTGTTACTTCCTCTTCTTCAGTGATGTCAATTTTGTAATTGTCGCTGATTTCGTCCCAATCCCAAATAAAATTTACCATCAGATCTCTCAAAGCTTTTTGAATGATAGGGTTGGGGACATTCATATCTCTAAAGTATGAGTCTTGGCATTCAATGAGATTGTACTTATAAATGACAGCCCTTGTCATTGCTGTCGTTGTGTTCTTTGAAGGTCTATTTATTTCATTCATGAACGATCTAAACTCCTTAATCTTGTTGGCGAACTTGTCTTTTGGGACTCCTAGAGCTCTTGCAAATTTTGCTATACATCTTTTAATGATCGCTCTATCCACACCATTTGCAAAATGCTTGGGCACATGGCTCAAGTTTGCTGCAACTACAATCATTAGGAATTTACCGTAATCCTCAGAATCCAATTCTGGAGCAGTTTCAAACTCCGGCATTAAATTCAATAGGGAAGCTACCTCTGGCCAGCCGAGTTCTACAGTCTCGAAAGACGTGTTGACGAAGATGTTTGCCACCTGCTCGTCAGTGAGTTTTCGCTTAGAAAGCCAGCTAAGTAATCCCAAGTTTTTCATACTTGGATATCAAAGTTAAACGAGAGTTTTAGGGTTATTCTGGGTTAATTACAGGTCGCTATCAACAGGGTTATTCACAATTTGCTGGCATTAGAATTTCAAGACCTATCTTTGTGGTGATGTACGAAAAAGTCCTGAAACCCCTGTTTTTCCTAATGTCTCCGGAGAGGTCTCACTATACCGCAATGGGGTTGATGAGCATTGCAGTACGAATACCTGGAATGGAATTTTTCTTAAAGCGATACTTTAACCAAAGCGCGGAAAATGACGCTATAGAAGTATGCGGATTGAAATTTCCAAATCGAGTAGGACTTGCTGCAGGATTCGATAAAGATGCTAAATGGTTGAGGGAGTTGAATGTTTTGGGTTTTGGTCATGTAGAAATAGGAACGGTTACTCCAAAACCTCAAGAAGGTAATCCACAGCCAAGACTTTTTAGACTTCCACAAGATGGAGGTTTAATCAATCGTATGGGATTTAACAATGGTGGAGTAGAGGATGCGGTAAAGAGATTAAAGCGAAGACCAAAGGAATTAATCGTTGGTGGAAATATTGGAAAGAATAAAGTAACTCCAAATGAAAATGCAGTTGACGACTACCTCTTTTGCTTCGAGGCATTGCATCCTTATGTAGATTACTTTACAGTTAATGTAAGCTCGCCTAATACTCCTGGACTCAGAAAGTTGCAGGATAAAGGGCCATTGACCAATTTGCTCTCATCTGTTGTTCAGGCAAACAAGTCAAAAGATATTCAGAGACCCATCTTTTTAAAGATTGCACCTGATATGGAGGATGGTCAATTAGACGATATTGTAGAAATTGTATCATCAGTAGGTGTTGATGGAGTTATTGCTACAAATACTACAATTGATAGAGGGGGATTAAACACTTCAAATGATAAAGTACAAGAAATTGGAGAAGGAGGTTTGAGCGGATCCCCAGTCAGAAAGAGGGCAACGGATGTTGTAAAATACCTGAGTGATAGATCTAAAGGAGCATTCCCAATTATAGGAGTTGGAGGAATAGATGGTACAGATTCAGCTCGCGAAAAACTTGAAGCTGGAGCATCACTTGTTCAAGTATACAGTTGTATGATTTATAAAGGCCCTGGTCTGGCCAGGGAAATTGTAAAAGGCCTAAAGTCTATCTGATGAATTTGCTGACGAACTTAGAATGTTCGTTTTCTATTGCAATCATGTACAAGCCTTTGGATAACTCAGGAATTGTGTAAGAATCCCCCAAGACTTTTGTTTCGTGAATTAATATGCCCAAGCCACTTTAAATCTGTATGTTGAAGAGACCGACTTCACTTGTTTTTAAAGTCCTTGATCCAACCCAAACCCACTCAATATTATTTTCTTCTATTCCTTGAATTTCTATTTCTTCAGAGCATGAAATAGTACATCCAAGTGCGTCAGACACTTCAATTGTATATGTGCCTGATTCAGTAGGAGCAAATGAGTTGTTGTTAGCTTCTTGAATTGCTTCACCATATTCATCAAACCATTGATATGTATAATAGCCCTGAGGTTGGTAAATGATTTCATTTCCTTCAATATGAAGTGTACAATCGTTTGAAATAGTAGAATTGTAATCGCTGTACTCGAGTAGAACAGCATGTGCTGCTTCTTGAAGATATGCTGCTTGGCTTTGGTTTAATGAACCAAAAAATGAATTTTCAACAGGAGATTCTCCCCAAATAAGTCCATGAAATACTGCTGCAGCTAAATAACTCCCGCTGTAATTTGGATGACTTTCGTCACTTGAATGTAGGACTAAGGCTGGGTCTGTTGTAGAATAAGTCAATGCGTAATCCCAAGCCTTGCCCACAGGAGCAACCTTTGCTCCCACCATGCTTGCAATTTCATTGTATGCACTAGCAAGAGTGTCAGTCATATGCGAAAAATCAACAAAATCAACACTACAATATTCCCCATTTGTTGTACACTGCATTCCACCGTATTGCCTTCCCCAAGTCATGTACATTACTGTTTGTGCACATAAGTTTGAATTTGTTATTGATTCATGAAGACTTTCTACACCTGGATACATCCAATTGAACCTCAGGAAATCTATTGTTGGTACTTGACTTTGGTCTTGTAGAACAACATAATCCCAATTCCCCTGCTGTATTTTCTCTAAAGAGGTTTCATTAGTAGAGTGCTGGTAAAAAGTATGCCCGCCAGGAGTGTTACTATCTGTTATTACAACATCACCATTTGCTGCAGCGAATTGACTAACCAAATTGGGTAGATTATTAGACGTAGTGTAGCTGTTTCCAAGGAAAAGAACTCTTAAAGTGTCTTGGGCTTGAATATTTAAGCCCAAACCAATTGCAAGTACAATCACTAGATGTTTCATGGGAAAAAGTTAGTAATGTTCAGCGACAAATTTTTCAAGGTATTCCTTAATTAGGTGCCTAACACTTCTGAATTGATTTAATATCTCCTCCTCACTGCCAGTAGCTTTTGCTGGGTCAGGGAAATTAAAATGATGCCTTTGAGCTTTAGAAGGGAAGTGAGGACAATTTTCGGCTGCGTGGTCACATACTGTAATTATATGGTCAAAGTTTATATCACTGTACTCTTCAATGTGATTTGAAGTGTTGCTTCTTAAATCAATATCAATCTCATCCATTACCCTTATTGCTTTGGGATTAACTCCGTGAGTTTCTATTCCTGCGCTATAAACTCCAACATTTGGCAGCAAGTTTTTAAGTAAACCCTCAGCTATTTGGCTTCTGCAAGAGTTTCCAGTGCAGAGTATCAAGATGTTATTTGGCCTTGTAGAAGATTCCATAAATTAAAAATAAAATTCCAGGCGCTGATAGTCCTTCAACCCAAGTGTTAAAGCCCAAATCAGGTCTCATAATGTGAAATATCACAAGACATGAAGTGGTTATTGCTCCACCAATTAGGTGTGATTTCCACCAAGAAATAATTAAGCCAATTGATACGCCTATAGGGAAGAATGAGAATAATATTACCTCGAAAGTAGATTTGAAAGTAGCAGGTTCTGGTGCGAATAATTGTCCTATCAAAGCTAAACCCATGAATGCAAGACTAAATGCACTCCACGTTTTTGCAGTTAATAGTAATGCCCTCTGCATTCTACATTTCCTTTAGTGATAGTAATCGATCAAGCCTTGGGCCTTTTTCTGTTTGTTTTAGAGTACAAATCTCATTTGATGCATCGTGCTCCAAAAAAAGATGGTATCCATTAACAGCAGCTTCGTTGAAAATTCTTTTACGTTCCTCTAAAGTAAGCATGGGGCGAGTGTCATAACCCATTACGTATGGAATTGGAATATGTCCTACAGAGGGTAGGAGGTCAGCCATGAAAACTAGTGTTTCTCCTTTGTGTGATATTATTGGGCACATTTGGGCATCGGTGTGCCCATTAACTACAAATGCATCAAAACCAAGTCCGGTTTCTATTCTGTGGGCATCATCTGAAGCGTCAATGAATTTTAACTGGCCACTTTCTTGAAGTGGGAGTATGTTTTCAGACAAAAAGCTAGCTCGTTCTCTAGCATTGGGCTCTGTGGCCCACTTCCAATGTCTCTTATTACTCCAATATGTTGCGTTTTTAAAAGTGGGTCTATACCCATCTCTAGCTACGTTCCATTCAACAGCGCCTCCAACATGATCAAAGTGAAGGTGGGTAAGGAATACATCTGTAATATCATTTCTAGAAAACCCTGCTGAAGCCAAACTCTTGTCCATAGAATCTTCGCCATGTGGATGGTAATGGCTGAAAAACTTTTCATCTTGTTTATCGCCAAGCCCACAATCAATTAGGATTAATCTGTCTCCGTTTTCTACCAAAAGTGACCTCATAGCCCAAGGGCACAAGTTGTTTGAATCAGCAGGATTAGTGCGTTCCCAAAGCTTCTTAGGGACTACCCCAAACATTGCTCCACCATCAAGTTTAAAATTCCCGTTGTGAATAGTGTAAAGCTCCATGTTACGAAGGTAGTAACCACGCGATGGTTCGTACCTTTGTCTTTTGAATTCTATAACTAATGCCGCTTTCTACACTGAATGCTATTTCGCCAGTTGATGGCCGATACCGTAGACACACTGAACCTCTAGCGCCACTTCTATCTGAATGGGGGCTTATTCGTCATAGAGTAGAGGTTGAGATTAGATACTTTATCGACCTTGTTAAACTTCCTCTACCTCAGCTTAATGACTTTCCATCGGATAAAAAGGAGAGTCTTGCTACACTTTACGAGGGTTTCACTGAGGAGAATGCATCTAGAATAAAAGAAATTGAATCAATAACCAACCACGACGTAAAAGCAGTAGAGTATTGGATCAAGGAGGAGATGGAAAAAATGGGATTAGCGAAGTGGAGTGAGTTTGTTCACTTTGGGCTTACATCACAGGATGTAAACAATACTGCGATACCTCTGTCTCTTAAAAGAGCAACTGAAGATGTTTACTTGCCAATTTTAGATGAAGTTATTTGCACATTAAAGAGCTTAGCTTCAGATTGGAATGCAGTGCCAATGTTGGCTAGAACTCATGGCCAAGCGGCATCTCCTGTAACTCTTGGGAAGGAAATAATGGTGTTTGTTGAGCGACTTCAAATCCAAAGAGATGCGGTTGCGAATTCGGTATACGCTGCCAAATTCGGCGGTGCAACAGGTGGTTTTAATGCACATAAAGTTGCTTACCCTGATGTAGATTGGGTGAGTTTTGGAAACTCTTTTGTTGAGGCAAACTTGGGCCTTCACAGATCTAAGGTGACAACCCAAATCGAGCATTACGATCATCTTGCAGCATGGTGTGATGCACTACGTAGAGCACATACTGTTATGATAGACTTGGATAGGGATGTATGGACTTACATAAGTTTAGATTACTTCAAGCAGAAAATTGTAAAAGGCGAGGTGGGGTCTTCAGCAATGCCACACAAAGTGAACCCAATTGATTTCGAAAACAGTGAAGGGAACTTTGGAGTTGCCAATGCTATGCTTCAGCATTTCGCTGAGAAACTTCCAATCTCAAGAATGCAAAGAGATCTTACTGATTCAACTGTTTTGAGAAATGTTGGTGTGCCTTTAGGGCATGCAATTATCGCATTAAGATCACTACAAAAGGGACTGGGTAAATTATTGCTAAATGAAAGTGCGCTTGAGGCAGCTCTTGAAGCAAATTGGGCTGTTGTTAGTGAAGGAGTCCAAACAATTTTAAGACGCGAAGGCTACCCTAAGCCATACGAAGCTCTCAAAGCCCTAACTAGGACAGGAGAGGCAATTACTGCTGAAACGATGAGTAATTTCATTGATAAATTAGACGTTAGCGATTCGGTGAAAGCAGAACTAAAAGCAATAACACCTTCATCATACACTGGGTATTCTGAATCATTAGCACTTGACTAGGCTTAAAGTACTTTTTCCACTATTAAAAAATTACAGCTGGAACCTTCTAGCTAACGCCTTGCTTAATGCATTAGGCGCAGTACTTTCTCTATTCTCATTTCTAAGTGTAGTCCCTTTCTTGAGAATTTTATTTGGGGGAGGTGCCAACGAGTTGAATTCTACTGCCTCAGACCTTCCAGGAAAAATTGGCGCTTGGTTTGATGCGTATGTGCTTGAAGTTGGATCATCACATGCATTAATTGTTATTTGTTGCTCTGTAGTGGTCCTTGCCATCCTTAAGAATGTCACTACTTATTTAGCAATGTACAGCTTAGCTACAATAAGAACTGGTGTGAGTAGAGATTTGAGAAACAGTACTTACAGCAAGCTTTTAGGTAAGCAAATGAATTGGTTTACCGATTCTAGAAAGGGTGATATAATGAGCAGGCTTACAGTCGATCTTAACGAGGTTGAAGTGAGTATAGTTGGATCTATAGAGGTGATGTTTAAATCGCCGCTTTTGATTTTTATTTCGTTTGGCGCTTTGCTTGCTTTGAGTTGGGAGCTAACATTGTTTGCAATGCTCTTCCTTCCATTAAGTGGAATTGTAATTAGCAGAGTAGCAAAGAAACTTAAAAAGTCAGCATTAAGGGGCAAAGAGGAGTTGGGTTCATTGAGTAATATCCTTGAGGAAACTCTTAGTGGGATGAAGATTATTAAGGCATTTGGAGCCCGAAAGGATTTCCAAAAACGCTATGAGGATCGCAATCAAAAGCACTTTTATGCGATGAGGAAAATGTTCGAAAGAGAGTACATGAGTTCGCCATTAAGTGAGGTGATTTCTCTAACGGTTATGGCTATTCTTTTGGGATACGGAGGTACTATAGTGTTGACAGGAAATACTGGTCTAACAGGTGATTGGTTTATAGGTTACTTAGTTGTATTCTCTCAAATTATTCCTCCAGCAAGGGCTCTTAGTGATGGATGGTTTAGAGTTAGCAAAGGAGTTGCTTCCTTAGATAGAATAGAGGAAATGTTTGAGCAGGAAGAAGGTCAAATCCTCAAAGACGGTTCAGAAAAATTCACTAGTCTTGTAAATTCTATAGTTTTCGAAAATATAAGCTATTCTTACCAAGAGGGAAAGGTGCTTGATTCAGTTAATCTTGAAATCAAGAAGGGTGAAGTGGTAGCATTAGTTGGAGCTTCGGGTTCTGGAAAAACTACACTTAGTAATTTGCTTGTAAGATTTGATGATCCATCTGATGGCTCAGTAAAAATTGACGGAGTTGACTTAAGAGATTTGAGTATATCTACCTGGAGATTAAACCTAGGTGTGGTAACTCAAGATGCTATTCTCTTTAATGGAAGCATTGAGTCAAACATTGCACTTTGCGATTCAAATCCGTCTTCTGAAAGACTTCAAAGCGTAGCAAAATCTGCACATGTTCTAGAATTTTCAGATCAGCTTCAACAGGGGTTACAGTCAGAGGTTGGAGATGGTGGAGGAAAACTTAGTGGAGGACAGAGACAGAGAGTTGCTCTTGCGAGG
>PBEE01000029.1:0-14597 GCA_002717605.1 Crocinitomicaceae bacterium | reverse complement strand
AAGGAGGATCTCACAATTTTCAAAGCAATGGGTATGAAGAGTCGCGATATAGAAATGACATTTTCTATCCAGGGGCTTGCAATAAATGTGTTTGGCGGATTGGTGGGAACAATGTTTGGTGTGTCGCTTGTTTTGGCTCAGGCCAAATGGGGCCTCATCACTCTCGAAGGGTCTGTCGTACCAGCCTATCCGGTAATATTGAAGATGGGCGACATAGGTGGAATTCTAGCCGTAGTAATTGGAATCGGTGGGCTCGGCTCTGCCGCTATGGTGAGATTCCTAATTAGAAAAATCGTGGTCTGAAAAGGTCTCTGCGATAAACTTTAATTTATCCCTTATCTCGTCAGGAGTTTCAAAGGTCACAAGATCTAATCTGTGCTTTTTGAAATCTGGAATACCCTTAAAGTAGTTCGCGTAATGCCTACGCATTTCAACTATACCAAGCCTATCCCCTTTCCAGTCTAATGACCTTTCAAAATGCATAGTAACTGCCTCTATCCTTTCTGTCATCCCTGGTGATGGAAGATGTTCTCCCGTTGCCATGAAGTGCTTAATTTCATTAAAAACCCAAGGGCTTCCAATAGACGCTCTACCAATCATAATTCCATCGACCCCATATTTTACTTTGTACTCAACAGCCTTTTCTGGTGAATCAATATCTCCATTACCGAACACTGGAATCTTCATCCTAGGGTTGTTTTTGACTGCTGATATAAGAGACCAATCTGCTGACCCTTTATACATTTGGGCCCTAGTCCTCCCGTGAATACTGATAGCCTTAATACCTACATCTTGAAGTCTTTCAGCAACCTCTACGATATATTTACTATCATCATCCCAACCCAACCTAGTCTTTACTGTAACCGGAAGTTTACAAGTATCAACTATCTCCTTAGTCATCTCGACCATCTTAGGAATGTCTTGCAATATCCCTGCACCGGCACCCTTAAGTGCAACCTTCTTAACAGGGCACCCGTAGTTAATATCAATAATGTCTGGGCCTGTAGCTTCAGCAATTTCAGCAGCTTCTCTCATAGGGGCTATGTTTCCACCAAAAATCTGAATTCCTATTGGACGCTCGTATTCAAAAATATCTAGCTTTTGTTTGCTCTTTGCAGCGTCGCGAATCAGTCCCTCAGAGCTAATGAACTCTGTGTACATGACATCAGCTCCGTATTTTTTGCATACTGCACGAAACGGCGGATCACTCACATCCTCCATTGGAGCTAGTAAAAGAGGAAATTCTCCCAAGTCTATATCACCTATCCGCACCATTTTATTCCGAACTTGGCGCAAAATTAAGACTAGATGAAGTTCCTACAAGACGCTTTTCGCAATTACCACCCTTTGTTGCAATTTATCTTCATCATGTGCATCGCTCTTATGGGCATGACTCTAGCTGTTTTCATCTCAACTTTTGCCAACTCTTGTCTTTGTGATACACCTTTAAATCCGATACAATATCAGAAAGTTCTTACCTCTGCTACTTCTAAAGAAGGAGTTTGTGGTAATTTGGTAATGAATAGTATAAACCAAATCCTAGCATTCATAGGAGCTGGAATAGTATACAACATATTAAGCCCTGGCCTTGGGGTTGGATTAAATACCAAAAGCTCTTCTGGAAATTTCTGGAAATTTGTCATTGGAGCAGTTGTTATGACTCTAGCTTTTTCTCCATTTTTAGATCTCACATATAGATTAAACGAATGGGTCCTTCAAGGGACTAGTTTCCATGCATTTGCCTCTGGACTTGAAGCACAAGCACTTGTATTAACAAAGGCAATGCTAAATATTGAATCAACTGGCCAGCTAATTGCTACGCTTTTTGCTATTGCCATCTTACCTGCAATTGCTGAGGAATATCTTTTTAGAGGAGCGCTACAGCCTCTTTTTGCCAAGTGGAGTGGAAGTATTCACATTGGGATTTGGACAAGTGCTTTTGTGTTTAGCGCAATCCACATGCAGTTTTTTGGATTCGTTCCTAGACTATTGTTAGGCGCTGGTTTTGGGTATTTAGTAGTGGCAAGTGGTAATATTTGGGTTGCAATTGTATGTCACTTTATCAATAACGCTACAGCTGTGTTGACTGCATGGTACTTTGGTTCTGAATGGTTGGAAACAGGTCTTGAGCCAAGCTCAGAACCATGGGAAACAAGCCAATACTTCTTCACGGCGATTTTTGCCATAGTTATTTTTACAATAGCAAAAAGGTTGAGCCCATACTCAGTTTGGAAGGAAAACGAAGCGGAATACCTGAGTTAATCCACAAGTGCTCTTGCGATAATAAGGTCGTCCTTGGTTGTGATCTTTAAATTCATTGGATCGCCCTCACTTAAATGAACGCTATGACCAGCGGCTTCAAACACACTCGCGTCATCCGTAAACGATGGATCATATTCGACTGCAAACGCAGATTTAATTAATGCCAAATCAAAGCATTGAGGCGTTTGAACAGCCACGAATTCCGATCTATGCATAGACTTAGACGATCCATCTGAATGGATGCGCCTTAGACTGTTTTTAAGAGGAGTAACTGGTACTGCAGACCCATGTGTTGCAGCATCGTCAAAGCACTTCCTTATCATTTCAACAGTGGGGAATGGTCTAACAGCATCGTGTATTGCTACTATTCCCTCATCAGGCAAAGTTGTCAAGCCGTGAAGAACAGAGTGAAATCTTTCTGTTCCTCCCGGAATAATTGCGTCTGCACCTGAATCGCCGTATTTATCCTCTAGTTCCTTGAATTCTTCAAAGAGGTTTGGGTTTAGAACAACACTTAAATGAGCGTCGGGTGCTGCCTCTTTGAAACGGCGAAGGGTCCACCACATCAGTGGCAGACCCTTTACAGATAAAAATTGCTTAGCAGTTTTGCTCTTCATACGTGTGCCAGTACCACCGGCAACAATTAGAACAAAACGACTCATTTCTTTTACTTATTTAGCAGCGTTGTAACGCTCAGAAATTGCGTTCCAATCAACAACGTTGAAAAACGCTGCGATGTAATCTGGACGACGGTTTTGGTAGTTTAGGTAGTAAGCGTGCTCCCAAACGTCGATGCCCATGATTGGAGTGCATCCACACCCTTGGCTAGGCATTAGTGGATTGTCTTGGTTTGCAGTTGAGTAAACGCAAAGCTTGCCTCCTTCACACACACAAAGCCAAGCCCAACCAGAGCCAAACCTAGTAGCCGCAGCCTTAGAGAATTCATCTTTGAATGCATCATAGCTTCCAAAGTCTCTGTCGATAGCAGCGCCAAGGTCACCTGATGGTTGACCTCCACCGTTAGGCGACATTGAGTTCCAGAAAAGGTTGTGGTTGTAGTAACCGCCTCCATTGTTTCTGATTGCGTTATTATCCGTGTGACTTGCAAGAAGATTCTCAATACAAGAATCAGCAAGATCAGTCCCTTCGATTGCAGCGTTAAGTTTCGCTGTATATCCAGCATGGTGCTTTCCATGATGAATCTTCATAGTGCGTGTATCGATATGAGGCTCTAAAGCATCGTACGCATATGGTAGTTGTGGTAATTCAAAAGCCATTGGGTAAAAGATTTATAATTCAGAAATACTAGGCAACAAATATAAACGTCCTTCACGTAGGTCAAACCACTGACCTTCTAACAATTCATAAATAGCACTTTCTATGTATTCGTCATCAGTAGCTCCAACCTTGTAAAACTCTTCCTCTCCAAAAAGGTTTCGGGCTACTTGTGAAAGGAATCTCATCTCTATCTGTCGTGCTTCTTCCTCATCCCAATCTGGGCTAAAACCAACTAAATCTTGATATGCTGACTGCATTTGGGCTAAACCTCCAGTCTTAGAATCAGCCCAAACCTCGCTTTCACGAAGTGCTGTGAAATTCTCTACCCCCTCCAAAATTGCCCTGTTCTTATCAACCCAAGAAAAAGCTCCGTCGCGCAATTCTCCAGACCAAATCAACTCAGCAAGTGCTCTGCTTACTAAGTTAGTATCAAGAGGGATGAACACGTCTGGCGTGATTCCACCTCCCCCATATACGGTTCGGCCTAGGAGGGTTTTATACTCAAGCGAGTCAGAGTGTTGTATGCTATCTGAATGGAATAATTCGCCAGACTCAACTCTTAAGCTGTGGTCAAGAGAATAATCTATGTCTTTACCATATGGTTTTTGGATGGGTCTACCGCTAGGAGTGTAAAAGCGAGCAACCGTCAATCTTAGGGCTCCGTCGATTGCGACTTCAAATTCTTCTTGGACTAATCCCTTGCCAAAAGATCTCCTACCAATGATTAAACCCCTATCATTATCCTGCATTGCTCCAGCAAATATTTCTGAAGCTGATGCNGAACCATCGTCAATTAATACTGCAATGGGCATGTTTGAAAATACTCCGTCGTATTGGCTTTGGTATATTTTTTTGGGTGAAGCTTTTCCTTCTGTGTAGACAATATCTAGTCCTTCTAGCAAGAATAAATCAAGCATATCTGTTGCTGCTTTCAAATATCCTCCTCCATTTCCCCTAAGGTCGACAACCACCTGAGTAATTCCTTCGGCAACTAACTGATCCATTGCTCTTGCGAATTCCANAGCAGTGGTTGCAGCAAANCNNACAACCTTTACATATCCGATATCTTCTGTAAGCTTAAACGAAGCAACAACNCTATTGATAGGAATTCTAGCTCTTGTAATAGTNACGTCATANTCATCTCCGTTAGATCTCATTAGACCCAGATTAACTTTAGTACCACCTGGACCCTTTAGGAGTTTCATCACTTTGCTATTGCTCAATTCGGAGTCAGAGATTTGTTCTCCCTCTACTTTTAAAATCCTATCGCCTGCTCTAATTCCCGCTCCTTCAGACGGTCCGCCTGGTAGAGCAGTGACCACCATTAAAGTGTCATGTTTAATTAAGAACTCAACGCCAATACCTTCAAATCCTCCCTCCATAGGTTCTGACATTGCCTTGATTTCATCAGGTGTTAAATAAAGTGAGTGTGGATCTAATTCTGCAACTATTGCCTCAACTGCTATTTCTTCGAGAGCTTCTCTGTCTATGGTGTCAACGTAAAGGACTTCGATTTGGTCTAGTACAGAATTAAGACGAGTGCTAAGATGAGGGAGAGTGTCGGACTCATATAGACCCTTACCTATGAAAATGCCTAAAAGCAGCATGAAAGACAGTAAAAAGGGACTGTTTTTCATATTAGAGTGATATCTGTTCTACTTCTACGTTTGCAGATTTGAGGAAGTCCAAACCACTCGTGTCTTTGTATTCATCTCTGTAAACAACCCTTACTATTCCAGCTTGGTGAATGAGTTTAGAGCAATCCCTACAAGGAGAAAGTGTGATATAAAGAGTTGCACCCTCAGCGCTATTGTTACTCCTTGCTAGTTTGAGAATCGCATTTGCCTCAGCGTGAAGAACGTACCAATGAGTTTCTCCNTCTGNGTTTTCGCAACAGTTATNAAATCCAGAAGGTGTTCCATTATAGCCATCTGCAATAATCATCCCATCTTTNACAATNATGGCCCCCACTTGCTTTCGCTCGCAATGACTCAAACCGCTCCACTCAGCTGCCATCTTGATATATGCGCTGTCGTATCTCTGCTTCTTTAACTGNTCCTTCGTCATTTTATCTCTTAATAGNCCGCAAGATAAACCCGCAAGTCGTAGTTTCGTCATATGCGTATTTATACTAGAACTGGTGATGACGGAACCACAGGACTTTTTGGTGGTAANAGAGTGCCTAAAGATGACTTACGTATTGAATCATACGGCACTGTTGACGAATTGAATTCATTAATCGGAAGGTTGCTAGAACATTCTGAGATGGGAGACAACGTTGGGTTTTTCAGGGAAATCCAGGCTGACTTGTTTACCATAGGATCACATTTGGCCACAGTGGATGAAAAAATGAGGGAGAAATTGCCTTCCTTAAACCCAAATTCGATCAAAAACTTCGAAAATTGGATGGATGAGGCGAATGAAAAAGTGCCACAATTGAGGAATTTTCTCCTTCCAGGGGGTCATCCTTCAGTTGCAGATGCACATGTCGCAAGATCAGTTTGCAGAAGAGCAGAAAGACGAGTTGTCGCTCTATCACGAGTAGAATCAATAGATTCAGAGATAGTGAAATATTTAAANCGACTTTCAGACTTNCTTTTTACAACTGCAAGATTNCTTTCTNACATTTCAGGAACAGATGAAATTGAGTGGAAGGTTGCAAATGATTGAGATTCTATTATTTTTGCCGCTGAAACCTAGTTCAATAAGTTAAATTCTAAGATCGTGTACTGGACACTCGAATTAGCATCATATCTGGAAGACGCCCCTTGGCCTGCCTCAAAAGACGAGCTTATAGATTACGCTATGCGTACTGGTGCTCCACTAGAAGTAGTAGAGAACCTACAACAGCTACAAAACGATAACGAGAACTACGAGACTATCGAGGACATTTGGCCTGACTATCCTTCTAAAGAGGACTTCTTCTTCAACGAAGACGAATACTAGTCTATCTCAACAATCTTCTAACCGTTGGGGCATTGCTTTGCTCCATCACCACTTCTCTTCCTGCAGTTAGTTTTTCAATCAGCTCTTTAGAACCATGCCTTATTGTCAATAGTTCTAACCCCAATTCTGTTTTTGTCAAAAATCCACTGCCAAGCTCTTCTAGGAACCTCTCTTCCTTTTTTGCATCTGTATCGTAGACCAAATCAAACTGCACGGCTGAATTCTGCATCATCCTTACGTGAATTCCAGCATTCGCAAGAGCACCAAACACAGTTTCTAAATGATCCTCTCCCACAAAGCTGTGGTCAGTTGGGCCAATGGACAAACAAGTAATGTTTGGCCTAGAGATAAACATTGGCGTTTCAATTTCTAGATCAGGAAAATCGCCTATACAAGTTTTAGGACCATCTGGATTTATAAAGCTCTTCACGAATAGAGGAATATTCCTGTTTTGTAATGGCTTAACTGTTCGAGGGTGGATGACGCTTGCTCCGTAGTAACTAAGCTCCAGTACCTCGTGATAATCTAGCTTTTCAACAGTAATAGTATCTTCAAAAATTCTTGGGTCTGCGTTGTGCATACCTTGAACGTCCTTCCAAATATTTACTTCNANAGCAGAAGCAGCACAAGCGAGCAGAGCTGCNCTATAGTCTGNNCCCTCTCTACCCAAAGTAGTCGTTGCGCCATCGGGCGACCTGCCTATGAAACCTTGGGTTACGATGATCTGATGTGAATTTAATTTCTCCATCATCTCTTTGCCATTTTCAGCCATAGCATTTTCATCTACTCTAGCTGACTTATGCCTAGAATCTGTTTTGATCGTTTGGCGCACATCCCACCAACACGCATCATAACNNTTTAGNTTTAGAAATTCTGCAAGGATNCGAGTGCTGGCAAGNTCGCCTAATGCAACAGTAGCATCGTATCTCGCNTAAGAATCTTCTATTTCATTTTGTAAAGAGAACAGTCCCCAAATCTCATCACTGAATTCAGCACCCAGCTCTAAAGAATTTGCAACCGAAATATGTGAAGCTGCAATTTTCTCCAACTCCAATCTTGCTTTGTCTTCATTATCCTCAGCCCAAACCTTCTCAAGCTTATTTGTCGTCTTCCCCATTGCACTAACCACAATAATGCACGGATTTCCCGAAGTTGAGGATTGTAGAATATCTGCAATATTCCTAACCGCATCAGCATTTTTGACAGATGCCCCACCAAACTTGTGAATTGAAATATTCATTTGTCTTTCCACTCTGCAAAGTTAAACGTACTTTGCCCCTATGGAATCATTACCACTACCTATTGCTGATATAATTGTAATTATCATGTTATTGACCGGAGCTTTTAGAGGTTTTCGCAAGGGTGTTGTAGTCTCTATCGCTTCATGTGTTGCAATTATTGCGGGAGCAATGGCTGCGTATTTCTTCTCTGATTGTTTGGGCTTATGGCTTAGTGAGTATTTGAATTGGAGCGAAGGCCAAATCGCAGTAGCATCATTTGCCCTCACATTCATACTCGTAGTACTTGGAGTTCATCTCTTAGCTAAAATGCTAGAGGGGTTCCTAAATCTAGTTGCTCTTGGAATGGCAAACAAGGTAGCTGGTGGAGTGTTTGGGATATTGAAAAACGCATTGATAATTTCGTTTATCGCATATGGCCTTTCAGGATTTGATGGTTTACTGCCTGATGACTTTGGCGAGGATTGCATCGTTTATCCACATGTTGAATCTCTGGCACCCGCTGTTCTACCTTATTGGGAAGAACTAAAAGAGAAATCAACTCTCGAGGAGATTGAAGAAGTTGTAGAGGAAAAGGTTGAAGAAGCAGAAAAGAAAATTGGCGGTAAACTGAAGGAAAAGATTAAGAATCTAGGCTCCAAAAGAGACAAATAGATCCTGCACTCTTTGCTTTAGTTTTTGGCGTATCGAGCCATAATCCTCACCCTCTTTCATCACATGGTTTACGCTAACGTAGAATTTGATTTTGGGCTCAGTGCCTGAAGGCCTAACTGTGATTCTAGACCCCTTTTCTGTGATGAACTGTAAGACATTAGATTTAGGGAAAAGCGGTTGAGTTCCGTCGCTAAAATCTCTTGTCGAAACAATATCCTCTCCGTTGATTTGGGTGGGGGCGTTGTTGCGGAAGTCATCCATCATTTTTGCGATTTGGGCTGCTCCATCTCTCCCCTCTTTTACAACAGAAACCAAACCTTCTTGGTATACACCATGCTTTCTATGAATCTGCTCCAACTTTTGCAAAATAGTCGTCCCCTGCTTCTTCAACTCATGGGCCATCTCAGCTAAAACGCAGCAAGAACTCACTCCATCCTTATCCATGGCAGTATCGCCAATCAGATAACCATAACTCTCTTCACCTCCCACAACATAGGTCCTAGCATCGTGAGAAATAGCAGCTGCAATATGCTTGAATCCGGTTAGAGTTTCTCTGTGGCCAACTCCGTAAAAGTCTGCCAATTTTAAAAGTAAAGGAGTGGTTACAACAGTGGACGCGATAAAGTTTTGGGCATCGAATTTTGAACCGTCTTCACGGCCGTTGCACAAAACGTAATCGCAAAGAAGAGCGCCCGTTTCATTTCCATTTAGCAGAACCATTTTGCCATCAGGTCCAGGTACAGCAATGCCTACTCTGTCTGCGTCTGGATCTGTTCCCATCACCAAATCGGCATTTATAGATTCTCCAAGTGCTATAGCTTCAGAAAGCGCTTCGCCTTCTTCTGGGTTTGGGCTTTTTACAGTTGGGAAATTTCCGTCTGGCACGGCTTGTGATTTGACCTCGTGAACGTTTTCAAACCCAAACTCCCTCAAAGCTTGAGGTACGCTTACAGCACCTGTACCGTGGAGGCCAGTGTAAACCAATTTTACCTCAGATCCTTCACTCAACGAACTTGACCTTTTCAAAGTGAGAATCTTTTTTCTGTACGCCACATCAAGTTCAGTCCCTAATTCCACAACGTTATCTGTACTCCTTTTTACATCACCAAGAGATTTGACCTTGCGGACTTCGTTGATAATAGCTTGATCGTGTGGAGCTGTGATTTGGGCTCCGTCAGAATAGTAGACTTTGTAGCCATTGTACTCTGGGGGATTATGGCTTGCTGTTATTACAATTCCAGCTGCGCATCCCAAATGACTTACAGTGAATGAAAGTTGAGGTGTAGGCCTTAGCTCAGGGTAAATCAATGCCTCTATTCCATTGCCAGATAGTACTTCTGCAGTAATTCTTGACAACAAGGGGCTTTGCAATCTTGAATCATATGCAATAGTTACCTTCAAAGGCGAAGGAAGTTCAGACTCCTTTGACTTGAGGTAATTACATAGACCTTGTGTTGCCATTGCAATTGTAGCAGTATTAATCCTATTTGTTCCAGGAGCACACTTCCCCCTCATTCCTCCAGTGCCAAACTCCATCTCCATATGGAAGCACTCTATTAACTCGTCCCTATTATCTTCCTCTAACCAAGTACTTACTGTGGAACGAATTTCTTCATCAAATGGCTCATGCGTCCATTCTTCTGCTAAATTTTTCACCCTATCCCAAAGCACAAANTCATCAACACATTGCGCCAGACTTTGCTTCCAATTCAACCTCTCTACTCCAAGCGACGTAGCGAATTCTTCTCCACCAAGGTGTGAATTTGCTGGCCTTTTTGCTGCTGTTGGATAGTTTGAGGAGCTAATGGGATTGAGGTTTGGGCTTAGTCCCAATTGAGAGAAAATTTCTTTTGCAAACCCAAACCAACTAACGCATCCCTTATTACTAAAATGATAAATCCCAGAATTGAGGTCCGATTTTAAGAGTGTCCTAATTGAAACAGCAAGTGAGCCAGCCCAAGTCGGAGTCCCAACCTGATCGTCAACAACATTGATAGACTCCTGCGTTGCAAGCTTTCTCATTGTGTTGAAGAAATTTGCCCCCCCACTATCGTAAAGCCAACCAGTTCGAATAATGTAATGAGGTGTAGAAGACATCGATGCTAAGAGTGCCAATTCACCTTCGCGTTTTGTCCTCCCATAAACACCACAAGGAGAGCAAGTATCGTTTGGCGAGTATGGATTGTTTTCTGTTCCACCATCATCACCTGAAAAAACGTAATCTGTACTAATGTGAACTAAGGTTATTCCTTGTGTTTCGCAAGCTTTTGCAAGAGTTTCAACTCCCTCAACATTTATTTTAATTGCTGCTGCCTCTTCCTCCTCTGCCCTATCTACTGCAGTGTATGCAGCTGCATTAACTACAGCAAATGGCTTTTCCTTTGCTAGTACTTCTGCAACTTTTGATGCATCAGTGATATCCAACTCCTCCTTACTTAAACCTACCCAAACAAACTCTTCATCAGATGCAAACCTCCTTAGCATGCAACTNCCCAACTGCCCAAAGGCTCCTGTAATTAATACTTTTCTCACGCTACGAAATTACTCTTTGGCACGTAACTTGCCTCAGTAGTTTGGAATATATAACGATGTTTAAGAAAACAACCTCACTTTTAACTCTAATGATTGCGGCATTCACTCTTGTAGCCCAAACCGATTCCATACCGGCTCNTCAAGACACCCCTAAACTTGAGAAAGAGAAGAATAATAACTGGATATTAATTGGTCTAGGTGTTGTTTCAGAAGTACACTACGAAAATGATATTGATGGAATCTTNGAATTTCCTAATGTTGGATTTGACCTTTATGTAAGCAGAAAAAAGGAGGGTGATATTATTGAGCCGGGGCTTAGTTTGGGTTGGCAGCCTATNGGAACTACTCAGGAAGAATATACANTNATTAGTAATGGCGACACTACTTCTGGCATGCTTCGAGCTTCAAATCAGATGGTTCACGTTTACTATACTCCAAGGGTGACAATTTTGAAAAACATGCCAGCTTCAATCTATATCGAGGGTATTGTTGGAATGAAAGGTGCCCTTTTAACCTACCAGAGATTTGATGATGAGGACGAATTAATTGAACAGGATGTCCACGGCTTTTATGGAACTTGGAATCTTGGTTATTCTTTGGGGTTGAGATGGAAGATTTTAAATAAATTTGGTCTTGACATAAGATATGCACGAGTCAGTTCTGGTGATCTAGAAAGAGTAGATTCATTAAACAGCCAAGGTGGTCATTTGAATTATACAACTACGGCCTGGGATGCACCATTAGGATATCTGAGAGCTGGCGTCAACTTTATTTTTTAAGTAGACCTCATTGCTTCAACTGGCGGCATATTAGCAGCTTTTAGTGCTGGAACAATTCCAGAAACTAGTCCAGAAACCACTGCTATTAATATCGCAATACCCACTCGGTAAATACTCACGCTAAGATTTAAACCTAATCCCGCATGATTGATAAGCGAGATCAAAATTTGAATAGCAATTAGCGCGAGTATTGCTCCGAACACACATAGAGCAATTGATTCAAACAGGAATTGGATTAAAATGAATGAAGATTTGGCTCCTAGTGCTTTTTGAATTCCAATTATTCTAGTCCTTTCTCGCACTGAAACAAACATGATATTTGCTATGCTAAAGCAACCTACGAGGATGGCAAAAATTGCGATAAACCAACTACCTAATTCTACTTGAATGAAAATGGCTTCAATTATTCCAGTAAGAAAGTCAATTTGGTTGACCGAAAAATCGTCCTCGTCGTTAGGCCTTATTCTTCTAATACTTCTGAATTGTTGAATGATTTCGTCTTTAAGCGAGGCCATCACAACTCCTTCCTTACACTTAACGAAAATTGAATTTCCTTCAGAAGAATGAACGTCAAAGAACTTGGGGCTTAATCTCGCGGGTACCATGACGAACTCATCCAGACCAGTAGATACAATTGAGGATCCTTCCTTTTCAAGGACTCCAATTACTTCAAGTCTAATCCCTTTAACCTTGAAATTTTTTCCCAGAGCATCGACTGTGCCAAACAACTTTTCTGCAACGTCATTTCCAATTAATGCAACTGTGGCGCCAGAAGAGCTTTCTGATTCGTTAAATAATCTACCTAGCTGTAGATTTAGACTAATTACCTCATGATAGTTGTGTGAGATTGCTGCAAGAGTAATATTTGGCATCATACTATCACCTGCCTTAATAGAATACATGCCCTTCATCTGAAAGGCTACTGATTCTGCAAGCGTTAGCCTACTCTCAAGCTCACGATAATCTCTAATTGAAGGCTCGCGGCGCTGAACATATTTCCACCATGGATAATCCTCTCCAAAGCTCCAAGGCCACTTTTGAATGAAGAATACATCGTCATCTAGCATATCAAATGACTCCATCAAATTGTCCTCCATAGAATCAACAACAGCAAAGACAGCACTGATGACAAATATCCCCACCATTACTCCTAATAGTGATAAAAATGTCCTGAGTTTATTCATAACAATTGCGCTCCACGCAAATGCCAAACTTTCTCTGAATAAACGCAGCCACATCATAGTATCAAAGCTAAAGCTTTAGCTAACTTTGCGCCCTCACTTAACGTCTATTTTTTCTCTCATGTCAGAGCAACGCAAAATCAATTCAGCACTTATTTCAGTTTTCAATAAAGATGGACTTGCTCCTATCGTAGAAGAGCTTAAGCGTCTAGGTGTTACTATTTACTCTACAGGAGGAACCCAAAAGACAATTGAAGACCTTGGAGGTGCAGTAGTTCCTGTTGAAACGCTTACTGACTATCCATCAATATTAGGTGGTCGTGTAAAGACTTTGCACCCAAAAGTTTTTGGAGGAATACTCAGCAGAAGAGATCATGAAGGCGATAGAGAGCAAATGAGTCAATACGCTATCCCAAACATTGACCTTGTTGTAGTTGACCTATACCCGTTTGAAGAAACTGTGGCTAGTGGAGCAAGCGAAGAGACAATTATTGAAAAAATAGATATAGGTGGAATTGCACTGATTAGAGGAGCTGCAAAGAATCACAAGGACGTAGTAATCATTCCATCAATGGATGACTACTCAACTCTTTTAGACATTCTTAAAAAAAATCATGGTGAAACAACTTTAGCTGAGAGAACTCAACTTGCTACTAGAGCATTCCGCACTAGCTCTCACTACGACACTATGATAAATAAATATCTAGAAGGTACACTCAAAGATTGTAATTTTCTAGATAGTTTGAATCTTAGTGAATCAACAGTGAAATCTTTACGATATGGAGAGAACCCTCACCAAGAGGGAAGATTCTTTGGAAATCTTGATGATATCCTTAAGCAACTTCACGGAAAGGAATTGTCGTACAATAATCTTCTAGACGTTGATGCAGCAGTAAACTTGATGGAAGAGTTTATGGATTGCAACCCAACTTTCGCAATTCTAAAGCATAACAATGCATGCGGTCTTGCAACAAGAGACAACCTTGCCGACGCATATACTGCTGCACTTGAAGGTGACCCTATAAGTGCATTTGGTGGAGTATTAATTTCAAACAGACCAATCGATTTGGCTACTGCAGAATTGATACACACTTTATTTTGCGAAGTAGTAATTGCGCCATCATTTAACGTTGATGCTCTTGAACTTTTAAAGGGAAAGAAAAACCGCATCTTACTTGAGCGCCAAAACACATCTCTACCATCTTCTTCAGTGCGAACAGCTCTTAATGGATTCCTAGTCCAAGACAAAGATGGATCAATAGAGAGTCCTGAAGATTTGACGTGTGTTACAAATCAATGTTCTGACGATGCTGCAATTTCTGATTTGTTATTCGCTATGAAGATTGCAAAGCACACAAAGTCCAACACAATTGTTTTCGCAAAAAACAATCAATTGATTGCTTCAGGCACAGGCCAAACCTCAAGGGTTGATGCTCTTAAACATGCAGTAGAAAAAGCAAATAATTTGGGCTTAAGTCTAGAGGGTGCAGCCATGGCATCTGATGCATTTTTCCCATTCCCAGATTGTGTAACTCTTGCTTCAGAAGCAGGAATTAAGCACGTAATTCAACCAGGAGGATCTATCAATGATCAAAAGTCTATCGATGTTTGTAATGATTTAGGGCTTGCCATGTACACGACAGGTGTACGACACTTCCGCCACTGATGAATAATTAACAACGTACTGACATCAAAACGGTGCGTTTTCAACTATTCTTTCAACTTAT
>PBEE01000028.1:0-20994 GCA_002717605.1 Crocinitomicaceae bacterium | reverse complement strand
TATTAATTAGAATATCATTTATAATGAAAAATATTAAACACCAAAAAAATGTACTTTTTGGTAAAAACGTCGGTAAACTTGAAAAGTTAGACACAAAATTAAATAAAAAAAAAATATTATTTGTATCTCCATATAGTGGAAAGTTTGCAGCACTAAGCCAATTTCATGCTCCACCTTTGGGCGTAATGAGAGTTGCCAGCTATCTCAATAAAAAAGGTCATGAAGCAGAATATTTCGATCCAAACTTGCATGCATGTAATCAAAAAGGCCCCGATCTTGAACAAATATTAAAAGATACAGAGTGGGACATTGTAGGCTTCTCGCTATTAGATGAGACTTTGCTTGAAGACATAAAAAATATTTATTTAGCTAAAAAGATTAGACCTAATGCACTTTTAGTTGCTGGTGGTGTAGAGGCACAATTTAACTATCAACAGATTTTAGACAAAACACCCTGTAAAATTGTAATTCTTGGTGAGGGAGAAATTCCTATGTTGATGATTGCTAATGATCATAATTATAATGATATACCTGGAATAGTTGTAAAAAATCCTGCTAAAGCTCTTTCACAGGAACTATTTAATGAGGCAACAGATTCTATTCCATGGGAAACAATAAATTACGAAGATTATTGGGCTGTCTATAAAGAAATGTATGGTGATGAGTGGAACAAGGAAATAGAGGATTCTGTTAATACAATTAGAGTTTTTTCTAGAAACAGATGTCCAATTGGATGTAAATATTGCAGCTCAACTTTTCAATTAACTTTAGCCACAGAGGGAAAAGTGCCAGTCATAAGTCAAACAGAAGAAAGTTTGATACACGTAATTAAAAGAATAAAAAATGCACATAAAAATGTGAAAATGATTTACCTTACTGATGATGATTTTATAATTAATAAAAGAAGTGTAATTAGATTTTGTAAACTAGTTGTTGAAAATAAATTAAATGACTTAAAATTCATGGCATTTTCAAGAATTACGGACCTTAATGAAGAGGTAATATCTTGGCTAAAAAAAGCAAATTTTGTTAAATTAAATATTGGAGTAGAAAGTTTTTCTGAAAGAGTTTTAAAGGAAGTTGGAAAAAGATGTCCTGTTGAAGAAATAGATCCTGTCCTTAAATTACTTAAAAAATATAATATCAGACCATTCATGAATATTATTCTTACAACTCCTGAAACTAAAATTGAAGATGTAGAACTCACTGTAGATAGAACACTTGAGTACATAAAGGATCCTTTTTATATGGCAGGTATTATAATTGGAATCCAGCCTCTTAAAGGAACAATTTTTTATGAAGAGTATACAAATTTTAAATCATACATTACTGATATTGAGGGAAGCAGTTTTAAAATTAGAAGAGATGATTATATATGGGCTACAGATCCTAAAGTCAAAAAACTTCAAAAAATTTATTTAGAAACTCAAGCAGACTTTATTAAAAATTATATTCAGGAAAATAATATAAAACACCCAAATCAGGCTGTTCTAGCTCCAGCCCATCTAATATTAGTTAAACAAATTATTGAAGAAATAAAGAATGATACAATAAATTTAGTTACAAGCTCCGATCAAAAATCAGCAGAAGGAGAAGGTAGAAATTTTGCAAACTCACCTTTATATAATGCATATATTGATGGCCAAAACATAACAAAAAAAAGGTCACAAAATACTGCCAGAAAATTTAAAGGTATCAAAATTACAACTGCATAATCTATAGTAGCTATTGTTAAATATTATGAAAGTTAGAATGTTTGATTTAAGAGTAAAAGATAAATTTTTACATAAAAATTTGTTATCTAATTTTAAGAAAATTCTCAAGCATGGAGTTTTTTTTTTCGGACCAGAACTTCATGAATTTGAAAAAAAAATGTCAAAATATCTTGGAGTTAAATACGCTCTGGGAGTAGCATCAGGTAGTAGTGCTTTATATATAGCCCTTAAATCATTAGGTATAAGAAAAGGAGATGAGGTGATTACAACTCCTTTTTCCTGGATAATTACGTCTAACGCAATTGTTGAATGTGGGGCAACACCAGTCTTTTGTGATATCAAGGATGACTATAATATAAACCCAGATTTAATAGAGAGTAAAATAACAAAAAAAACAAAAGCAATTCTTCCGATGCATTGGGGAGGACATATATGTGATATGAAAAGTATTTTGAAAATTGCAAAAAAATATAATTTATTTGTTGTAGAGGATTCTGCTCAATCTTTCGGGGCCGAATTTGATGGAAAAAAAACTGGTTCTTTTTCTGATGTAGCTGCTTTTAGCATGAATCCAATGAAACCTCTTAACGGTTTTGGTGAAGGTGGCTTGATAGTTACCAACAAAAAAAAATTATATGAAAAAGCTAAGATATTAAGATATGCGGGAACAACTTCTGACCCAAAAAAAATAATTACCAACAATTGTTTAGAAGTTTCTTTAAATCACAAGATGGATACCGTTAATGCTTCCATGCTTTTAGCATCTTTAAAAAATTTTAAGAAAAAAAGAAAAAAATTATCATTAATAAAAAGATATTATGAAAAAAATCTTAGTAAGAAAATATTACTACAAAAATTTCACAAAAAAGAGAAGCCTGGGCTTTATGCTTTTCCTATTCAGGTTAAATCAAGAGATAGAATTAAAAAATTTCTTGAAAGTAAAAATATTGAAACAAAGATATGGAATAGCCCTCTTATTTGTGACAGTCCTGCTTATAAAAAATATAAAAAAGATAAATTACCCATAGCTCGCAAAGTTTTATCTAAAACTCTTAACATACCTTTTCATGAAAATATGACTAACGATCAAATTAAATTTGTTGTAGATCAATTAAACTTATCAATTAAAAAGTTTAATTAAGATGAAAACAGTTACAGATAATTTCATAAAAGATTTAATAAATTCTGGTGTAACCACTTTTTTTGGAGTTCAGGGAGGCGCCTGTGCAAGAATAATAGAGTCTATTGTAAAAAATAAAGGTAATTTTATTCCAGTTTTAAATGAGCAATCTGCAGGTTACTTTGCACATGGTTATTACAAAGCAAACAGAAAAGTAGCTGGCTTAGTATTTACAACAGGTCCTGGGCTTACTAATGGATTATCTGGTATCGCGGCATGCTTTTATGATAACGTTCCACTTATAGTTTTAGTGGGACAAGTAGTAAAAAAACTCAATATAGCAAACAAAACAAATACAAAAATGGTTGGATTTCAGGAGGTCCAACACCTTAAGGTGTGTGAAACAATTTCAGATTACAGGTACAAATTTGACAATGCTCAAAAATACTTAATTCAAAGAAAAAATATTGTACATAATGTTAAGGATAAAGTTCAAATCGTTGAAATTTTAGATGATGTTCAAAGAGAATTAGTTAAAGTTAAACTAACAAAAATTAAGAGTAAAATTAATTTTAAAAAAAATTCAAAGGCAAAATTGCTTTCAATTCAAGATGATCTTAAAAAATCAAATAACCCCCTAATTATTCTTGGAAATGGTGTATTTAATATTAAAAATAGAAAAAAATTAGTTAGTCTAATTAATAATTCAAAAATCAATTATTGTGCAACCTGGGGAGGGCAACATATCCAATCAATCTTATCTAATAGAAATAACTATAAAGGTTTATTTGGAAATCATAGCCCAGGAATAGTTAATGATATGATAAAAAAAACAGATTTGATAATAAGTTTAGGTTGTTCTTTACTTCAACATCAAGCAGGAAAAAATTATGATAATTTTGCTCCCAATGCTAAAATTTATTTTATTAATAATAATCTCGAAGATTGCAAAAGAGCAAAAATTCAATTTGGAAAAAGATTAAAATATTTTAATGTCGATATTGATGAGATTTATAATCTCTTTAAATTTAAATATAATTCTTTAGTAAATAAAATATCTCATAATAAAATTAATAATAATTATCCAGTAAATTTATTCGTTGAAATTTTAAAATATGCTAAAAAGAACAATAGTATAGTATTTTCAGATGCAGGCGCAACATTAAGCTGGACTTTTCAGGGAGCCAATGAGCTCAAAAACTGTCCTCCAGTATATACTGCTTTTAATCTTCATGCTATGGGTTACGCAAATTGTGCAGCTGTTGGTGCAAAAATATCTAATAAGAAAAAAAATATTTTGTGTATAATTGGTGATGGAAGTTTACCGATGAATGTTCAAGAACTTTCTTGGACTAAAAGATATCCTATAAAATTAATAATTATTGACAATGAAGGCTATGGGATAATAAGACAAACACAACAAGATTTTTATAAATCTGTTTATTATGGATCTGATTTTAAAAACAAAAAATCTAGTCTTCCAAAATTTAATATACCTAAAATTCTAAATTCTTATGGCATTCCATGTAAAAATGTAACTAAATATGAGCACCTCATTAAATCTCTTAATTGGTTACATAAATCAAATTACTCAAAAGCTTTAATATTGAAAATTAATTATAAAGCAAGAGTTCAGAATTAATGAAGCAAAAGAAAATAAATTCCAAATTTTTAATTTTAGAAAAAAAAAATAAACTCAAATTTGTGAATACAATTTTGCCAAAACCAAAAAAAAATCAATTACTAGTTAAGATTTTATATACCAGTATTTGTGCAAGCCAAATAATGGAATATAAAGGATTGAGAGGTTATGATAAATGGCTACCCCATGCATTCGGTCACGAAGCTGTTGGGATTATTGTTTCAATCGGCAAAAATATAAAAAAATTTAAAGTAAAACAAAAGATAATTTTAAGCTGGATAAGAAAAAAAGGTAGTGAAGTTTCGGGTAAAATTATGTATGGAAAAAAAAATCATTTTAATTATGGACCAATTACAACCTTTTCTTCGTATACATTAGTTTCACAAAATAGTGCTTTTCCAATTCCTAAAAATATCAAAATTAAAAGTGCAAGCTTATTTGGATGTGCTATTCCAACAGGTATGGGAATGGTGCTGAATGAAGCTAAACCTAAAAAAAAGAATAGATGTGCTATAATAGGATTTGGGGGCGTTGGTGTTTTTGTATTATTTGCCCTAAAATTTTTAAAGATCACAAATATTACCGTAATTGATACTAACGACAATAAATTAAGAATAGCTAAGTATTATGGAATTAAAAATTTGATAAATCCAAAAAAAAATAAAAAAATATACGGGAATTTTGATTTCATATTTGAATCTACAGGACAGTCAAAATCTATAGAAAACTCAATAAAATTATTAAAAAATTCTGGCAAAATTTTCTTTGCAAGCCATCCGGCAAAAAATCAAAAAATAAATTTGGATCCACATGAATTAATTAAAGGAAAAAAAATTTATGGAAGTTGGGGAGGAAAATCAAATTTAAGAAGAGATATACCAAGATTTAATAAAATATTAAGTAATATGAAAATAAATATTGATAAATTTTGTAGTTATCACAGTTTTGACAAAATCATTGATTTAATTAAGAATTTTAACAACTCTAATAACACAAGATCTATAATTAAAATGTGAATCTAAATATGAAAAAAAAAATTTCATTTATTTCTGGTAATTTTAACATATTACATCCTGGTCACTTAAGACTTTTGGGTTTTGCAAAAAGTATTTCTGATAAACTTATAGTTGGAGTAAATAGCAATAAAATAGCTGGAATTAATGCAAGCGTGGATGAAAAACTAAGATTAGAAACAGTAAAATCATGCTCATATGTAGATGAAGCTATTCTTATAAAGAAATCTCTTAAAACAGTCCTGTTAAACTTAAAACCAAATATTATCGTAAAAGGAAATGAGTACAAGGATTTAGAGAATGAGGAAAGCAAGATAATAAAAAAAATAAATGCAAAATTGGTTTTTAGTTCAGGTGATGCATTATTTTCATCAAAAGATTTAATTGAGGAAAATCTTCAATTTCCTATTTCAAAAAATTATTCACTTCCAAAAGAATTTTTGAAAAATCATAAAATAAAATTAGAAAAATTGGTTGATTATATCAAAAAGATTAAAAGTTTAAATGTTGCTGTGATAGGAGATTTAATAATAGATGAATATATTAATTGTGACCCTCTCGGGATGTCACAAGAAGACTCAACAGTTGTTGTAAAAGAGGTCAATAAAAAATCCTATGTTGGAGGCGCTGGTATAGTTGCCTTACATGCCTCAAGCATTGGTAGTAAAGTTGATTTTTATTCAGTAGTAGGAAAAGATAGTTACGCAAAGTTTGCAAAAAATAAATTAAAAGGAAAGCATTTAAATGCTTATTTATATACCGATCCTATAAGACCAACTTCTTTAAAAAAAAGATATAAAACTGATGACAAAACTATGCTTCGAGTAAGTAAACTATATCAAAATTCTATCTCAAAAAAATTGCAAGATATTATTTTCAACAAATTAAAAAGAAATATAAAATTTTATGATGCTATAATTTTCTCTGATTTCAATTATGGTTGTTTACCACAAGATTTAGTAAAAAAAATAATCAAACTTGCAAATAAACATAATGTAATGATGACTGCAGATAGCCAATCATCATCTCAATTTGGAAATATATCTAGATTTAAAGGAATGAAATTAATTTCACCAACTGAAAGAGAGGCTCGAATTGCCTGCAGAAATAATGAAGATGGATTAATAGGTTTAACAGAGAAATTAAGAGAAGAGTCTAGGGCGACAAACATATTTATTAAATTAGGATCTGAGGGAATATTGATTGATACTTTTAAAAATACACAACACGTTACAGACAGAATACCAAAATTAAATAATTTTCCAGTTGATGTAATTGGTGCTGGTGATGCACTATTAGCAACAAGCTCACTCTTGTTGGCAGCAGGTGCAAATATTTGGGAGTCTTCATTACTTGGATCTATTTCAGCTGCAATTCAAGTTAGCAAAAGAGGCAATACACCAATTAAGAATGAGGAAATTATTAAAAATTTAAAATAATGAAAGCCTTAATTTTAGCTGCAGGATATGGCAAGCGTTTGATGCCATTAACTAAACATACGCCAAAATGCTTAACAAAAATAAATAAACAACAAACCATAATTGATTTTTGGATAGAGAAAATTAACAAAATTGGGATTAAAGATATTCTAATAAATACTCATTATCTTAACAGGTCAGTTAACAATCATATAAAAAAAAAAAAATTTATAAATAATATAAAGATTACCTATGAAAAAAAGCTTTTAGGAACCGCCGGAACATTACTCAGAAATAAAAGCTTTTTTTCAAATCAAAAGGGGCTTTTACTTCATGCTGATAACTATGTAGATATTAATTTAAATTCTTTGATAAAAGCACATAATTTGAGACCTAAAAGTTGCACATTAACAATGCTTACTTTTAATTCTAAAGATCCTAAAAACGTAGGAATAGTAAAAACTGATAAAAAAAATCGTCTAAAGAAATATTATGAAAAGTGTTCCAATAAGCCCGGAAAGGCAAATGGCGCTATTTATGTTTTAGATCAAAAATTTATAAGTCAAATTAATAGTAAAAACTTTAGAAATAAAGATTTTTCAAAGGATATTATTCCTATTTATAAAAAAAAAAATATTTTGCTTTCATACAAACAAATTTTTTATAGATATTGGAAATAAAAAAAATATCAAAATTTTACGAAAGAGATTAAGCAAGAATGAAAAAAAAAACTAAGTTTCTTTTGAATTATTTAAAGTTATTTACACATACACTATTATTTACTTTTTTTTTTATTTTAAATATTAAAAAAATTTTAGAATGTAAAACTATTTTTTTTTTTAGAAACAAAAGATATTTTGTAGGTAATGGTTTTGGACATTATACATGGACATCTTTTTATTTACTCGCGCTTAAAATTGATGAAGTATTTATTGTTGATTTTTACAATAAATTTAACCAAAAAATTTATACCTTTTTTAATTTTAAATCTGGTAAGTATACTCTTCACAAAAAANAATACCTCCAATTAGACAAAAAAAGTAATCTATTATTTTATTATTTTTGCGAAAATATTTTTAGATTATTTAACAAAAAAATAATCAATTCAACTGATGATCTTTATTTTTTTAATGATGATCAGAAAAAGTTTTTTTTTAATAAATATATGACATTAAAAAACATTAAAAAAAATACATTTTATAGAGCAGCATTATCAAAATATGAGATGTGGAACAATTTTGTATTTTTTGAAAATAAAAATTATGAATTAGAAAAAGATATTAATTTAGATTATTTGAAATGGACTAATAAAAGATTAAACTTAAGCTATAGTCTAGGTAAAAATTTGGTATTTTATAGGCGCCTAAGAAATTTTTCTAAAGATTATGTTAAAAAAAAAGGTCAGAAAGATCAAAAATCAGGTTCAATGGACATTCAATATTATGAAAAAATTTTTAATTTCTTAAAAGACAACAAATATAATGTTTTCGTAGTTGGGGATTTTACTAATGATGAAATTTCAATTATTAAAGAAAAATACAAATTTAATATTCCAGAAAGAAAAAATGATTATTCTGATTTTTATATAAATGCTATAGCTAATTGTGATTATTTTATTGGTGANTCTGGTGGTGCAGCGGATCTAGCAATTTTGTTAAAAAAAAAAGTTTTACTAATAAATTTTGCTACTATTGGTGAAATACTCCCAAATACAATTATTTTTCCAAAAAAATTTATCAAAGATAATGATAATAAACGGATTGAAATGACTATAAATGAAGCTCAAAGGTACAATTTAACCAATAACTTTGATAAATTAAAATTAGATTGTTCTTTAGAATTAGTTGAGTCAGAACAATTGTTACCCGTTATCAGAAATTTTTTAAATAATTACAATAATTTGATGGTAAATCACTTCCCTGATCCTTTGACTTTAGATATGGAAAAATATAACTGTTTTTTTGTAAAGGAGTGGTTAAATAATCAATAAAATGAAAGAATTAATTTCATCATTAAAAATATTACACTCTCTGACAAAAAATAATGTAAAATTATTTTTTATTTTTCTTGTCTCGCTGTTTGAAACTTTTTTAGATATAGTATTTTTCTACACTTTTTATNGAATAATTAATATTTTATTAGTGGAGAAGTCTCAATTTTTAGCTTTTACATTTTTAGGAGGAGAATATTTTATTTCGTTTAAAATATTATTAAGCATTCTCGGTATTTTTTTTATAATAAGATCTTTGGTTACATACTGGATAAATATTTTCATTTTTAGAAAAGCTTTTTTATTTTATAAAGAAATATGTGCACATTTTTATAAAGTATTTCTTTTATCACCAAGACATAAAATCGATTTGATAGAAGATCATGAAATACTTACTTTTTTTTTAACAGATCTAAGAAGAACGATTACAGGGTGTTTTCCATCAATGTTACTTTTATTAAGATCACTAATTTTAATCTTTGCACTTGTTTGTTATCTAATAATTACAAACTCTCAAAATATTTTTGTTATTTTTTCTATAATTTTCTCTGTTTTGATTTTTTTATTTATATTTAAAAATGATATTTTTATTAGAACTTCTGAAAAATTACGTGAATATAATATATCTATGAATAAATTTGGTCCGTTTGTTTTAAAATTTTTTAAAGAAATTAGAATATTTAATAAAGAAAAATTATTTTTTGAAAAATTTAAAGACACTGTTTCAAAATTAGTTAAGATGGATATGGTTTCAAAAAAAATTAATTTTGGTTTAAAAACATTTATAGAAATAAGCTTTTTTTTTATAACCATACTTTATTTTGTATATTTGGTAAATTTTAAAAATATAGATAATTCTATAGTAATATTTGCAAATCTATTTGCAGTAATGATAAGAGTTATACCAGTATTTAACACAATTTTAAGAAGTTACTCCGACGTTAAGATAAGAAGAGCAAACATTATTAAAACAGAAAATTATCTTAATAAATTTCCAATTTCTTTGTCTAAAGAAATCTTTGAGAATACAGATATAAAGAAATTTAAAATTAATAAATTTGAAATAAAGAATTTAAATTTTAAAAATAGAAATGATAAAGAGATATTTAAAGATTGTTTTTTTAAATTTAATGAGAACGATAAAATTCTTATAAGAGGGCCTTCAGGATCTGGCAAGACAACTCTACTTGATATATTTTCTGGGATAAATAATGAATATCAAGGCAATATATATCTAAATGATGAATTGATATCTAAAAAAGAAATATCAAAAATTTTGAAAAATGCAGTTGGTTATGTTTCTCAACCATCTTACTTAATGCCGGGAACTATTAAAGAAAATATAACACTTACTTTTGATGATAAACTTATAGATAAGGATAAATTAGATATTGCTTTGCAAAAATCTGGATTAGACAAACAACTTTCAAAATTTTCAAACGGTATTGAAACTTATTTGACATCACCAATGCAAAATATATCAGAAGGTCAAAAACAACGAATATTTATTTCAAGATGTATATATTATGATAGAAATATTATTCTTTTTGATGAAGCAACATCGGGTCTTGATAATGAAAGTGAAAAAATGATTTTTAAAACTTTATTAAATCAAAATGGATTAACAATTATTGTGGTATCTCATAATATTGATAGATTACCAGAGTTTAATTATGCTTACAAAATTCAAAATAAAGAAATTTTAAGTGAATAAATATAAGAAAATTATAGCTATAATTTGTGCAAGAAAAAATTCAAAGAGTTTAAAAAACAAAAATTTAAAAAAATTAAATGGGAAACCACTAATTTTTCACACTATAAAAGCTGCAAAAAATACAAAAAAAATAAAAGATATTTATGTAAGTACTGACTCAATAAAAATAGCACAAACTGCGAAAAAATTTGGTGCAAAAGTACCCTTTTTAAGACCTAAAAAATTAGCCACAGATATTACAAAAACAGATGATGTTTTAAGGCATGCGTTGTTAAAGATTGAGAATAAAAATAATGAAAAAATAGATTACGTTGTATATTTACAAGTTACTGAGCCTTTAAGACCAAAAAATATTATTACTAAATGTATCAATAAAATTTTAAGCCATAAACTTGATACAGTTTTTGCTGCGAAACCATACAAAAAAAATATTTGGTTTCATGAAAAGAAAAAAATTAAAAGATTAAATTATTTTGAAGAACATGGGTTACCAAGACAAAAAAAGAAATTGTTATTTAGGGAAGATACTGGCGTTGCCTGTGTAAGCAAAGCTAAAATAATTAGAACAGGAAAAAGAATTGGGAAAAAAGTTGGAATTGTATCTTATAATCATGACTTTGATTATATTGATATACATAATAAAAATGATTTGTTGATTACAAATTATATATTAAAAAATAAATTATTTAAAAATTTTTAAACTTCCAAATAGATTATTTAACTTTACTTTTCAGATCTTCATATCCATGTATCGTTTTATTATTCTGGTTATAATTTTTTAAATCTCTTTCCATTTCTGATCTTGAAAAAGTTTTCTCATTTTTAATTTTTTTTTGTATCAAAATAATTGTTTTTGAAAAAAAAATTTTTCCAATATCTATTTTATCATTTAATTTTTCTTTATGTTCTTGTAATAAAGTATAAGAATTAACAGCATGTGTTATTTCTGAAAAATAAGTTACATTATTTTTTTCTATACTTAAATCTGGGTCACCAAATAATGATGTTTCATATGAACCAGCAACATCTTCTATAATATATATACCACCATCATTTAAATATTTGAATAATGTATTAAATGATATTCTTTGATGATTTGCAAAATGACTTCCATCATCAATTATTATATCAAACATTCCAAAGTTTTTTCCTACAGCATCTAATTCTTCAATATTCCCTTGATCAAGGATTATTGTTTTAAGGTTTTTAAAATCAATAAATGATTTATCGATTATATCAGCTCCATAGATTTTAGAATTAGTAAAAAAACCTTGCCAACAGAGCAATGACTCACCACCTCGATAATCTAAATTATGACCTCCTATACCTATTTCCAAAATTTTTTTTACTTTTTTTTTATTAATCAAGATATCTAAAGTATTGTAAATGTCATTGTATTCGTCACCTTTTTTTGCTCCAGATAGTTTTATAAAAGATGAAAGCTTAAAATTGAAAAAAAAATTAATGAATCTTAAACGATAGTATATTGAATATTTTTTTATATTAAATCTTATTTTTTTAATCATTACACTTATCTCAATTATATTTTTTTTTAATATAACAGACAGTATTTTGATTATAATTTTTTTCATTTAAATTTATATTTTATTAAACAAATCTATGAATTTTATTAATTTTTTTTTTGATCATTTTAAAACAATAATATAAAGATATATTTTATTAAACAAATTTAATTAAAAAAGTATGTTGGTAAATATTGGAAAACACATCAATGAATTAAATCATAAACTTGGTATAATATTTTTTAATAATGATAATCTTTTTACTTATAATTTGTATAATTTTTACTCAGATTTTAAAAAGAGCAAAAGATCAAAAAAAACAGATTGGGTAAATAACTTTCATAATAAAGGCTATGTCGAACTTTGTAAAATTCCTGAAAAGGATGTTTTTGATTTGAGTAAAGAAATAGAAATGCAGCAACCCAAAGATAATGATATGCATAGGTATGACTTTCAAATTACTAATACCATTAAAGAGTTAATTGATAGAATAATTAAAAAAAACATTTCACCTTATTTTGATATTTTAGAAAAATATTATAATTCGAGTTTATATATTTCGAATTGTAATTTGAGACGGACATATGGATTTACAAAAATAGAAAATTCACCAAAAGAATTTTATGCTGAAAATTGGCATTGTGATACTTATATAAATAATTTTTTTAAAATTTTTATTAATATTTCAGATATTAAAGACATCGATGGACCAACAAACATACTTTCAAAAAAAGAAACAAAAAAATTTGTTAGAGCAAATAATTATTTAAATAGAAAATCTTATAATCAAAATTCAAATGATGATATTTTTTTTAATGTTGGTAAAAGAGGAAAAGTTTTGATTTGTAATACCACACAATGTCTTCATCGTGCTGGGATACCGGAAGAAGGTTCATTCAGAGATCTCCTTATAATCTCAGTTTTAGCAATACCACAATTAAAACAAGATATTATGTATCTTGGAAATAAATACCCTGAATTGGTTTGGAGTAATGAAAAAAAAAATTTAAGCACTTTAGCAAAAAAATATTCTAAACCTGTTGGTGTTATAAACTTAATTAAAAAATTCAAAAATTGTTGAATCAAAAATAAATTAATTTTTTATATGAAGAAAAAAAATTATTATATTATTTATGAGATTGAAAATCGAGATTTTGTTCAGAGAATGCTTATAAGTTTAGACTTAGCAAAAAGCGGCAACAGAGTGTTTTTAGTATCAAAATATTTTTTTTATAAAAATTTAAATTATTTCCCTGTAGGAATGGTATTGGAAAAAGGAATAACAAATGATGAGGAAAAAAATTATTCAAAGATTTTAGATAGAGGTTACCTGTTATCTGTAATAGATGAAGAGGGAGCAAGATATTATGATAATGAGCCAGAATTCTTAAATATTAGAATAAGCAAGAAAACTTCAAAAAAAATATCCCATTTTTTTTGCTGGGGTATGAGACAAAAAAAGAAAATTAATCACATTATAAAAAGAAATATAATTGTATCAGGGACACCAAAATATGATCTTTATAATTTAAAAAAAATTTTTAAAGATAAGCTTGATATAATTAAAAAAATTGGCCCATATATATTGATTTCATCTAATTTTACATATGCAACATGGAACGATAAAGATTTTAAAAAAAAAATTAGCTCATTAAAAAATTATCAAAATAAACATTCTTATTATTGGGATAATTACAAAAAAAAATATAAGTTTAAGAAATCAGTCTTAAAATTTTTTATCAAAGATTTAATAAAAGTATCTAAAAAATTAAAGAAAATGAATTTTATATTGAGACCTCATCCAAACGATAATCAGACTTTTTGGAATAAAAAATTTAATAATATAAGTAATATTAAAGTAAATTCAGATTTTTCTATTGAGCCCTGGATTATTAATTGTGATGCACTGATAAATAATAACTGTACAACTACCTTGGATGCATTAATTAATAAAAAAAAAGTTATTAACTACAATAAGATAAAAAGAAAAGGCGAAAGTTTTTTTTTTAATAAATATACACATAATGCGAGATCATATAATGATTTAATAAAATCGTTAAAAAAAGATTATAAGATGAATAATAATAATTATAAAAAATTAATTTCATATTTAAAGAGTTATATAAATTACGACTCTAATACAAATAGTTACAAAAAAATTTCTGAAAATCTCAATAATTGTAAATTTAATAAAAAAGAATTTTCATCAATTAATAAAAAAATTCTCTCAGCAAAATTTTTAATGGATAAAACATTTAATTTGATGAGAAAAAAAAGTGTAAACAAAAAAATAATTAACAGAAGCCCAATTTACTATTACAAAATTAAAAAAAATATCGAAAAAATTTATCCTAAATATAGCTCAATAAATTTTAAGTCAGTTAATAATCAACTATATACTTTTGAAAGCTAGATATTAAAAATATGAGATTTAAATCTCAAAATAAAATATATAATGTTTTAAAAGATCTTAATCTTATAAAAGATGAAAATCTTTATTTATTCCATAACAGAACAAGAGATAAGAAAAAATTAAATTCTTATAAGGACAAAAAAACAAAAATCATTTTTTTGGAAAAAACCAAAAATAAAGATTATTACTTAGAAAAAAAAACAAATAAGAAAAAAATTAATATAATAAAAACTGCTGATGGTCTTTACAAAAGAAAAAAACCTCTAGATAGTATTAGGAGATATAAAAGTTTTAAAAAATTTATTAAAAATAAAATAATTCTTGATTTTGGCTGTGGAAACGGTGATTTTGTAAATTTGTCAAGAAAAATTTCTAAAAAATCTTATGGCGTAGATCCAGATTCTTTAAAATTTAGAAATAAGATAAATGAAGAAGATAATTTTTTTTTCGATTTAAAAACTTGTTTTGATCTTAATTTAAGCTTCGATACTATATTTATGTTTCATGTATTAGAACATTTAGATAACCCATTAGAAATATTAAGAAAATTAAACAAATTATTAAAAAAAAATGGATCTATTATTATTGAAGTTCCACACGTAGAAGACGTCTTAATTAATTCTAATTTACCATCTTATAAAAATTTTTTTTTATGGTCTGAGCATTTAATGACACATACCAAAAATTCATTATTTAAATTTTTAAGATTCTCAGGATATAAAAAAAATAAAATAATCTTTTATCAAAGATATTCTTTAAAAAATCATTTAGGATGGTTTATATTTGGATTACCTGGTAAAGAGGATTTTTTTAAAAATGTAATAACAAAAAAACAAGAGACTAAATATAAAGAATTACTAAAAAAATATTCAAAAACTGATACTTTAATTGCTATTGGCAGAAAATAAATTAACTTAGTCAATTTAGAAATTTGTTATAAACATAAATAAGACATTTTTATTAAGTATCAAATTTTTAATTATTGCTTTAAATATAAAATGAAGATTTTTTTACGTTATATCAAAAAATACCTTTTAGAAATATTTGAATATATATTTATTAAAACTAATAGATATTTTAATATACAATTTATACCTGATATAGAAAAAAGTATAAACATAGAAACGACATCAATTTGCAATCTTGGTTGTAAATTTTGTGGATATCATAAGCGGGATCTTTCTATGCACCCCTTAAAAACTATGTCTAAAGAAAATTTTGTTAATTTGGTAAATCAATCTGCTGATTTTGGATATAGAAATATTGGATTATCTCCAACTACAGGAGATGTTTTTATGGATAAATCTTTTTTTGAGAAGGTAAAATATATTGATGAACATGATAAGTTAGAGGGCTTTTATTTTTATACAAATTTTATACCAATAAAAACAAATGATATTGAAAAATTATTTGAATTGAAGAAATTAAATTTTTTAGGAATAAGCATTTATGGGCATGATCAAAAAACTTTTATTACTTTTGCTGACTCTTCAAATAATGCTTATGAGATTCTTATTAAAAATTTGAAAAAGTTAAATCTTCTAATAAGTGAAAAAAAATTTGATTTTAAGATTTTAATTGGTCACAGAACAGAAAAAAATTTTGATATAAACTTATTAGATTCAAAAAGTGAACTTGTTACTGAAATCCAAAAATTAATAAAGAATAAAAATGTAAATTATGAATACACATCTGATTATAATAATTGGGGTGGTATGATAAATGATAAAGATGTTAAAAATCTTAATATCAATTTTAATAAAAGACCTTTTAAAAAAAATGGATCATGTTCATTAATTTATTCAAGAATGATAATTGGTTCAAATGGTGAATTAAATGCATGTGCATGTAGAGACGCAAATTATACTCTAAGTATTGGTAATGTATTCAAAGATAATTTAAAAAAAATTATATCATCAAATAATAAAAAATATCTTGAACTAATTGATAGACAAGAAAAAAATGATTTTCCAGATGTTTGTAAAAGTTGTGATTTTTACTCAAGCATTTATAGCTATAAACATAAAACAGGTTTTACTAAAAATGATAAAAAATTTATAAATTTAAAAAAATATAAAGAAATATTGAAAGCAAGAGAAAATGAAGAAAAATTATCATAAGTATAAGATTTATTTTAAAAGTTTTAAAAAATTAATTGATAAATTTGATATATCTTTAATTACAAAAGTTGAAAAAGAATTAGAAAAATTTAAGAATTCAAATAAAAAAGTATTTATTTTTGGAAATGGAGGTAGTGCATCTATCTCATCACATGTTTCGACTGATTTAATTAGAATATGTAAAATTAAAGCAGTAACGTTAAATGAATCAAATTTTATAACTTGTTTTGCTAATGATTATGGATATGAAAATTGGGTTAAAGAGGCTTTGAAAGCTCATTCCGAGAAAAACGATTTAGTGATTTTGATAAGTAGTAGTGGTGAATCTAAGAATATGATAAATGCAGCAAAGTATTGCAGAGGAAGACTTAGGCTTATTACTTTAACAGGATTTAAAAAAAATAACAGATTAAGTAAAATTGGAAACATTAATTTATGGATAGATTCAAAAAAATATAATTACGTAGAAAATATGCATCAATTAATTCTTCTTAGTGTCGTTGATAATTTAAAAAAATGATTTTTAAAAAATTAGATAAGATATATTTAGTTGCTGAAATTGGATGGAATTTTCTTGGTAATATTAGCTTAGCTAAAAAAATGATTTTTTCTGCAAAAAAAAATGGAGCGGATGCCGTTAAATTTCAGATATGGGATCCAAAATATTTAAAAAAAGGTACTTGGGATAATGACGGAAGAAAAAAAATTTACGAAAAAGCTTTCTTAGATTTGAAAAAATATAAGGATATTAAAAAATATTGTAAAAAAATTAAAATAGATTGTTTTGCATCTGCATTTACGCTTAGAGGTGTCAAACTTCTTAAGGAAAGTGGTGATAAAATTATTAAAATTCCATCTCATGAAGCATACAATACAAAATTAATTAATTTTTCATTAAAAAAATTTTCACTAGTTTTTATTTCTGTAGGTGCGTTAAACTTTCAAGAATTGAAAAAAATTACAAAATATAGAAATATTAAAAGATTAATACCTCTTCATTGTGTAAGTAGTTATCCATTATCTCAAGAAAATTGTAATTTTTTAAAATTTGATTATTTAAAAGAAAATTTTAAAAAAGTAGGATATTCAGGACACTTTTAAGGAATAGAAGATGCTATCCATGCTATCTCAAGAGGAGCCATGATAGTTGAAAAACATTTTACTATAAATAAAAAGTTGCCAGGTAGAGATAATAAGTTTGCTATTTTACCAAAACAATTAAAATTAATAAGAAGATGGATTGATATTACTAAAAAATTTAATTTGTCTAAAGGTCTTGGTTTGCAAAAAAGTGAAATAGATATTTACAAAAACTATAGAGGAAGATGGGGTGAATAATTATAAATTTAAAGCTTCAATAATTATCAGAGGAAAAAACGAGTCTAGATGGCTAAAAATTTTATTTAAGGAGTTAAAAAAGCAAAGTTTCAAAAATTTTGAGATTATATTTTGTGATAACGGAAGTCGAGATAATACTAAAGAAATTTTAAAATTTTATAATATAAAGAAAATAATTACTCTTCATAGTTATAAACCTGGAATGGCATTAAATAAATCTTTAAAAGTAGCACAGGGAGAATATATTGTTTTTCTTTCTTCACACTGTATACCAGCTCACAACGAATGGCTGAAAAATTTTATAAATTTCATTGAAAAAAATAATCAAATTTCAGCAGCCTATGGAAAACAAATTCCACTGCCTGGATCGAACAGTCAAAATGCCTTAGATATGAGTATTTTGTTTCGTAATGAGGACGTTATTCACAAACGAGATCCATATATTAGTAATGCTAATTCAATCTACAGATCAAAAATTATTAAAAAATTTAAGTTTGATAGAAAGATTAATAATATAGAGGATCGAATTTGGGCAAATGCTGAGATTAAGCGAGGAGGCTTTATAGGCTATACTGCAAAATCAACTGTTTATCATTTACATGGTGTTCATCAGCATTTAGATAGTACTAACAGATCAGCTAATACAATAAAAATATTGAACAAAGATTTCCAATTATATTGGAAAAAGTGTCAATTTTTAAAGATTGATTATTTCTCTTATATTTTAATTGTAAATGCAAGAAGGGAAAAAAATAAAAATAAACTTTTGAAAAAAATTAAAACTCTTTTCTCAAATTCCTATTTAAAAAAACTTAAGATTAAAAAGATATTTGTAATTACAGATTTAAAGATTAAATTTAAAAAGAATATTAATAAAATTATATCTACAAATTCTCTTAAGAAAGATTTAAATTATATGTATAAGAAACATATAAGAAAAGAAATTGATGTAAATTATGCTATATCATTAAATACATCTTCAAAATGGGATTTTAAAAAAATTTTTAATCTTATTAATGAAACAATTTATTTGTCAAAACCGTCAGGAGTGTTTTTTGAGGAATACACTGGAAATTTTATTATTGAGTTTCCAAAAAATAATGAACTCAACACTTTTAAAAGTGTTGAACTTATTGAAAAATCTCATAAACCAAAAATAAAACTAATGAAGTGGGCGGAGGGATGTTTATTTGATATAGATTATATGAGAGAAGGTAAATACATAGACAATGAGTCTTATTTAAAAGAAAAATAATTATTTTTTTGGTAAGATATGTCCTCTTATATGATCACATCCATTACAAGCATCTATTAAATATGCTTGCTTATTTTCGTGCAGATTTCTAGACTCTTTTAATTTGTCTCCATTCCATATGTTCGTTAAAGATTTGTTTTCGTCATTAATTTTTCCTAAGGTTAATCTTTTACCAGCATCTCTACAGCATGCTGTAACCTCACCAGTTGCATTTATAGTTAATCTTTGCCACAGAGCTGGACATGAATAAGATTTATTCTCTTTTTTAAATTCTGTGTATCTATCAGTTTTATCCAATCCATCTTGGTTTCTATAATCAGTATATGTTACTTCATCAGCATATGGTCCCCAAAATTTTTCAAACTTATTAGCCTCATGATCATTTTCTTTCATTCTTACCATACTCACTCTGATTACAGGTTTATAATTGCACATTTTTTCTCGAATCGTGTGAAACATTCTCACATTTTTGATTGTATCTTCAAAATTTGCACCGATTCTTATTTTTTCATAAATTTCTTTAGTTATAGAATCTAAAGAAAATATAATTCTATCTAAGCCAGAATTTATTATTCTCTCAGCTAAAATTTCATCCATAACTGTTCCATTTGTATGCAACATAACATCTAAGACACCTTTTGATTTTGCGTACTCAATCATTTCAACTAATTTTTTGTTAAAAAATGACTCACCAAAATTATTAAGATTAATCGCTTTTAAACCTTTTTCAGTTCCTTCATCAATAATCTTTTTAAATGTTTCAAACTTCATCATTTTGTTTTTCCATTCACCTAAAGCTACTCTGTGAGTTCTAGGACACATTGGGCATGCTAAGTTGCAATAAGAAGTAACTTCAATATCCAGATGAAGTGGAAACTCGGTTTCTACATGCTTAACAGCTGTGTCTCGCCATAATCTTCTATATTCTTTATAATCAGGTAAATTTCTATATTTTGCGTTAATATTTTTTTTTACAATTTTGTAATGGGAATACAATCCGTTTAATTCATCATCATTTTCTTCATTATAATTTTCTGCAAATTTTAACTGAATATTATCCAGCTTTTTTGGAATTTTCATTTCTTTATCCAAAGAAACATAATGTTTGAAACTATTTGATTTCATAATTTAATAATATACTTATATAGCATTAAAAAAGGTTAAATCAACTTTATATAGAATATTGAATAAATGGGATCATTAAAAAAACAAGCAATGTTGATAGTAGTAGTACTAATTGTATTTTTCTTATTAATAAAGATATCAATATCAGTAATTCAAAATTCTATTTTGAACATTCTTAAATCTGAGAGATTCCATATTTTTTTGATTAACCAAATAGAATATCACTTAATTACTTACGCTAACTCAATTGAAAAATATGAGGATAAAAAAATTGTAATTAAAGACAGCTTAAAGAAAATTTTAATTGAGTGGAAACCAATTTTTGAACAATTGGAAGAAGAAGTTAACAATTGATTAAGGAAAAATATTTTTTATTAACAATATCAATTGGTATTATTTCAACAATTTTAACAAGTTATTATTCTCAATTTCATTATGACGGACATCATTATGGTTTAGTTTTTGATAATTCTTTTGATATATTAAACGGAAAAAAACCATTTGAAGAAATTTTTCTTTTATATGGAATAGGAACTGTTCTAGTTCATTCGATTGCACTCAAAATTTTTGGGGAATACATACATTCACTTATTTTTTTTACATCAATA
>PBEE01000027.1:0-19641 GCA_002717605.1 Crocinitomicaceae bacterium | reverse complement strand
AATAGAGATGTACCTCCAAAGAAAATGGCAAAAGATTGTGAGTGTGTGAATCCTAATCTGAAAACAATTGCATGAAGGATAGCCACAAGACCTAAGAATACAGCTCCAGGCAGAGTTATTTTTGATAAGACATTATCCAAGAACTCAGACGTTGGACGACCGGGCTTTACTCCAGGAATAAAGCTATTCTGACGCTTAAGGTCATCAGCCATTTGGTTGGGATTAACCGTAATAGCTGTGTAAAAATATGTAAATGCAACTACTATGAAGAAGAACAGTACGTTGTATGCAACTCCATTAAAGTCGCTTAAGCTCTGTAGGAATTCATTCTGCTGTAGTGACTCTGATTGGGTTAAATAAAGTGGAACGAACATAATCGCTTGAGCAAAGATGATGGGCATTACGCCTGAAGAATTAACCTTTAATGGAATAAAGCTTCTTGAACCAGATCCAGTTGGCATACCACCATTTGCTTGCTGAAGCTTTGCCATTTGAACTGGAACCTTACGGATAGCTTGAACAAGTGCAACACTAATTCCAATTACAATCAAAAAGAAAGCAATTTCTACTAAGAAGAAGTAGATAGTTGAATCAGGGTGCATGAACTCTTGGATAAGAGCCTGAGGGAATGTCGCGATAATACCAATCATAATTAGAAGAGAGATACCATTCCCTACTCCCTTATCAGTAATTCTCTCACCTAACCACATGATAACTAGAGTGCTACATACGATAATCATAATTGCAGAGAACCACCAAAACATTGACGGATTAGCAACTGCTCCAGGCACACTAACTACAGTAGATTTTAAGTATCCTGGCGCTTGTACTAGACAAATCGCAATAGTTAGAAATCTAGTGTATTGAGTGATTTTCTTTCTACCACTCTCTCCCTCTTTTTGCATCTTCTGAACAGCTGGTACAGCAATGCTCATAAGCTGAATAATAATTGATGCAGAGATATAAGGCATGATACCCAAAGCGAAAATCGAAGCTCTAGTAAACGCACCACCTGTAAATAACGAAAGAATGTCACCTAGACCACCACCTCCAAGTGCATCCATCTGTGCTGCAAGAACATCGCTGTTCACACCAGGCAACACGATAAATGAACCTATACGGTAAACTAGTATAAGACCAAGGGTAACCCCAATCTTGTTCCTTAGCTCATTGTGGCTCCAGATATCTTTTAATTTAGAGAAGAATCTCATTTCGTTTGACGATCAATAGTTTGTACAGATCCACCTGTAGCTTCGATTGCAGCTTGAGCAGACTTAGAGAAATTGTGAGCGGTGACCTCAACCTTTGCCTTAAGCTCTCCTCTACCAAGTACCTTAATGAGGTCCTTCTTGTTAGCTAATCCGTTATCGATGAAATCCTGAGGAACAATAGTATTCTTCTTAATCTTGTCTACAAGTTCTTGAAGCGTATCAAGATTCACTCCCTTATACTCTACTCTATTTGGGCTAGTAAAGCCAAACTTTGGCACACGACGTTGCAGTGGCATTTGACCACCCTCAAAACCGATCTTTGAGCTGTAGCCAGAACGTGACTTTGCTCCTTTGTGGCCTCTAGCTGATGTTCCGCCGTGGCCAGATCCTTCTCCACGACCAACTCGCTTGCGCTTTTTAATAGATCCTTTTGCAGGTTTGATATTGCTTAGGTTCATAATGTGCTGGTTTTATTCAATTATTTTTCTTCAACTTTGACTAAGTGACTAACCTTTTGAATCATTCCCATGATTTGAGGTGTAGCCTCGTGCTCAACAGGCTTGTTGAGCTTCTTGATACCTAAAGCTGTGATAGTATCTTTTTGACGCTTTGTGCGATTTATTGCACTACGAACTTGTGTAATAATTACTTTACCCATATTCTATTCTTTAGCCTTGGAATACTTTAGTTACTGAAATACCACGAGCATTAGCTACTGTATTTGCATCGCGTAGAGCCTTTAAAGCGTTGAAAGTTGCCTTTACAACGTTTGCGTGATTCGAAGAACCTAGAGATTTTGCAAGTACGTTTTTAATACCCGCGCTCTCAAGCACAGCACGCATAGCACCTCCTGCAATTACACCAGTACCTGGTGATGCTGGACGGATAAGTACGTGAGCACCTGCGTATTTCATTTCTTGTCTATGAGGAATGGTACCATTAATGACTGGTACTTTAATCATATCCTTCTTTGCGTTTTCGATACCCTTCTGGATTGCAGTCGCAACTTCACGACTCTTACCCAATCCGTGACCTACTCTTCCTTTTTCATCTCCAACTACCATAGTTGCTCCGAAAGAGAAAGTACGACCACCCTTAGTAGTTTTAGCTACACGGTTGATACCAACTAGGCGTTCCTTAAGATCTGGATCGCCAGTACGGCTTTGTTGTTCGCGCTTCGCGCCTTGACGTTGTTTTTGTCCTTGAGCCATATTCTTAGAATTTCAAACCACCCTTACGAGCAGAATCAGCTAATTGTTTAACACGACCGTGGTATAAATAGCCGTTACGATCGAAAATTACAGTTTCAATACCTGCCTTCTTCGCTGATTCGGCGATCATTTTACCAACGTTTGCAGCTTGTTCAAGCTTTGGAAGACCTTTTGCTGCATCTTTATTAATAGAGGATGCAGAAGCAATTGTCACACCGCTTGAATCATCGATGATCTGTGCATAAATCTGCTTATTGCTTCTGAAAACAGAAAGTCTTGGACGATCTGCTGTTCCAGCAACCTTTCCGCGTACACGACGCTTAATTTTTAGACGAGCTAGTGATTTTTTCTTTGTAGACATCCTTTCAATTATTTAGCAGCAGTCTTACCAGCTTTACGACGAATTTCTTCACCCTTGTAGCGAATACCCTTGCCCTTATATGGCTCCGGCTTTCTCAATGAGCGGATCTTAGCAGCAACGCTACCGATAAGTTGTTTATCATGTGATTCAAGCTTTACAAATGGTGGAGCACCTTTTTGAGTGTTTGCCTCAAGCTTGATCTCTTTTGGAAGCTCCATCACGATAGCGTGGCTGAAACCTAAGTTAAGAGTCAATTGTTGACCTTGAGACTGAGCACGGAAACCTACTCCGTAAAGCTCTAATTCTTTTACAAATCCTTTTGAAACGCCTTCAATCATGTTAAAGATTAACGCGCGGTAAAGACCATGCTTAGAGCGGTGGTCTTTGTCTTCAGATGGACGAGTTAGAGTAATAACGTTATCTGCGATCTCAACCTTGATAGCTGGATCGTATGATTGCTCTAGCTCACCCTTTGGGCCAGCAACCTTAATTACAGCATTATCTACTGTAACTGTTACTCCCTCAGGGATAGTTATTGGTGAATTTCCTATTCTAGACATAATAGATTCTTCTTTAGTAAACAGTACAAAGGATTTCACCGCCGATGTTTAATCTGCGAGCCTCCTTATCTGTCATTACACCTTTATTAGTAGAAATAATGCTTACACCAAGACCGTTAAGTACTCTTGGAAGCTCAGAAGAAGCTCCGTACTTACGAAGACCAGGCTTAGAGAATCTCTTAAGCTCAGTAATAGCTGGTCTACGAGTTTTATCGTCGTAGCGTAGTGCAATTTTGATGATTCCCTGTGGCTTTGCATCTACAAACTTGTAGTTAAGGATGTAGCCTTGGTCAAAAAGAATCTTAGTTACTTCCTTTTTAAGATTAGAAGCTGGGATGTCTACAACTTTATGTTGAGCCATCTGTGCGTTTCTAAGGCGAGTTAGGAAGTCTGATAACGGATCACAATGCATATCTGTTCTCTTTTTTGGTTTAAAGGAAGCTTACCAGCTAGCCTTTTTAACTCCAGGAATGCGACCCGCTAGGGCCAGTTTACGAAATAGGACACGCGAAATGCCAAACTGGCGCATGTATCCTCTAGGACGACCAGTAATCTGGCAACGGTTGTGCATACGAACAGCAGATGAGTTTGGTGGTAACTTTTGAAGTCCTTCCCAATCTCCTGCTTCTTTTAGGGCTGCACGCTTCGCAGCGTACTTAGCAACCATTTTTGCGCGTTTTCTCTCGCGCGCTTTCATGCTTTCTTTAGCCATCTCTCTTAGTTTTTGAATGGAAAGCCAAACTCAGATAATAAAGCCTTAGCCTCTTCATCCGTGTTTGCTGATGTAACAATAGTGATGTCCATACCGTTGATGTTCTTTACATCGTCAATAACGATTTCTGGGAATACCAACTGCTCCTTAATACCAAAGGTGAAGTTTCCACGTCCATCAAAGCCCTTAGCTCTGATTCCCTGGAAGTCACGAGTACGAGGAAGCGTAACAGTAATTAGACGATCAAGGAAGTCGTACATATTCTCACGACGGAGAGTCACGCGACAACCAATAGGCATATTCTTACGAAGCTTGAAGTTCGATACGTCCTTAGTTGAAATAGTCTTCACTGCCTTTTGGCCTGAAACCATTGTCATCTCTTCTACTGCCTGGTCAACCATCTTACGATCACCAACTGCCTTACCAACACCTTGGTTTAAGCAGATCTTAGTGATCTTAGGAGCCTGCATTACAGACGTGTATTCGAACTGCTTCATTAAAGCAGGTGCAATCTCTTCTTTGTATTGCGTTTGAAGTCTTGGTACGTATGTCATTACTTCAGATCTTCGTTAGATTTCTTAGAATAGCGAGTTAGCTTTCCATCGGCGTTACGACGACGGCCAACACGCGTTGCATTACCAGCTGCATCAATCACCATCACATTTGAGATGTGGATGCCAGCTTCAGATTTTACCACACCACCCTGAGGGTTTGATGCGTTAGGCTTCACGTGCTTTGTTACGAAGTTAACACCTTCAACAAACACACGGTCCTTGCTGCGATCTACAGAAATTACAGTTCCTTGCTTACCTCTGCTTCCGCCAGAAATAACCTTAACTGTATCTCCTGATTTTATTTTTAAACGCTTTTCCATCTTTCTTAAGTTGTCATTAAAGCACTTCTGGTGCTAGTGAGACAATTTTCATGAAGCTCTTATCACGAAGTTCACGAGCAACAGGGCCAAAAATTCTTGTTCCCTTCAACTCACCTGCTTCGTTTAAAAGAACGCAAGCATTATCGTCGAAACGGATGTAAGATCCATCAGGACGACGTACTTCTTTACGAGTACGCACTACTACTGCTTTTGATACCGTACCCTTTTTAACGTTTCCGTTTGGCGTAGCACTCTTTACAGTAACAACAATCTTATCTCCGATAGATGCGTAACGTCTCTTAGTACCTCCAAGTACGCGAATACAGAGCGCTTCCTTAGCACCGCTGTTATCGCAAACCTTCATTCTAGATTCTTGTTGTATCATCTTACTTTACTTTCTACCGAATTATTTAGCGCGTTCAACAACTTCAACCAATCTCCAGCACTTACGCTTACTAATTGGTCTAGTTTCCATAATGCGCACCGTATCTCCGATGTTGCATGTCTGCTCCTCGTCGTGAGCAACAAATTTCTTCGTTTTAGTAACGAACTTCCCATACATTGGGTGCTTCTCCTTACGAGCAACAGATNCAACAATTGATTTCNCCATCTTATTAGATGTAACAATACCAATTCGCTCTTTGCGTAAGTTTCTTGTTGTGATTTCTGTACTCATAATTAAGCGTTAGTGCCGTTAGTGTTTTTGCGTAGGTTTTGCTCAGTAAGTAGACGAGCAATGTCACGCTTTTTGTTTTTCAAGATGTTTGGTGACTCAAGACCAGCAACACTATGGTTAAAGCGAAGCTTTGATAGTGCTTCACGCTCTACTACTAGGCGCTCTGAAAGATCCTTATCAGACATCTGACGTATTTCGTTCATTTCAATCATTATGCAGCGTAATCTGGGCGTACAACAAACTTGCATTTTACCGGAAGCTTCTGAGCTCCTAGGCGAAGTGCTTCTTGAGCAGTCTCTAGAGACACACCGTCCACTTCGAACATGATTCTACCTGGACGTACAGGGGCAACCCAATGCGATGGAGCACCTTTACCCTTACCCATACGTACCTCAGCAGGCTTAGANGTGATAGGCTTGTCTGGNAANATTCTAATCCAAACTTTACCCTCACGCTTCATGTAACGTTTAATAGCAATACGAGCTGCCTCAATCTGGCGAGAAGTGATGAATCCCTCCTCCATAGTCTTGATGGCAAATGATCCATATGCAACCGTGCTACCACGGTAAGCAAGGCCGCGGATACGGCCCTTTTGCATTTTACGGAACTTAGTTCTTTTTGGCTGTAACATAATCCTTCAGCTATTATCTACGTGAGTTACGACGACCTCCACCGCCTCTGCGATCGTTTCCACGCTCTTTCTTTTGAGGTGGTAGTGGAGACAAATCTGCCTTTCCGTAGATTTCTCCACGACAGATCCAACATTTAATACCTAATACACCGTAAGTAGTGTGAGCTTCAACGTGAGCGTAATCAATATCAGCACGGAATGTGTGAAGTGGAATACGACCCTCCTTGTAAGCCTCCGAACGAGCAATCTCTGCACCATTGATACGACCTGCGATGTTAATCTTAATACCCTCTGCCCCAAGACGCATAGTACTTTGGATAGCCATCTTAACGGCACGACGGTGGTTGATTCTAGCCTCAAGCTGACGCGCAATGCTCTCAGCAACAAGACGAGCATCTAATTCTGGACGTTTAATCTCAAAGATGTTAATCTGAACATCCTTCTTAGTAAGCTTCTTAAGCTCCTCACGTAGCTTATCTACCTCAGATCCTCCTTTACCGATGATAACACCAGGTCTAGCTGATTTGATAGTTACAGTTACGAGCTTTAGAGAGCGCTCAATAATAACGTTTGCAACACTTGCTTTACGCAAACGTGCTTGTAAGTATTCACGGATCTTAACGTCTTCTACAAGCATAGAGCCGTAGTCATTTCCGCCATACCAATTAGAATCCCATCCACGGATGATTCCTAATCTGTTTCCTATTGGGTGTGTTTTCTGTCCCATGTTAGTTTTTAGCGCTATCTACAATGATTGTAACGTGGTTAGAACGCTTGCGGATGCGGTGCGCTCTACCTTGAGGAGCTGGCTGAATACGCTTAAGCATTCTTGCAGAATCAACTGAGATTTCACGAACTTTTAGTTCAGCATCCTCCGGACTCTTACCAGCATTTTTTGCTTCCCAATTTGCAATAGCAGATCTGAGTAGCTTTTCTAAGCGGATTGAAGCATCCTGCGCAGAGAAGCGCAAAATGTTTAAAGCTTCAAAAACGTCTTTTCCGCGAACAGTGTCAGCAACCAATCGCATCTTACGAGGCGAGGTTGGGCAATTGTTGAGTTTAGCAATAGCAATATTTTTCATTGCCTCTTTGCGTTCCTCAGCTTTTAATCTTTTACGTGATCCCATAATTCTTAATGTTTAAGAGCTTATCGCTTCTTGTCCTTTTTATCTGCGTGACCACGAAAAGTACGTGTTGGTGAAAATTCACCAAGCTTATGACCTACCATGTTCTCAGTTACGAATACAGGAATGAACTGACGACCGTTGTGAACGGCAATCGTTAATCCAACAAAGTCAGGTGTAATTGTACTTGCTCTAGACCAAGTTTTAATCACAGACTTCTTTCCAGAAGCTTGCATAACTTCAACTCGTTGTGCCAACTTGTAGTGGACAAATGGGGGTTTCTTGAGTGAACGTGCCATTTCTTATTTCTTCCTGCGTTCGATAATAAACTTATTAGACTTGTTGCGAGGGGTACGAGTCTTGTAGCCCTTAGCTGGAATACCGTTACGTGAACGTGGGTGTCCACCTGACGATTTTCCTTCTCCACCACCCATTGGGTGATCAACTGGGTTCATCACCACACCACGAACACGTGGACGACGACCCAACCAACGTGAACGACCAGCTTTACCGCTAACCTGAAGGTTGTGCTCTGAATTACCTACAGAACCAATTACAGCTAAACAAGTAGTAAGAATCATACGAGTCTCACCGCTAGGAAGCTTAATAATTGCATACTTACCCTCACGTGCAGCAAGTTGAGCGTATGTTCCGGCAGAACGAGCCATACAAGCACCACGACCTGGGTGTAATTCAATGTTATGAATGATAGTACCTAGTGGAATATCACTTAAGTAAAGTGCATTTCCAACTTCAGGAGCAGCACCCTTACCAGAGTTAATCTTCATACCAGGAGTAAGACCTGTTGGTGCAATGATGTAACGCTTCTCTCCATCAGTGTATTCAACAAGACAGATACGGCAAGTACGGTTTGGATCATACTCTACAGTAAGAACTGTAGCCTCCATGTGCTTATCACGTTTAAAGTCGATAATACGATAACGACGCTTATGTCCACCTCCACGGTAACGCATAGTCATCTTACCTTCAGAGTTACGTCCACCAGACTTCTTGATTGATTCAAGAAGTGGCTTATGAGGCTTGTCAGTAGTAAGCTCTTCAAAATTTGAGAGCTATCTATGACGCATACCTGGAGTAATTGGGTTGAATTTACGTATAGCCATATCTTAGATATTATCGTAAAAATCGATGACCTCGCCCTTAACTAATCTAACTAATGCCTTCTTGTATACATTAGTACGGCCTTTGACCATCCCGGTTTTAGTGAAACGTTGCTTTGCTTTTCCATCAACACGTAGTGTTCGAATAGATTCAACAGTAACGTTATATTCAGTTTCGATCGCCTTTTTAATCTCGATCTTGTTTGCTCCTAAAGCAACAACAAACCCGTAGCTGTTGTTACGCTCGGTGTCTGCTGACATCTTCTCAGTGATGAGTGGCTTGATAAGAATCTCTTTCATAGCGATATCACTTTAGCAATCCCTCGATTACTTCGTGGGCATTGTCAACGAACAATAGGTTCGTACAGTTCATAATGTCGTAAGTGCTCAAATCAGAAGCAACCATAACGCGGTGCTTTGGTAGATTTTTGCAGCTACGGTAAACGTTATCATCCTTTGAAGGAAGAACAGTAAGAGTCTTCTTGTCCTCTAGCTTAAGATTCGAAAGAATCGCCAAGAAATCGCGAGTCTTAGGAGCATCCATCTTAATGTTATCAACAACCATGATGCCTTCAGCTTTAGCCTTGTAGCTAAGAGCACTGCGACGAGCAAGCTTTCGAAGTTTAGCATTTAAGTTTAGAGAGTAGTCTCTTGGTTCTGGACCAAAAGTTCTACCTCCTCCACGGAATAATGGATTCTTAATAGATCCTGCACGTGCAGTACCTGTACCCTTCTGCTTCTTAATCTTACGAGTAGAACCAGAAACTAATCCACGGTTTAATGTATCGTGTGTCCCCTGACGTTGAGCAGCTAAGAATCGCTTAACATCTAGGTAAATAGCGTGATCGTTTGGCTCAATACAAAAAACTGCATCGTTTAACTCAGCGCTTTTCTTTGATTTAGAGCCTTTACTTGTGTATACGTCGAGTTTCATTATGCTTGAGGTTTACGGATTACTACAGTAGAACCTTTATGTCCTGGTACAGCGCCTTTCACTACTAAGATTCCTTCTTCAGGAAGCACTTTAAGTACTTCAAGGTTTTCGATTGTAACTCTTGAATTGCCCATCTGACCTGCCATACGCATTCCTTTGAAAACACGTGCAGGGTATGATGCAGCACCGATAGAACCAGGAGCACGAAGACGATTATGTTGACCGTGTGTTGCTTGACCAACACCGGCGAAACCATGACGCTTAACAACACCTTGGAATCCTTTTCCCTTTGAGGTACCGCTAACACTTACGTATTCTCCTTCATTAAACACATCTTCAACCTTAACCGTATCTCCAGATTGGAGTTCGTCGGTGAAGCTATTAAATTCAACTAGGTGACGCTTTGGCGACACACCAGCTCTTTTGAAATGACCGATCATTGCTTTTGAGATGTTCTTTTCAGAACGATCCCCGAAGCCGAGTTGAACAGCTGAATAGCCGTCCTTCTCAAGGGTACGTACTTGCGTTACTACGCAAGGACCTACTTCTAACACCGTGCATGGGATATTTTTCCCAGAGGCACCGTAGATGCTGGTCATTCCTACTTTTTTCCCTATTAATCCAGGCATAATTATATATTAAACTTTAATTTCTACTTCTACNCCNCTNGGTANNTCNAGNCGCATAAGAGCNTCNACAGTCTTCGANGAAGANCTGTAGATNTCAATTANACGCTTNAAGTTGCTTAGNTCGAACTGCTCACGNGACTTNGAGTTNACGTGAGGTGAACGAAGAACTGTGAAAATGCGCTTGTGAGTNGGNAGTGGNATTGGNCCACTNATNACTGCACCAGTTGTCTTTACAGTCTTGACAATCTTCTCTGCCGACTTATCCACTAGATTGTGGTCGTACGACTTGAGTTTTATGCGAATCTTTTGTGTCATTTTCCTAGTTATTATCCTTGAGCTTCTTCGATCACTCGTTCTTGAACATTTGTTGGAGCTTCAGCGTAGTGGCTGAAAGACATGCTTGATGTCGCACGACCNGAAGTAAGTGTTCTTAGGTCAGTNACNTAACCAAACATCTCAGAAAGAGGCACCTTAGCGTTAATTACTGTCTTACCGGAACGCTCGTCAGTTCCTTCAATAAGTGCACGACGCTTGTTAAGGTCACCGATACAATCACCCATGCTTTCTTCAGGAGTAACAACTTCTAGNGCCATCATTGGCTCAAGAATCTTTGGTGAACAGTTCTTAACTGCGTTACGGTAAGCAAACTTAGCTGCCTGCTCGAATGATAGTGCATCAGAGTCAACNGGGTGGAATGAACCATCCATAAGTTCTACACGCATGCTGTCCATTGGGAAGCCTGCAAGAACACCGTTCTCCATTGCAACTTTAAATCCTTTTTCTACTGCTGGGATGAATTCCTTTGGAACGTTACCACCCTTAACAGAGCTTACAAACTCAAGACCTTCTTTCTCAGCATCAGTAGTTGGTCCGATATTAACGATAATATCAGCGAACTTACCACGACCACCACTCTGCTTCTTGTATACCTCACGGTGCTCAGAAGATCCAAAGATTGCCTCCTTGTATGCAACACGTGGTTGACCTTGGTTACACTCTACACCAAACTCTCTNTTAAGACGGTCGATAAGTACTTCAAGGTGAAGCTCTCCCATACCTGAGATAATTGTTTGNCCACTCTCCTCATCAGTCTTAACAGTAAATGTTGGATCCTCTTCAGAAAGCTTAGCTAGTCCGTTTGACAGTTTATCTATATCTGCTTGAGATTTTGGCTCGATAGCTATTCCGATTACAGGATCAGGGAATGACATTGACTCAAGAACGATTTGAGCGTCCTGTGAACAAAGTGTATCACCTGTACGAATATCCTTAAAACCTACAACTGCACCAATATCACCAGCTTCTAGACAATCAATAGGGTTTTGTTTATTTGAGTGCATCTGGAAGATACGTGAGATACGCTCCTTCTTTTTAGAACGAGTGTTCTGAACGTATGAACCGGCTGGAAGCATTCCAGAATAAGCACGTACGAAACAAAGACGCCCAACGAATGGGTCAGTAGCAATTTTAAATGCAAGACCTGAAAATGGCTCAGATGGATCTGGCTTACGTTCAAGTTCTAAAGTCTCATCATCAGGATCAGTACCTATAATAGAACCCACATCGTATGGAGATGGTAGGTAACGCATTACAGCGTCAAGCATTGTCTGAACACCTTTGTTCTTAAATGCTGAACCACAAAGAAGTGGAGTGATCTCCATAGCGATAGTCGCCTTACGGATAGCACTGTGAATTTCATCCTCAGTTAAGCTATCTGGATCCTCGAAGTACTTTTCCATAAGAGTCTCATCCTGCTCAGCAACTGACTCGAATAACTTTTCGCGCCACTCCTCAACAGTACCCTTAAGGTCTTCTGGGATGTCAATTTCTTGCCATGTCATACCCATATCCTCCTCATTCCAAACGTATGCTTTGTTTGTAACAAGGTCAACTACACCACGGAAGTCGTCCTCAGCGCCGATTGGCACCTGAAGTGGAACTGGGTTAGCGCCAAGCATTTCCTTAATCATGTTTACCACGTTAAAGAAATCAGCACCAGAACGGTCCATCTTGTTTACGAAACCAATACGCGGTACGTTGTACTTATCGGCAAGGTTCCANTTAGTCTCTGACTGTGGCTCAACACCTGATACAGCACAGAAAAGACCTACAGCTCCATCAAGTACACGTAGTGAACGCTCTACCTCTACAGTAAAGTCAACGTGACCAGGAGTGTCAATAATGTTAATACGGTGATCAATGTCTTGGAATTTCCAGAAACAAGTAGTTGCAGCAGATGTGATTGTAATCCCACGCTCCTGCTCTTGCTCCATCCAGTCCATTGTTGCAGCACCATCGTGTACCTCACCAATTTTGTGAGAGATACCTGTGTAGTAAAGGATACGCTCAGTTGTCGTCGTTTTACCGGCGTCAACGTGGGCCATAATACCAATGTTTCTCGTAAGATTTAAATCGCGCTTTGCCATAATGTATTAGAAACGGAAGTGAGAGAATGCTTTGTTTGCTTCAGCCATACGGTGAGTGTCTTCTTTCTTTTTGAAAGCTGCACCCTCCTCCTTTGAAGCTGCGATAATTTCAGCTGATAAACGATCCGCCATAGACTTCTCGTTACGCTTACGTGCGAAGCTAATAAGCCAGCTCATTGCTAAGCTGTTCTTACGGCTATCGCGAATAGGTGTCGGAATTTGGAACGTTGCACCACCTACACGACGGCTACGTACCTCTACTCCTGGAGTAACGTTTTCTAGTGCTTTCTTAAATAATGAAAGGCCATCCTCACCAGTTTTCTCTGAAACTAGATCGATAGCGTTGTAGAATATTTTAAATGCAGTGCTCTTCTTACCATCCTTCATAAGGTTGTTTACGAATACAGAAACTTGAACGTCTCCGAACTTCGAGTCTGGTAGAATAGGGTGCTTCTTTGCTACTTTCCTTCTCATAGTTACTCTTTATTTCTTCTTAGCTTTTTTAGTGCCGTACTTAGAACGACGCTGAGATCTGCCCTCAACACCAGCGGTATCTAAAGCACCACGAACAATGTGGTATCTAACACCAGGTAGATCTTTCACACGACCTCCACGTACAAGCACGATGCTGTGCTCTTGTAGGTTGTGTCCTTCTCCACCGATGTATGCGTTCACCTCGTTTCCGTTTGTTAGACGTACACGGGCTACTTTACGCATAGCTGAATTAGGTTTCTTTGGTGTTGTAGTGTACACACGTACACATACACCACGACGTTGTGGGCATGAGTCCAAAGCTGCGGACTTGCTCGCTACAGGCTTAGTGTAGCGACCCTTGCGTATTAACTGCTGTATTGTAGGCATCCTCTCGGTTTGCGTTATCAAATGGGCATAAAAAAGTCTTTCCCAGTTTTTATTTGGGTGTGCAAAAGTACGTTCTTTTCTTTTATTTCCAACTATCTGAGGCGGTTTTTTTACAAGTGCGATAAAATGGCATTTTGCTTCATCATAGAATTGGGACAACGTAAATTCGTCACGTGGATTTTTTAAAGGATTTAAATGGACCTCAGAGGGAGGCGGCGGAGCATGTTGATGGGCCCATGATGGTCATCGCTGGAGCAGGTAGTGGAAAGACTAGGGTTCTCACCTATAGAATAGCTCATCTGATGGGGCGAGGGGTGGATTCTTTTCAGATTTTGGCCTTAACATTTACAAATAAGGCGGCGAGGGAAATGAAGGGTAGAATAGGACGCCTTGTTGGTGAGATCGAGGCTAGAAACCTAATGATGGGTACGTTTCACAGCATTTTTGCCCGAATTCTTCGCATAGAAGCAGACCGCCTCAATTATCCTAATAATTTCACCATCTACGATACCCAGGATACCAAGTCCCTTTTAAAGGACATTATAAAAGGTATGAAACTCGATGATAAAGAGTATAAGGTGTCAACTGTAGCAAATCGCATCTCTGGCGCTAAGAACAACTTAATCGATGCAGAGACTTATATGAATCACACAGAGATACAGGCTGAGGATAGGCAGAGTGGCAAAACCCAAATTGGTGCTATATATAAGGCGTATGAAAATAGATGCTTTAGAGCAGGAGCAATGGATTTTGATGATCTCCTCTTTAAGATGAATATTCTACTACGCGATAATCCAGATCTCCTTATTAAGTATCAGCACAGGTTCCAATACATTTTAGTCGATGAGTATCAGGATACCAATTTTGCCCAATACCTTATTATAAAGCAGCTTGCTGCGGCGCATGAAAATGTATGTGTTGTTGGGGATGATGCACAATCTATATATGGTTTCAGAGGCGCTAGCATTCAGAATATTTTGAACTTCCGCAAGGATTACCCGGATTCTGTTACTTATAAATTGGAACAGAATTACAGGTCTACTAAGGCAATTGTAAATGCTGCTAATTCAATTATTGCGATTAATAAAGACCAAATCAAAAAGGTAGTCTGGACAGACAATGCAGCGGGAGAAAAAATCCAGCTACATTGTGCCGCTCGTGATAACAACGAGGGGATGTTTGTGGCGAATAAGATATTTGAGAAGAGAACTGGTGAGCAGTGTGAGTATTTGGACTTCGCTGTGCTTTATAGAACTAATGCTCAGTCTAGATCGTTTGAGGAAAGCCTGCGCAAACTCAATATTCCCTACCGAATGTATGGTGGCACTAGCTTTTACCAGAGGAAGGAAATAAAGGACTTGATAGCATATTTCAGGTTGACTGTTAACCCACGTGATGACGAGAGCTTGCGTAGGATCATCAATTATCCTGCAAGAGGAATTGGGGCTACGACTTTGGATAGGCTATTCGTAGCTGCCGGTGAGCAGAACATTGGTGTGTTCGACTTGTTAACTTTAGGTCAGCAACCTGAGACCATCAAGAATGCGGCTTGGAAGAAGGTTCAGGACTTTGCAATAATGATTCAGAGTTTTGCCTCAGAGTTAGGTACTAAATCTGCTCACAGTCTGGCATTGCACATCGCGAAGCGTTCGGGCATAGTTCATCAATTATACACCGATAAGCAGAAGGAAGGGAATTACAATGAGGGAACGGAGAGGTATGAAAACGTTCAAGAACTTCTTAATGGAATACACGCTTTCAGTGAGGAGGCTGAAGAAACTGGTGATGGAAAGATCATTACATTAGGTGATTACTTGAATGAAAATATCGAGTTACTCACTGACGCAGACAAAGAGGAAGACGACAACAACAAAGTGAGTCTTATGACAATCCACGCAGCTAAGGGTCTTGAGTTCAAGCACGTGTTTGTTGTAGGAATGGAAGAGAATTTATTTCCCTCGCAGAGATCCATGGACTCGCGTGCGGACATGGAGGAAGAACGCAGACTCTTCTACGTAGCCTTGACAAGAGCTTGTGAAACCTGTACACTTTCATATGCACAAATGCGCTTCAAGTGGGGTCAAATGCATATGGGAGAACCGAGTCGATTTATTGACGAAATCGATGAGGAGTTTATCAGTACGCCTACAGTTGGAGGCGCCATCAAAAGTGCTTACGGTTCGGGCGGTGGCTTCACCCCTGGTGGTTGGGGTGCAAAGCCTAGAACTTCACAAAAGCCAGCTTCAAAGCCGGTGGTTGCGAAACAACGTTCTGACTACAAGCCATCAATCATGGGGCGTAAACTCAAAAAGGTTAACCTACAATCAACTCCCCAAGCACCTCAGTCTGACCTTAAAGGCCTAAGCGAAGGGGTAAACGTGAAACACGCAAAGTTTGGTAGCGGAACAGTAGTCACAATAGAAGGAAGCGAGCCAAACATCAAAGCGACCATTAAATTTGCAGCGGTAGGCACAAAACAACTCCTACTTAAATTCGCTAAACTCGAAATTGTAAAATGAGATTCCTTTCTCTAATCATCATAACATCACTCCTTTTTATTTCAGGGTGCTGTCGAGATTGTGCAGACTCATTTATTATACAGGGCTTCGTTTTGAGTAATACTGATGGGTCTCCATGCTCAGACTTTGACATTAAACTAGAACACAAAATCATTGAGAGCGGATCATTCAATGATTTCTACCAAGATGCAGCTGAGACAACGACTGATAATAATGGTTTTTACTCTATGGAATTCGACAGGGAGACTGCAATTGCCTATCGCATCTCTATTGAAGAAGACGGATGGTTTCCGGTTTTGGAAGAAATCTCCCCTGAGCTTTTCACACCAAATATTCCATTGGATTACGATCTGATTACAACTCCAAGAGCTGACATTGATATTTTGGTTTACAATGCTCCACCTTTTTCCTCTGAAGATAAAATCATCGTGCGCCTGCTAAAGGAGTTTGAGGAATATTCTACTTGTGACACTGAGTGGAGAGCATACCTTGGAGCAAATGTGGATTCTACATGGAGTTGCATAATTCCAGGAGATATTTACATACCTTACATCTCTATAGACCAAACCGACCCAGAAAACGAAATTGAAATTGTAGATTCAGTTTTCTGTCCCGCTTTTGAAACCACTGAGATCAACATTATCTACTAAGTGGATCCCAAACTCAAATACCCACTCCCCGACGGCATCTCGCGTCACACATTAAAGGTCGAGCAAACTGCACGATGGTTCCACATCGGAACTCCACCAGATTCTTGCCGCAAAATCGTAATTGTGCTCCACGGCTACGGCCAACACCCCGCATATATGCTCGACGGCCTTAAGCCATTGTCTCAAAAGGGACTGTGCATTGCCGCTCCAGAAGGCCTTAGTAGATTTTACATCAGAGGAACAGACGGAAGGGTCGGTGCTTCGTGGATGACACGCGACGAAAGGCTAAGCGACATTGAAGACCACATCTCATACTTGAATCATTGGTGGGCGAGTCTCGGGGTACCATCAGATGCTGAGATTGTAGTGCTTGGATTTTCTCAAGGAGTTGCTACTGCTGCAAGGTGGCTAGCAGATGGGTTTGCTGCAGATTTGGTCATCTTCCACTCTGGCACAATCCCACCTGAATGGCAAGATTGCACACCTACTTTTAGCGATAGGATTTCAAAGTGGGTTAGCATCAGAGGGGAGGACGATAAAATTTATCCTGAAGAAAACCACGAGGAGGCTGCAACCTTATTTGGCTCATTGGGTCTTAATTTTGAAAGCCTTTCGGTTAAGGGTGGTCATAAAATGAACACTGAAGACCTTGAGCAATACTTGTAATTGAAATGAAAGAAATAATTCTATTAGCTGTTGGGCTATTAATTGGTTCAACTTTGTTAGCCCAAACCTGGCCCCACTACGAAACCCCTCTTGAGAGAGAATACGCTGAGCGCATGGGGTTTGAACCCATTAACTCTAGAGGGATAACAACTCCACCTGAGTACGATAACCTTAGAGCTGCTGCTGAGTGGGAGGAGATTGAAGCCTTGACCATTGCTTGGGAAGGATTCGAATGCATTCTAAAGCAGATTACTGCTGCTGCAGTTAGCGAATGCAAGGTTATCATATTTACTGAGTCGCCAAACTCTACTTCAAACTACTTAAGCGGAAGTGCTTGTGGTGGACCCGTATCGTTAGACAATGTAGAAATAGTGGACGTGGACTTAAATTCGATTTGGATTAGAGACTACGGAGCAAATACTGTTTACGGATCTTGGAATGACGATAGGTTACTTGTGGATTGGATTTACAATAGAAATCGTCCTGATGATGATGTGATCGCGGATGAGCTGGGTGATCATATGGGGATAGATGTGTACAACACAACAGAGGAGCCATATGATTTGATGAATACAGGGGGGAATTATATGAGTGATGGGTTTGGTCTAGCTTTTGAATCTGAATTAATTGAAGAGGAAAACGATGGTGGTTCAACTTGGTGGACGGATTACCCGGATCACACATTGGAAGAAATTGAGGACATCCTTGGGGAGTTTATGGGGATAGAGACTCTAGTGACAATGCCTACTCTTCCCTACGATGGAATCCATCACATCGATATGCATATGAAATTGCTCGATGAGAGTACATTACTCATGTCTGAATATCCCGATGGCGTGGCAGACGGGCCGCAGATCGAAGCTAATCTAGATTACGTTCTGTCTAACTACACAACTAAGTGGGGAACGCCATTTGACGTAATCCGCATCCCAAGCCCGCCTGAATACAACTACGGCTACCCAGATGTTGGAGGCTATTATTTGACCTATTCAAATGCTGTGTTCGTCAACAACAAGGTTCTTCTTCCGACTTATTACGAAGAGTACGATACGACTGCAATGAGGATTTGGGAAGATGCTCTTCCTGGATATGAGATTGTGGGAATAGATTGCGATAGCGGCCCGAGCAATATCATTTCTCTTAGTGGTGCGATCCACTGCATTACTCATTCAGTTGGAGTTGAGGATCCTCTAATCATTAGCCATCTACCTCTGAACGATACTGAAAATACCACAGATCCATACACTGTAGAAGGATATCTGAGCCATCGTAGTGGCATTTCTTCAGCTTCGCTTTTCTACTCAACAAGCCCTGACGGCCCTTGGACTGAGGTGGTGATGACGGACACTGGAAATGGCGAAGATTTTACTGCTGACATTCCAGCACAACCAAATGGAACAGACGTATACTACTACATTCATGGAGAGGCTAATTCTGGCAAAATGGGCAATAGACCAATGCCAGCACCAGAGGGGTGGTGGACCTTCCACGTTGGAGAGGTCATTATCATTGGAATCGCAGAACAAGACTTAGGAGGTTTCTCTCCTATATACCCAAACCCCGCTTCTGCCATCACTTGCATCCCAGTTCTTTTGAAAAGCGAATCACACGCTATAGTGGTTTTACGCAACGTTCTTGGAGCAACTATAGAAGTGATGCACGACGGAGAACTTCCACAAGGTGAATCTAAATTATTCTTCGATGCTTCTGCACTTTCTAGCGGAGCATACGTAGTGACTCTCGAACTAGATAATGGATTCTCTAGCTCGCAGAATGTGATGGTAAAGTAAGGTTGGGTTAATCCCTCCTTCCGAGCAATCTCAATAAGAATAGGAAGAGATTTATGAAATCTAGGTAGAGTGACGTTGCTGCAAGTATTGCAAGCTTAGAGGCTGTCGAAGACTCGTTGTCAATGCTCATCCCTATCATCTTTATGCGCTGCGTGTCATAGGCAATTAAGCCAGTGAACACAAGAACACCTATGATGGAAATAATTAGATCCATAGTGCTTGATCCAATGAACCAGTTTACTATTGAAGCTAGGATGATTCCAATTAGTCCCATGAAGAGTAGAGAGCCCAAACGAGTTAAATCTATTGAAGTCGTGTAACCTGCAATTGCCATCACACCAAATGTTCCTGCTGTTACAATGAACACTTGGAATACAGAACCCAGACTATAAAGAAGGAATACAGAGCTCAACGATAGACCCATACAAGCTGAAAAGGCGATGAACATCATGGTCAGTGTCGTCGCAGAGAATTTCTCAAGCCCAAAATTCATAGCAAGGATAAATGCAAATGGAGACAGCATAATGATCCATGGCAATATTCCGCCACTAAGCATTAAGCTTTGGGGGAAACCGTATATAGTTTTTGTTGGTTCACTTCACCCTAGGGTTAGGGAAGATGTTCACTCTAGAGAATCAAATCCCAAGGTGATTACGAGCGCTTAAAGAAGCTAGTTTGCTAATTC